>CAYPYF010000043.1:15643-23268 GCA_964414675.1 uncultured Dehalococcoidaceae bacterium
CTGCCTCTCGCGGCAGGCGCTCTGTACCCGTCTAGACGACGGCGATGGCCTCCACCTCGATCAGGTACTCGGACATCGCGAGGGCCTGGACGCCGATGAGCGTGCTCGCCGGGAGTGCGTCCCCCATCGCCTCGACGCGCGCGGCGCCGTACGCCTCACGCAGGGCAGGGGTGTAGTCGACGATGTAGGTGGTGATCTTCGCCACGTTCGAGAAGTCCGCACCGACCGAGGCGAGCGCGAGCCGCAGGTTCGCGAACACCTGCTTCGCCTGGGCGGCGAAGTCCCCAACCCCGACCACGTTGCCCTCGGCGTCCGCGGAGACCTGGCCGGAGATGTAGATCGTGCTTCCGCCGGTGGCGCGCACGACCGGGGTATAGGTCGGCGGGTGGCGGAGTCCCTCCGGCTGGATTCGTTCGAGCATCACATTCCTCCTACAGGTCCGCGTTCAGACGACGCATGTGCGAGGACTGTACGTCGCAAGCCCGACCGTCAGGGGGCGGCGACCACGAAGTCTACGAAGAGCGAACCTGGCTCCGAGCGAAGGTCGGCGCGCTTGAGGAGGCTGAGCAGGGCCGTGGCGTCCTCGCCCCACTGCCGTTCGACCAGCGCGCGAAGGTCGACGGTCAGCGCCTCACCCTCGGAGCGGACGTAGCCGCCTGGCTGTCGCCGTAGCGCCTGCGCCACCAGCCACCCGTACTGCTTCGGCACGGTCGCCGTCACCGAGGGCGCGTCCGGGAGCCCGTGCACCCCGGACAACCTCACGTCAGGGCGGAATCGCTTCGATAACAGTGACCCGCCCACGACGACCTCCACGCGGACGACCTCGTCCGCCAGCACGGTCAGGCCGATCAACCGAACGCCGTGGCCCCCGAGCCGGTCGCGTAGCGCTTCCACGACCACCTCGCGGAGGAGGGCGTCGGAGATCGGCAGTGTTCCGCGCACGTCGGTTCCGGCGAGCGCTCGCCAGCCCTCGCCGTGCTGGCGCCGCAAGAACTCGGCCAGGTGATGCGCCAGCTCAGACCTGCCTTCGCTAGAACAGGGGGTCGCCCGGCAGTTTGCTTGCCTGTTTCACCCACGCCGTGAACTGCTTCTCGTCGAACTCCCCGCTCTCGGGGATGTCCAGGTAGCGCACGCTCGGGTGCTTCGACGCCTTCGGCGGCATCGGCTCCAGCGAGGCCCCGTTGAGGAACGTCACCTGCACGTACTTGTTGAAGCAGTGGAGCCCGAGGAACCAGCCGTTCTCCTCGACGCCGTAGAACGGCGAGTTCCAGCGCACGGCCTTCTGCACCTTCGGCACCGCCTGCTCGATCAGCGTGTCGAGCCTGCGCCCGACATCGTGCTTCCAGTCCGGCATCGCCGCGATGTACGCCTGCACGGGCGCATCGCCATCGCCCTTCGCGATCTGCGGGTTGCCACCGGAGAGCAGCACTACCTCCTTGCTCGACGAGCCCTTCGAGGCCGCAGACTTCCTGGCCGCCGGCTTCTTCGCGGAGGGCGTTGGGTCGGTCTTCTTCGCAGGCATCGTCTTCTCCTACCCGGGCCAACGCTGTCAGAGTGGCTGCACGAGGCGACCGCGGCACGACGGAGCGGTACGTCGAGGTTAGTCCGAGACGAGCGCGCCGTTCTTCGAAAGCATCTCGATGGCCTCGGCGTCCAGTCCGATGGTTTCGCGGAGGACCTGGAGGTTGCGTGCTCCCAGGCCCTCGGCAGCGCGTGAGGCGCCCATGCCGTCGGCCCAGAGCCACGGGGGGCGCGGGAGCAGATGGGCCTCGCGGTCGGCGTGCTGGACCGGGGCGTAGAACTGACGAGCCCAGAGATGCTCGTCCTCGAACATCATCTGCGTCGTCATCGTTGCGCCGGCGGGCACTCCGGCGGCCAGGAGCTCCCGTGCCGCGTCGCGTGCGTCGCGAGTGCTCGTCCAGCTGGTGACTGCCTCATCGATCTCTGTCTGGCGGTCGGGTCGCGCAGCGAGTGTCAGGTCGGCGAGGGTGCTCAGCGCCGGGATGACGCCGCAGAGCGAGCGCCATTGGGCGTCGTTCGTCACCGCAATCGACATCCACTGGTCGTCACCCTGCGCGGGGTAGGCGTTGTGCGGGGCGACATCCCGGCTCCGATTCCCGAGTAGCGTCGGGGTCTCCCAGCCCTGCTGGGCCTCGTACAGCGTCCCGGGCATCGTCCAGAGCAGCGCCTCCGCCATCGAGTGGTCGATCGAGCGCACCGGCGCCGTGCCTCGGCGGCGGGTGTAGAGCGCCAGCATCGAGCCGAACGCGAGGAACATCCCGCAGAGGGGATCGGACCATGCGAACCCGGTGGACGGAGTGCTCCCCGGATAGCCATTCAGCCCGGCGAAGCCGACGAAGCACTGCACCAGCGTGCCGTATGCGACTGCGTCCGCACGAGGCCCGGTGCGGCCGACTCCGGACGCCGAGACATAAACGATCTCCGGGTTGGCGCGGCGCAACTCTTGCTCGCCGATGCCGAGCCGGTCCAGCACTCCTCGCGCGAAGTTCTCGATCACGATGTCCGATGTCTGCGCGAGGGCCAGCACGACCTCCCTCGCACCAGGCGCTTTCAGGTCCAACCCCAGGTTCAACTTGGAGCGCCCGAGGACGTCATGCAGCGCGGTACGGCGGCCCGGATCGGGCCGCGCGGGCGACTCGATCTTGATGACCTCCGCGCCGAACGACGCGAGGTACTGGGTGCAGGTCGGCCCGGCGATTACCCACGAGAAGTCGAGGACGCGGACGCCGGCCAGCGGGAGGGTGGGCTCGCCGGCTGCCTCGGGCCATGCCGGTGCGGGTGAGAACTCGTCGGGTGGCGGTACCTCGCGCAGGAGCTCATGAGGTAGTCCGAGCGGCGGCACCGGCCGCATCAGGTCCTGATGGCCGGCCAGCGGGACGAACGCCCCGCGCGCGCGGAGGTGCTCGTCCATGAGCGCCTCCGCCGGGGTGTTCACCGGGAAGCACGGGACGTGGCCGGTCTGCGTCGCGGCGTAGATCTCGGCGCGCGTCCGCACGCGCGTCCACTCAGACATCAGGCGGATGAGCTCGCCCGCGTTCTCCAGCCGGTCAGCGTTCGTCGCGAACCGAGGATCGCGGGTCCATTCGGGCGCACCCATCACCTCCACCCAGGCGCTCCACTGGTGCACCTCCCGAGGCGAGACAGAGATCGCGCCGTCGCTGGCCGGGAGCACGACCGACGCGCCGAGCACATCGCCGCGGCGCACGCGCGAGGAGGGGACGATGCCGAGGGTCGGACTCGCCAGCTCTCGCGCTGCCATCGTCGCGAGCGCCTCGTGCATGGAGATGTCCAGGGTCGCTGCGGCGCCGGTCTCGGCGCGGCGCACGAGCGCCGCCATGATCGCCGTCGAGGCGGCGACGGCCGCGATGAACTGTGACTGCTCGCCGGCGGCGCGGACGGGCGGCTCGGCTGCCGGGTCCGTGACGGCGCCCATCAAGAGGCGCGCCATCCCGCTCGCGTGGAACAGCGTCAGGTCAGTCGCCGGATCGTCTCGACGCGGTCCCACCCATCCGAACGGCGTGATCGTGACGACGACCGCACTCGGTGACAGCGCTCGCAGCGCCTCCGGCGTCCATCCGGCACGCTCGAGGTCGCGCGGCGCGCCGCTGAGGATGACCAGGTCGGCGCGTGGTGCGTGCCGCGGGACGCTGTCGGCCGGGACGGCGCGTTTCAGCGCGTCGGTCACCACCCGCGCGTGCACGGACTCGGTCGTCTCAGCCGCTGACTCGCCGGGCAGTGCGACTCGCAGCACCTCGGCGCCCAGTTCGGCGAACAGCCGTCCGCAGACCGAAGCCGCCAGCGCGTCGCCCAGCTCGAGGACACGGAGGTCACCCAGCGGTGTCCGGCGCGGCGCTTCGGTGGTCATCGCTCTAGAAGACCCGGCGCCGCCGCAGATCGTCGAGTCGTTCCCAGTCCTCGGGAGACGGCTCAGGCAGCGGTTCGCCTCGTTGTCGCAGTCCGCCCGTGTAGTTGGCGGGGCGCTTCTCGTTGAAGGCGTCCCGTCCCTCGTCGCCGTCGGTCGTCATCTGCCCAAGCATCGTCGTCATCAGGTTCTGGACCTGCCACGCCTGGTCGAAGGGCATATCGGCGAAGCGGTTGGCGAACTCCTTCATCATGCGCGCCGCAACCGGCGGCATCGCGGCGATCTCCTGGGCGAGCTCATCCGCCCGGGCCATCAACTGGTCGTGAGGGACGACCTCGTTGATCAGTCCGATCCGCAGCGCCTCCTCGGCGTCGACCTCCTGGTCGGTCAGGATCATCTTCATGGCGTCGTGGTAGCGGAGGTGGCGGAGGAGCAGGGTGGCGCCAGGCCCCGCGCCCAGCCCACCCAGGCGCAGCAGGGCGAACTTGAAGCGAGCGTGCTCCTTGCAGGCCAGCCGGATGTCCGTGCAGCCCAGCGTGAGGTACAGGCCGGCGCCCGCAGCCCAGCCGTTGATCGCGCCGATGACCGGTTTCCAGATCTGCGGGTAGTGGTCACCCATGTGCGGGTCGACGCCGATCGGTGTCCCGTTCACGGTCCCGGCTTCAGGCCAGATGTTGCGGTAGATCCGGTTGAACTCGCGGTCTTCGGCGCTGACGCCCTCGGGCGGCTGCAGGTTGTGCCCTGCACAGAAGTGCCGGTCGCCCGCGCCCGTCACGATCACGACTCGGACATCGCGGTCGTGCCACGCGTCCTTCCACGCCTGCGTGATGAGGTCCGAGTTGGTCCGATCGAGGATGTTCGCCTTCTCCGGCGAGTTGATCGTGATGTAGGCCGTGTTGTTCCGGACCTCGTAGTCGACTGCCATGGTGCGACCTCTCTCCCGTGCGCGCCGAGCCTACTCGCGTCCGGCGGACAATCGCACGATCCGGCGCGATCCGCACGCGCGTGTCAGGCGACATTCTCGGGCGCGCCGCTTAACGATGCCGGTCGTCAGGGAGGAAGGCGACGAGACAACCCGCTGAGCCGTTCGCAGAGCGGGTCACGCTCCCGAGCGGGAGGGCGATCGAACCGAGCCAGGATCCGGCGCACGAGGGCAAAAGGAAACCCGCTCCAGCCTTTAGGGCTGAGCGGGTTATGGCGACCCCGATCGGATTCGAACCGACGATCTCCACCGTGACAGGGTGGCGTGTTGGGCCTCTACACCACGGGGCCGTGGTCCTTGAGGATATCCCGCGCTTCCGATGGCGGTCAACGCGATCGCCGATCGACGCTGCGCGGTGCGTCCGGCACTGTCTCGCATGCGGCGGCGAACGTACACTCGGAGGGCGCGCAGGACGATGTGTGGAGATGTGCCATGGGACGCGAACGACGACGACGCACGAACCGCCCCACGAGGAGGCCGGCCTCCGTGCCCGGTGTGACGCCCGCCGCGAGCGTTGACCCCGCGACGCCGGTCTCGCCTGCGACGCCGGCCGTCCGCGCGACCGCCGCGCCGGTCCACGTGCGTTCCGACCGTGTGCTGGAGCGAGAGTCAGCGACGATGGTGAGCGAGATGAAGCGCGTCGGGCTGGTCTCGGCGGTCTGCTTCGGGATGCTCGCCGTCCTCGTGGTGGTGGAACGCCTCCAGTAGCACGCCCGTCCGAGGGCTCGCGCTAGCGCAGCCGTCCCCACACGGCGAACGCGCCCACCCCCGCGATGGCGAGGCCGGCGAAGTCCACCTCGAACCCCGCGCCCGAGAGCAGCATCCGCACGCCGAGCGCCGCGATGAGCGTGCCGGCGCCGACGAGCTGCATCCCGACCCCACGCTTGCCGTTGGTGACGCGCGTGATCGCCTCGGCGACCAGCGCGCCGACACCGGATCCCACGAACAGCGCCAGCAGCAGGAACAGCCCGCGGAACCCGCCGACGGGGAACAGCAGCGCCCCGACGAAGCCGAGGACACCCGCGAGCACGACGCCCACCGCGACGGCCTTCGCGTAGTCGAACGGCGCGAGCTCGTACATCGGCGGGCGACGCATCTGCGCGCAGTCCGGGCAGCGGATGCCGCCGGGCGTGTGGATCATGCAGCGGGGGCAGATGGGCGTCCCGCAGCGGCCGCACTCGAGCGCTGTCTCGACATCGGGGTGACGTTCGCAGTAGACCACCGGCTCGGGCTGACCGGTCGTCACCGCGCCGCCTCCGGCACCACGCATCCCCGCTCGCGAGCGACCTCGAGGAGTTCGTCGATCGCCTCGCCGGGCATGTTGAACTGGCCCGGCTCGTGCTCGTTCTCACGCGGCAGGCCGTGGAAGTCCGAGCCGCCCGAAGGGGTCAGCCCCAGGCGCTCCGCGAGCAAGCGCAGCGCCTCCACCTGCTCCGGCTCGTAGTAGCGGTAGTAGACCTCCATGCCGTCGAGGCCGGCCTCGGCGAGGTCGGCGGCGACGCGCTCGTAGTCGTCGGTGAACGGCGGGTGGGCGAACACGGCGAACCCGTTGGCGGAGTGGATGAGGGCGATCGCGTCGGCGGGGAGGAGTCGCTCCCGCTCGACATATGCCGGCGAGTTCCGGTCGAGGTAGCGCGCGAACGCTTCGTCGACGTCGGCCACGTGGCCGGCCTCGATGAGCGCACGCGCGATGTGCGGGCGGCCGATCGAGGCCTCACCGGCGATCTCACGGACCCGCGTCCACTCGACGGGTGCGCCCAGCCCGGCCAGCGCAGCGACGATGCGCTCGCCGCGTTCGATGCGGCCATGGCGCATACGGTCCAGCTCGGCGCGGAAGGCGGTGTGCGTCGTGTCGACGAAGAGGCCCAGCATGTGGACCTCGGTGCCGGCGACGTCACAGGAGATCTCGACGCCCGGGATCAGGGTGAAGCCGGGGTGCATCGCGGCGGCAGTGCGCGCCTCCTCGATGCCGTCGAGCGTGTCGTGGTCGGTCAGGGCGAAGACGCGGACGCCGTTCGCGGCGGCGAGGTGGACGAGGTCAGCAGGGGAGCGGGTGCCGTCCGAACGGTTCGAATGGCAGTGGAAGTCGCCCTCGCTGCTCACACCTGCTCCGTTCGCCCTCGCTCGCGCCCTCGACGGCGGGGGCCTAGTGCGCGACGGCGCTTGCGCGGGTCTCCCGGACGACCGTCACCTTGATCTCGCCGGGGTACTGCATCGTCTCTTCGATCTGGCGGGAGACGTCACGTGCGAGGCGGCTGGCCCCCAGGTCGTCCACGCGGTCCGGCTTCACGATGATGCGGATCTCACGGCCGGCCTGCACGGCGAACGACTGCTCGACGCCGTCGAAGGAGTTCGCGATCGCCTCGAGGGCTTCGAGCCGCTTGATGTACTCCTCGGCCGACTCGCGACGTGCGCCCGGGCGTGAGCCCGACATCGCGTCGGCGCAGATCACGACGAGGGACTCCACCGTCTCCGGCGGGACCTCCTCGTGGTGGGCCTCGATGCAGTGGACGACCTCCCGAGGCACGCCGAAGCGGCGGGCGATGTCTGCGCCGAGGCGGGCGTGGGTGCCCTCCATCTCGCGGTCCACGGCCTTGCCGAGGTCGTGAAGGAGGCCGCCGAGGCGGGCGATCTCCACGTTGGCGCCGATCTCGTGCGCGAGCGCGGCGGCCAGCCACGAGGTCTCGATGCAGTGGCGGAGCTGGTTCTGGCCGTAGGAATAGCGGTACCGCAGCCGGCCGAGCGTCTTCACGATCTCCG
>CAYPYF010000044.1:0-4669 GCA_964414675.1 uncultured Dehalococcoidaceae bacterium
CGCGAGCAGCGCCGAGAACGCGAGCAGACGCCACTCGCGCTGGGTCGGTCGGCTCACCGGGCGACGGAAGGCCGGCAGCCAGCCGCTCGCCAGCAGCGCACCATTCGGAGGCGTGGCGGTAGCCGGCGCCGCGTCTGAGCTCGTGGGAGCAGCGCTGTTCATGATGATGCTCTACCTCACACTCTCGGACGCGCTCCGCACGCGACAGCCGCACGCGATTCTTCTCGTGGGAGCCGGGGCTTGCCTGACCGCGCAAGCGGCCCTCGGAGCATGGTGGCTCACGCAGGTTGTGCGGGATGGTGGTGAGCTCCTACCCGCGACCCAGGATCGGGTGCTCGTGCACCTGCAACTCTTCGGGGTCCTCCTGCCGGCGATTCTCGGCGTGGGCGTGCGTTCATTCCCGACGTTCTTTGGACGCCGTCCCCCCGGCGGAATGGCAGGCGGCGCGATCGCTGGATTCGCGCTCGGTGGTATCGCTCTCTGGACGGTCGGTGGTGTGCTCGCGAGCGGTGGTCGCGATGCGTGGCTCTGGTCCGACCTCGGGCAGGCTTCGACTGGGCTCGCCATCATCACCGCGATCGGTGTGTTTGGCCCCTGGAGGCGTGCCAGCCGCCTTGCTGCGGCATCGAAAGGGCTTGCCTGGTCGATCCACCCGGCGGTGCTCTGGCTGGGCCTCACTGGCGGGCTGCTCGCGTTCACCGCGGTGCAAGCCGCGCTGCACAGCCGCATCCCCGAGACGGCCACGCTCGATGCGGTGCGCCACGTCTTCGCGATTGGCGCCGTGACGCTCGCCATCGTAGGCATGGCGCAACTGATCCTCCCAGAGTTCGCGAGCGAGCGTCTGGTCCGTGCGCCCGGCCGGTGGCGAGGCCCCTTCTTCGGGACGACGCTCACCGTCGCTGCGTTCTTGAGAGGTGTGGTGCTCCTGGCCGGGCTGGAGGGCGAGGCTCGCTGGTGGGCGATGGCGGGTGCCGGCATCCTCGGCTGGCTCGCCATCGCCGCGTTCGCGGTCCTCTTCTGGCGTGCGTCCCAGAGCCATCGGTCCTACCTACAGCGCATCGAGCGGTATCGTGAGAACGGATTGACGGTCACCGAATCAGGCGCCCCGCCCAAGCGCGGCTAGTCGGATGCGGCCGTTACGCATCACAGCGTCGGGGCCTCCCCTGACGGTGGCTGGAAGCGAAAGGGATTGAGAACGATGGAGAAGCACACCTACCTTCGAACCCACGACTTGACGGCCGAGCATCTCTTGATCGACCTGGAGGAGGCGGTGGCCGAGCTGGAGAGATTGGTACCGAGCGAGCAAGACCGCCGTGCTGTCACTCTGGTCAAGGAAGGAGGGCTGAACGTGGTGCTCACGCGGATGCGCGCGGGGAGCAACCTCGCCGAGCACTCCGCACCCGGTGCGGCCACCGTTCAAGTGTTGGATGGTCACGTACGTGTCCAGGTCGGGGAACAGTCACTCGACCTCCCAGGCGGACGGCTGATCGCCTTCGACGCGAACGTGCGGCATTACGTTGAGGCCCTGGAAGATTCGACGCTGCTCCTCACGCTTGCAGAACGGCCATCCTGAAGAATGGCCGAAGATTCATGCCGATATCCGTACCAGACGCCACGTACTCCCCGATCTATGGCCCGGCGCCAGTCTGGGATGTTGATGAAGTCTCTCATGCGAGATTCCGTGATTCAGGCGACTGACGCCTGACTCGCAAGGGATCGCGCGGAGGCATGGTGGGGATGGCGCCGTCATCCCCACCACGCACCACTAGGAGCCCGTGAACTGCTCCTCCGCAGACTCTCTGACGTCGTTCGCGGTTCGGAGCAGAAGGGGAAGCCAGTCGGTGCGGGACAAGAGTTCCTCGGCGGCCTTCGCCATCGGGAGCTTTTTCAGGCCAGTGATGCGCTTGGCGGCCTCGTCGGAGACGCCTTCTCGTACCGCCTGGACGATGCGCGCCTTTGTGACTCGGCCGAGGTAGCTGTCCACGGTCGGTTCCCAGTGCGCGACCATATTCGGCGCCACCACGTTGGCAAGCGTGTCGGCGTAGGCAAGCGACTGGCGCCTCGTGTCCCATCGCTGCTGCACCGCGTAGACGGTACCCGCGACGCAGTGAGCAAGCAGGCTGATCCGCTCCTCGGCGCCGAGCGAGACCACGAAGTCCCAGAGAGCGTCTGAGTCTCTGGGGACGCGCTCTGCCCACGCCCGATGGCGCTCCTCGAGTGCCTTGGCCGCCGCCGTCTCTCCAATGCCCTCGGCATGTTGCGTAAGCAGCGATGCGGTCAGACGGATCTCCAGGCAGCTCAGATCTGCCGCCGAGTGGTAGAAGGTCTGGCTCGCGAGGGCATGCGTGATCGCGATCAGCGCCACCGACGGCTGCTGTCCGAGCGTGAGGCGGAGACCAAGGGTGCGGTGGGCGGTCAGGTCCCGAACGAGCGCGTCCGACAGCGGCTTGCCGAGGTCATCGGCTTCATCCTCAGCATCGTCGGGCCGCTCCTCACCACCGTCGTCCAAATCCTCGCCCGCATCAGCATCAGCGTCACCGGCACGCGGGTGAAGGTCGAGCGCGGGCTGCGGGATATCCTCTGGGCGGACGAACCCGCGTTCGATCTGCGGGTCGCCGTCCCGATCCAGCGAGATGAACACACCGCATCGGGCGATGACGTCGGTGTCGAAGACGCGCTGGCGCTCCGAGAACTGCTCGATCGCCGCCTCGAGCTCGTTGAAGCGAGACTCCACCTCGTCCGGTACGTCCTCGTCACCCTCGTACTGCTCCGCGATGCTGTCCCATTCCCGGCGCAGCGCCTCGTACCGCCTCTGGTCCGTCTCCGAGAGCGGCACCTGCCTCGGATACTCGCGCCGCAGGCCGTGACTGTAGGGGAAGTCGAGGTGCACCTCGACCCACTTCCAGCCCTCCGCGCGCACCTCGTCGGCGCGGGTGTTGAGCCGCTCCAATGCGACGCGGTCGAGGAGCCCGGCGTCCTCGAAGAAGCCGCTGCCGTCCTCACTGAAGAGGTCGCGCACCACTGCGCCGCCCGCCTGTTCGTAAGCGTCGACGCCGACGAAGATCGCGCGCCGGTCGCTCGGCGGGACGTGGGTTTCCATCATGCGCGAGCGGATGACTCGCGGTTCCCGGTTCCAGCCGAGGTTCTCGTGCACCTCCTCCTGGCGGGCGTGGTCGTCGCTAACCGCGAACGCGATCAGCTGGTCCAGCGTCAGGTCCCCGTCGCGGTAGCGCTGCATCAGCCGGGGGCTGACGGCCCCGAGCCGCAGCCGCTGGCGGACGGTGAGCGGCGAGACGCCGAAGCGCGCCGCAATCTCCTCCGCGCCCCAGCCACGCTCCTCGCTCAGCGCGCGGAACGCCTCGAACTGGTCGGCCGGGTGCATCTCGGTACGGGTGACGTTCTCGTCGAGGCTGATCTCGAGCGCGTCGTGCACCACGTCCACGATGCAGCGAACCGGCTCCGTCCGCTTGATCTCGCGCCGCTTCGCGCGCAGCTCGAGTGCGAGCCGGCGGCCTTCACCCGCGGTGACGAGGTAGTAACCCGTCGCCGCACCATCAGCCTTCACCTCCGGCTGGACGACGAGGTTCTGCAGGAGCCCCTTGTGCGCGATGCTCGCGGCGAGTGCCGCGATCGCCGCCTCCCCATGGGGCGTCCTGCGGGCGTTGTGGGGGGACTTCTTCAACTTGTTCAGCGGGATCAAGACCTCGACGCCTTGCGCGGCGACGGGCTCAGTCTTCATCGTCATGCTGTCTCTCCTACTTGGGATCAGAGTGGCGGGCACGCGTTGCGCCCGGTCGCAAGAACGCGGGAGCCAGCGGCGCATCGTTCGAGGCGACCGCCGGCTCCGCGTCGTTGGGGCGTCACAGGAGACGCATTTGCTCGCCGTCTTCGGAGCCGAACCGATCCGAGCCGGGGATCCAGTCCTCGCGCGACGGCGGGCGAACGCTCGCGCTCACGAGGACGGGGAGGGCTTCGGGCGCGAAGTCCCGAGCGTCGAGAGCCTCCTGCGCGCCATCGGCTATGAGACGCGCCTCGGCGAACAGCGCCTCGAGCGACTCCTCGTCGACCTCACCGCCGCCTGCGAGCGAACGCGCGAGTTCAAGCGTGAGGTTGTCGCCCTCCGCTCCGTGTGCCGCCAGTCCGCCGTCGCCGATCTCGCCCTCGACGATCAGCGACGCCTGGAGCTTGTGGGCGACGAGTGAGAGCGCCTGTGCCTGGAGCGTGGCGCGGTAGGCGAAGTAGATGACGCGCACCGGACGGCGCTGGCCGATCCGCCACGACCGCCGACTCGCCTGGCGCATCGTGTAGACGGAGTATTCGACCTCGTGCCAGACGATCGTGGCGAAGTCGATCAGGTCGAGTCCCGTCTGCACCAGCCGGGGATGGACCAGTAGCACGTCGATTCCGGTACGGACGCGCCGTGCGACCCACTCCTCGCGCCGGTCAGGCGGCACGGTGTCCGCCTTCAGGATCGCGACGCGCAGTCCGGCCTCGCGGAGCACCCGTTCCAGTCGGGGCGTGAGGTCGCGCGTCCCCGTGTGCGTGACGTACACGAGCACGCGCCGCCCCTGTCGCCGCTCCTCCACGGCGAGGTCCACGAGCGCCTGCTCCTTCGGGTAGAGCCGGTCGTCCGGCAGGGCCGGGGCGGAGCCGATCACCGCCCCGGTCG
>CAYPYF010000044.1:4679-19241 GCA_964414675.1 uncultured Dehalococcoidaceae bacterium
GGTCGACCACCTCTTCCCCGAGTGTGCAGGCGTCGGGGTACGCGAGCAGCGCCTGGAGGTACGCGCCAAGTAGGCGGCGGGAACCGCCGGCGAGCGCCGCCATCACCGCCGCGTGCAAGTCCGCCGAGAGGTCTCGATACGCAGAGGCCTGTGACGGCCCGTCGTCGCTACCGCGGTCCATCCCAATCAGGTGGACTTCCTCGCGGTACTCGGGGAGGTCGGTCGCGACGTCCGCGAGCCGGATGAAGACGGTGTTGACGATTAGATGGAACAGGATCGCCGGGGAGACGCCGGGCTTCTCCACCGTCCGAGTGCGGTAGCCACGCCGTCGGCTCGAACGCCCTTCGTCGATCACATCGTCGTCGCCCGCCTTGCGAGTGATCCGTTCGACGATGCCGTACCGAGAGACCCAGCGAGACTCCTCGCCGTACGCGAACTCATCGCGCACTTCCGGCGAGAACCGCCAGAGCAGGTGGAACAGCGTGGATGCGTACCCACCCATGAGCGTGCCGGTGAGCGTGAGCGTCCGGCCGCAGGTCTCGGCGAGCGTGCCTGCGGCGATCCCCTGCGCCGAGCCCCGCGCCTTGTATTCGTGGGACTCGTCGGTGATCAGCAGGTCGAACGCGCCGGGCATCTGCCGGTTGATGTAGTCGGCCAGCGGAACCCGCGCCGGCCCGCTGCGGTCGGCCTGCCAGAGCGGCGTGCCGCAGCGGTCGCAGGTGTGTCTCCGCCGCCCGAGTTCGGCGAGGTCGATCGGGATGCCCTCGTCGTCGAGGACCGTCTGCCAGCAGCCTGGGCAGCAGTTGCGACGCGCCACCTCGCCGTCTTCGTCGTAGGCCGCGCGTCCGCCATCGACGTCCGGCCGCCTGAGTACAGCAGGCTTCCAGCGGTACGAGAGCTTGGCCTTCTCGCGGGAGAGGATCACGAACAGCGGCCAGTGGCGGTCGAAGCGGAGCCGTCTGAGGTCGCTGATCGTGCTGACGATGACCGCTTCGGCAAGCGGCACCGTGTCCTCCACCTCGCGTTTCCATTTGCGGGTCAGGTGAGGCGGGCACAACACGAGCACACGCCGGAAGCCGGCGACGTAGGCCGCCGACGCCCCGATCATCGTTTTGCCCGTGCCCATCTCGCCGACCACGTTGGTCCCGCGGTGGAGTTGGAGTGAGACCGCCGCCGCACGGATGGCGTCGCCCTGGGCGCCCATCGGCCTGCGCTTGAGGTTCGAGAGGTCGAAGCCCCAGTTGTCGCGAGTGCGTGCCGTGTAGACCGGCGGGTAGGCGCGCAGGACGGCGCGTGTGATCGCCTCGCCGTGTTCGGCGAGGAGTTCAGGAAGGGTCGTCACGACCTGGAGGCGTCCGACGCGCCCGTATCGATCACTTCGATGTCGCCCGTGCGAAGGTCGAGCACCGTGACCGACGTCCGCATCACCTCGCGCTCGACTTCGACCTCCGGGTCAGGTGAGTAGACCGAGATGGACTCCTTGTAGGTGCGTCCCTTGACGAGCAGCCGCTGTTGCCCGGAATGGAGCACGACGCTGTCCAGGAACCCCGCGGCGACCATCACGGCGAGGTGCCCGCGCCTCAGCGGCATCAGCGGCCGGACGCGACGCTCCTCCGGTGGCCAGAGCCGTTCGGTCAGGGCGACGTGCGCCCACACACCGGAGCGGCGCGCCTCAGCGGCGGCCTCGCCCGGATCGAAGTTGAACGACGTGAACAGCACGTCGCCGGCAGGGAGCACCGGCAACGCGTGCAACTGCTTCGTTGCACCCGCGGCGGGCAGCTCGGGCAGCGCACCCGACGCCCACGACTCGACGGCCGCGCGGCCGGACGCGTCGGAGACCGGCGCTTCCCGCATCGTCCCGAACAGGACGACTTGGTCGAACCGCTCGTGGAGTCCGTCGGGGAAGCGCCAGCAGGCCAGGTCGCGGTAGTGGCCGGCGAGATAGCGTGCCGAGGTCGCGAGCCGGCGTTGCGGCACGATGTAGATGAGCAGTCCGCCGGGGCGGAGCACCTTCGTCATCGCGGTGAGGAACGTGTGCTCTAACCGCCGTGCATCGAGGTCGATGTCATACGGCGGATTGAGAAAGAGGCAGGAGAATCCTGCTTCTTCAATCCGCGCGGTAAACGCACTCCCCGGGAGCGCGTGGTCGAGGACGCCGGCGGCTTCCTCGTAGCGGTCCGTCTCCAGCTCGATGCCGTATGTCTCGCCGCCGATGGTGGCGGCGAGCTGCTGCAGCGCCGCTCCCGTTCCGGCGCAGGGATCGAGCAGGCGAACGGCGACACGGCCGCCGTGTGTGGCGGGCTGGATCATCGCGCCGATGCGGGCAAGTACTTCGGGCGGTGTCGGGAAGTATCCCCCGACGGCGAGCGACTCAAGGCGCGGCATCGCGCACCTCGCGGTCGCGGACGAGCAGCTGCGTTGTCACGCGGCGTTCGCCAGCTCTTCCGCTGGCAGTGGGATCCGGTGTCCCCGGAGTGCGCGGCCAAGCGCCGACTGCAACGCCTCGATATCGGGCACGCAGCGCCAGGCGTGGATGCCGTGCGCGTCGAGCGGGCGGACGTCGCCGCTGTCCAGCCCGCGCTTCCAGAGCCACTCACTCCACGATGGGTGGAGCGGCAGGTCGATCCGGCGGCTCAGGAACCGGTAGTGCAGCGTCGGTGCTTCTGCCTCGGCGCGAGCGAGCAGGAGGAAGTCGGGGCCTTCGCCCGCGTAGAGCGCGGCTGACGGCACCAGTATCGCGTGTGTCGCGCCCATGGCCGGCAACCGAGCCGTGTGGAAGCGGCAGTCGGCGCGCGCCTGCGGTGCGAGCGTGCAGTACCGGCCGCCCATGAGCGCGTCGTCGCTGATCACGGCGGGCTCGCCTATGAGCAGCCGCGCCCAGAGCGCGCGGATCGACTGCTGGTTCGAGATCATCGAGATGAACCACAGGTCGGCGCCGTCACGCGCGTAGGCGTCAACCGCGCCGGCGAACCCAGCGCAGCGGATGTGCATGGTCTCCATCCGGTCTCCTTTCATGTGAGGCGTCGGAAGCGCCCGTGTGCGTCGAGGGTTCCGACCTCGGAGCGGGTAATCGAGCTGGCGTCCGCCCAGCGACCGTCCTCGAAGGCCGCCGCGAGCGCCCGCTCGAACCAGGCGTCCCAGCCAGGACCGTCCTCTGCGAGGCCGGGCGGGACCGGGAGGTCGATGCCGCCGGCGAGGTGGATCCGCAGGACGCGGGTGCCCGGCGGGAGTGAGGGCGCCGTCATCGCGGCGCCTCCGTATCGGCGCGGGCCCGGCAGCGGGCGCAGTACCGCGGGTCGGTTCGCGGCACGTTCGGCATCCGTCCGAAGGCGACGGTGCGGCCGCACAGCGTGCGGGCGAGGTGCCCGGGCAGGTCGTACCCGGGCACCTCGATCACATGACGCAGGCGAGGCATGGCGCTCAGGCGGCCGTGCGCTCGCCGGCGCCATGGAACACCCCGCGCACGACGTTGTCGGGCGGGACGGCGGCTGGCTCGAGGTCATCGAGCCACCCCTCCGCCGCGAGGTAGCGTTCGACCGCCTCGGCGACGAGGTGCGTCATCGGCCGGCCCTGTGCCTGGCCGAGCCGGTAGAGCGGCGGGATCAACCGCTCGGGGATCTTGGGGCTATACATCTGCATGCTCCTCTTCGTGGACATCGGTTGCGGTCGGCTGCGGGGTGTAGCCGAGGATGTGGTCGACGGCGCGCTGGGCCTGGCCGGCTGCCGCGACCGCGAGCCGGCGGTCGTCCTCGAGCGCCCGCAGCCATGAGGCGATGTAGGCGGCGGACTGGTCGAGCCGCGAGGCGTCGACCCCCGCCTCCTGGCAGAGAAACGCCGCCGCGAACTCCGCGACCAACTCCTCGCGTGAATAGACCGCCGAGCCGAACGGGGCCGACTCCTGGTAGCCCTCGCGGTCGAGCCGTGACGGATGTCCGGTCGAATGGGCGAGCTCGTGGAAGAGCGTCGCGTAGTAGCCGTCGACGTCGCGGAACGCGCCGAGCGGCGGGAGGTGCACCTCATCGCGCGAGGGGATGTAGTAGGCGGACTCACCGTCATGAAAGACGTCAGGCCCGTCGGCATAGCCAGCGACGATCGCCTCGGCCCGTGTGAGCGGGTCGAACTCGCCTCCGGACTCTTGGTCCGGGAGCGTGAGCCCCTCGCACTGCGCGACGTTGAAGACGGTGTAGAGCCGCATCAACGGGAAGGCCGGGCTGCGGTCTGCATCCGGAGAGTCGCTGTTGCGGTCCTCGTCGCGCGCGGGCCACTTCCAGAAGACGACCCGTGTCCCGTGCTCGCCGCGGCGGACGTGCCCGCCGAGCTGCTCCGCCTGGCGGTACGTGAGCCAGCGGGCATCGTCGTAGCCCGCCTCCATCGAGGTGAGGCTGAGCACCAGCAGGTTGATACCGCGGTAGGGGCGGTGCGAGACCGCGTTGCGCAGTCCGCGTGCGCGCCAGGGGTGACGCCACGGGACGGTGCCGCGCTCGAGGGCGGCGATGATGCGGGCGGTGACTTCCGCGTAGGGGTCGCGGCGTGCCGCGACTGGCCTACGCCGCGTGCGGGCCGTCATGGAATCCCATGTGAGCTTCGCCGCCGGGCCTCCGGCGCTCGTAGACGGTGAGCCGCACGGTGTGCGTGGAGCCATCGGTGCGCACCGCCTGCACGGCGGTCGCGTGGAAGCCGGGGATCGGCGAATGCCACAGCGGGATCACCGCCACGGCGTACTGGCCTGAGCGCGTGGTCACCACGCGCCGGGCCGCTGGCTGCAGGACCATCGTCAGGCGGCCTGCGCGTGTCCATTGCGGCGGTTGAGGCCGCGTGCGAGGCGGGTGACGGCGTCCCGGAGCCGGCGTGCGTCGAGCTCGTCAAGCGGGCAGCCATACTTCTCGGCGACCCATTCGCGCGTGCGCGCTTCATCGGAACCGGCGCGCTCGGCAATCGCGAGCACCTCGCGGCGGAGCGGTTCGGCATCCACCGGGCCGGTCGTGTCCGTCCCGTCGAGGCGCGCCGACAGCTCGTTGCCGAGCCCCGCGCCGAGGTGGCGCAGCGCCCGCTTGAGACCGTCCGTCACTGCCGCCTTGTACGCCGTGGCATGCTGCTCCGGCGTCTGCTCCTCGACCGCTGCGGCGCCCACGTCACTGTGTGAGGGACAGCCGTCGACAGTGACGCGCACGGTCGCCGTGTAGATGCCGAGCACCGGGGTGGCGTTGCGCCGTCCCGTCTGAGGGATCGCGCGGTAACTGACCTCTCCGACCACTTCAGCACCCCAGCGATCTTCGCCGAAGATCGCGTTCGCCAGCTGGATCGCCCGCCACCCTTCCAGGTAGCGGACCGGCTCGTCGCCGGTCTCGCGTTCCGAGATGTGCTCGGGCGCGAGCGGCTGCCGGAGCTTCCGCTTCGTGGCGGTGCTCAGGCGGCGCGGTTGAGGCGCGGTCGTTCGCTCTGCTGCCATGACTGCTCCATTCGTCTGCGGGCCTCGGCGAGGGTGGCGAGGAAGGCATCACGCCCGCCGCGCCGCTGGCCGAGCTCGTTGAAGTCGTGCACTCCCGCCGGGAGCGCCACCGGAATCGCTCGCGCGCCGAGGGCAGACGCGAGCTGCGCCGAAGCGCGACGGCCAGGGCCGTCGGCATCAAGCGCGAGGTAGACCGTGCGGAATCCGCGCAGGGCCGCGAGGGCGAGCCGCGAGGCACGCGTGCCGACGAGAGCCACGGCAGGCACGTCCCATTCGCAGGCAGTGAGCCAGTCGAACGGGCCTTCCACCACGACCACCGCGTGCTGTCCCACGAGCCGTGCGCCGGCACTGCCGAGGAGCGGCGACGGCGCGCGGAGGTTCAGGTAGCGCGGACCGCGGTTCTCGATCGCACGTCCCGTGAGCCAGGTCGCGCGGCGCCCAGCGTCGAGGTCGGGGACGACGACCCGACCCGTGAACGGCTCGCGGTCGCCGTCCAGCAGCCCGAGTCGCCCCGCTGCGTCGAGACTCAGGCGCGACTGACGCAACTGCTGGGCGAGGCCGCCCGCGGCGTAGCCGAGGCGCAGCCGGCGTGCCGTCACCATGGAGATGCCGCGCCGGGCGAGGTAGGAGCGCACGTCCCGGTACTTCAGGAGCGCGCACTCGTAGTGCCTGACGGTCGCCTCGACGACCGCCAGTGAGGCGGCATCGAGTCGATCCGCCGGCGCACGTGTCGGGAGGCGGGCGACGTTTGATGGGAGTGCCGGGAGCCCTTGCGAGAGCAATGCCGCCGTCTCCGGGAACGACGTGCCGCGAACGCGAGCGACGAAGTCAATCACGTCGCCGCCGGCGTGGCAGCCGTAGCAGAACCACGACGCCGTCTCCGGGTAGACCACGAAGCTCGGGTCGCGGTCGCGGTGAAAGGGACAGCGTCCGACCAGCCGCCTTCCCGACGGCTTCAGCTCGACTCCAGCCGAGGCGATCGTCTCCGCGATCGGATGCGCGGCGCGGATCGCCGCGACGTCATGCATCCGGTGCCGCCGCTTCGATCTCGCTGACCCGTCGCCAGAAGCACTCCTCCTGCACGGTCAGGGCGTCCGCGGGACCGATGCCTGCGGGCAGGTGAGGCTTCAGGACCTCGCCGGGCGCGTCGCCGAGCTCCCAGTAGCGGGTGATCAGTGCGCCCTCGCTCTCGGCATCGACGAGCCACGCGAGCAGAGCGTCGACGGCGGGCTGTACCGCCGCGCGCTGGGCATCGCTCCACTGGGCGTAGATGGCATGGCTGTTTTCCCACACGCCGCGCACGGCGCGCCGGAAACGGTCGTTCTTGGACACGTTCGGATTCCCTTCATTGGACACGGTTGGTTTCGCTCTCGGGTGCGCCCGACTGCCGGGCGCACGACTCCCGTCTGGACGGGCAGCACGAAATCGGGGCCGCCCGAAGGCGGCCCCGAAGGAGGTGAATGGTTGCTGAATCAGAGGGTCAGGCGAGCGGGCGTGCGCCTCGCAGCGCTTGCGGCGCGAACCGCCGGCCGCGCTCCCAGCGCCGCAGGCCGATCGCGGAGACGACCTCGTACTGGCCATCGGCGGTCGGCATCAGCACCGCGCCGTGCCCGAAGCCCGTCCGGTAATGGACCGCCGCGAGCAGCCCGATCCGCCGGCAGACGGTGAGCCAGAGTCCATAGAGGTGACGGGCGAGTTCCTCGGGCAGCCCCTCGAGGTCAATCGGCTCCAGCAGGTCGAGCGCCGCCACCGGTTCGCGACGGTGGCACCGGCGCGCCCCGCGGAGCGCCTCCTCTGCCACCTGTACCTTGACGGCCTCGGCGCGGTTTCGTAGCGTTTCAAACGTTCCATCGAGGTCCGGCACACCGCTGATGCTCTTTTCCAGGGAAGTCAGCAGTCGCCGGGCCTCTTCGTGTCTGGCGTGGTCGAGGTGCTCCTCCACCAGCGTCAGCGTCTCTCGTATCTCCATCTCTCTCTCCTTGCTTCGCTCCTCGTCGAGGAGCCGCTTGATGTCCTCCCGCTCAGCGAGGGCATCCGCCTCGCGTTGCAGGACAGCCGCATGCGCATCGGCCCGCGTGGCGAGCCGGCCCATGTGTTCGGCCACGGAGCGCGCCTGGTGGCGATCACCCTCGGTGAACCCGCTCCGCGCGATTTCGTCCGCCCGTGCGGCTGCCTGGCGCGTCTGAGCCGCGATGCGGCCGACGCGATCCAGCTCCGCTCGGATGCGTCGCCACTGGGCGAGTCCCGCCTGGGCCTCCCCCCGCCGGGCGCCGTCGGCCTCGATCACCGACGCGAACTCGGCGAGCGCCGCCTGCGCGTCCGCGACCAGCGTCCCGATCGCGTCAGGATCACGCCCGTCGATCACGGGCACGAGCGCCAGCTCATCCGGCACGCGATCGTCGACCGCGAAGCGGTCACGGACCGCCGCGAGGTCAGTCAGGCTGTTCAGCACCAATCCCTGGGTCATCGTCTCCATCTCCTATCTGTGCGCGGCGACGGCGTAGGCGCCGTCACTCGCGGGTGCCATCGGTGCGTCGGCGTCGTCCGGGAACGGCGCCTCGTGGTCGAAAGGCGGTGCCTCCGGCGTTGGAAGACGCAGCGGCACGATCGGAGTCGGACGCTGCTTCCTTGCCCGGTCGCCGGGAACGGCGCAGACCAGTTCGCCCAGCGCCTCGCGCACCACCTCGTGCAGTCGCGGGCGCAACGCCGCCACGACCGTGCCGTCGGTCATCGGCTCGCCTTCAACCGTGAGGGCGAGGAAGAGCACATGACGGCGGACCTGGTCTCCGGTCTCGAACACCTGCAGGAGTGACGCCAGCTGGCGCTCCTCCTGCTCGACCGTGCGTTGCACCACGATCAGCAGGTGGTCCGGGCGCGGGACACCCAGCGCACGGAACTGCGCCCGCGTCGCCCGGCAGAGCATCCGGCGCAACCGTCGTGCCCGGCCGCGCTTCGCATCGACGAGCACGACGGGCCGCCACGGACGCAGCCGCGTCGCGACCGCCCGCCATCCGGCGCGGAGTTGCAGGCAGCACCAGATGACTGCATGCGTGATCCGCCCGGTCCACCGCCTGATCCATTCGCGCCACCGCCTGAGCAGGTGCGGCTTCCGCTTCCTCGTTCTCCGTTCCATCCGATCCTTCCTTTCCGTCTCGCTCCAGCCGGGACTGTTATGCAGGGATGGCTTTCGAGGCGGCGGCGAGCACGAAGGTGATCACCATCACCGTCGCGAAGCAGCGCGCCAGCGTCGGGCCGCGGCGGCGTCGGATGTACCGCCGGTCCCCGGACTCCTCGATCTCTCCGTCATCGAACCGATCCATTGCTTCCTCCTGTGTGGGCACGCGGAATCACCCCGGATGGAGTCCATCGAGGTTGGTTCGCGGCGTGCCGGCTATCTGTCAGGTGTCCTGGCGTCGAGCTACGTCGTACCGGCCCCAGGCACCGATCACGAACGATCGGCGCTCAGCGAGCGGGCATGGTGGGTCAGATCGGCCAGGTGGTTGCGCGTCGTGCCCGAACGGGCGCGGCTACTCGAACATCGTTTCGGTCATCACTCCTTTCGTGTCGATGACATGGGTCTGCCCGTGATGATCGCACTGCGGCAGTCGTGGCATCGCTCCAGTGTGTTTCTCGTTCGTTCTCAGTGTGCCTCCTGTCAGTGTTTGCTCTGGGTTGGCTGGTGGCTCGTTCGACGGGTCGGGTGGAGAGCGCTGCTCGTTTCCCTGAGAGGGGTGATCCGTCCTCAACGTCCTGGATGAGCCCATCCGTACCGGTTTTCTTGCTCACTGGGAGCTGGCGAGACCGGCGAAACGCACTACTTACGCGGAGCAGCCTAGCAAGCCCCAATCCACAACCAGTCCACCAGCACGCTTACTTCGCACCACACACGCTTATTTGGTACCACGCGCCCTTATCTGGCAGCGGGAGTCCGGGAGCACGTGAGCAGTCGCCGATGGGAGTGCGGAGCCGGGGCTTGCGGTGGATACAGGGTGGCGCTCTCCGGTAGCGAGCATTGCCGAGGATTCCGCCGTCGTAAGCGTGAAATAAGCGCGAACTGCCCTCGGATATATATGGACTGGCTGCTCCGACGCGTCGCGCTTGCACCGGCCAGCCGTCCTGACGCTCGTGCCCCACCCGTGGTCACGGTACGGGTGATCCGCTCCACCAGCTCCGCGGGTGCTGATCACAACCGACGGGTACGCGCCCCTGATTGGCGAGTGTGCAGGCTGCCTTCCTCCGGGGGGTATCGATGATCCCGCGGGTGCCGCGGCGGTGCTGCGACGCTGCTTGCAGTTCTCTAGTCGAACAGCTCCGTCGAGACCCAGTCACGGATCACGGTGCAGGCATCCTCGAGTGTGACGCGCTCGCCCCAGTACATCGGCTCGATCGCCCGGTAGGCGTCCCGGATCTGCGTCCAGCGTTCGTCATTGCCGGGCAGGAAGGCCGGGTCCTCCGCGGACGGGCGTTGCCGGATCTGTCCTTCCGAGCGCATCTCGTCCGTCAGCGCGGCGATCTCCGGGTAGGAATCGAGCGACGGCAACGAGGATGCCGCCGCGATGATGCGGGCGGCGTCCTCGAAGTGGCGGACGAAGGTGGAGGCATCCAGCTCCTCTCTCGGGACGCGCCGGTGGAGAGCGTCGAGCTTCTCGATGAGGGTCACGAGTGGGTGCACGCACCGCACCGCGCGTGGGCGGTTGTCGTCAAACGCCGCGAGCTGTCCTTGACGGTCGAGGTAGTCGTGGACGAATGAGGTCAGGTCTCGCTCGACGTACGGCGTGACCCGTGCGCTTCCCACTTCGAGCAGAACGAACGGACGGAGCGGCCCGAGGTCGCTGAGGTGGCGGCCGGGATACGTCACGCGGATGCCGGCGCTGCGCCACGAGCGGTCAGCCAGTTCTTCCACCAGCGACGGCTCGCCGCCTGGCACCTCCAGCAACCTGACGAGCGTCTCGAAGTAGGCGCGGCGTTCTGCGGTGATGCCGGCGCCTTCCCGCGTCCAGTCCGAGACCTCCGGGAGCGCCGGTACGCGCCCCGGCGAGACCTTGAGGTCGAGGTCCTCGGAGAAGCGCTCGATCAGGCCGAATCCCTTCGAGAGCGAGGTGCCGCCCTTGAACCAGATGTCGAGCCCCTGGTGGAGGAGCGCCCAGAGGACGTGCGTGACCCAGTAGTCCTTCTCGACGAGGCCGACGGTGAGCCCGTGCTCGTCGGCGACGATCCGGAGCAGGTCGTCAACGTCGCGATCCTCGTGGACAAACATCCGTGACTACGCCGCCACCGACCGCGCGGCGTCGAGGGCTTCCTCGATCCGCTGTTGCGTGTCGCGCGAGCCGTACTCCTGCGCGCATGTCCGCAGCCGGGCCGCGTCGAACCGCCCGCGTCGGAGGGCTTCGCCGAGCGCCCGAGTGAGGTCGTCGCGATCGGCAGCCGCTTGCTCAGCGTGCTGAAAGAGGTCGACCACAAACCACTCGGGCGACGGCTGCTTCGGGAACGCGACCCGCCGCAGCAGGTACCGGCGCCCGCCCAGCTGGAACTCGCCCGAGCGCTTGGTGTTGTAGACGAGCTGTGCGGCAAACGAGGCAGAGGTCCCGAGGCCGAGCGCATTCCAGCGTTCCGGGCCGGTCAGGACGAACGGTGCGCCATCGAGGAACGCGCGCATCACCGCTTCGTCGGTCGGCGGCACCACGCCGAAGCGTCCCTGCTTCGGGGCGGCGAAGAGCCCGTGGGCGAGCGGCTTCAGCCGGCCCTCCTCCGCGAGCCGCCGCGCGAGACGGGGCGGATTCGATGTCCAGCGTGCAAAGTCCCGCGTCCGGTAGACCCGACCGGGCGTCAGTGTCGGTGGGGCAGGTGTCATGTCATAAATCTCCCGGAGAAACCATACACCATGCGCGCTGATCGTGCCGGGGAGCACCGGGTGCGAGTCGCCCCTCCTTCGCCAGGGACGGCGGCAGTCGTCACGTGCCATGAAGGAATCGTGGGGGACGGCAAGAGCACACACCAGGGAAGGTTCGCAGCTGCACCGGTGCTCTACTCACACGCGGTCCGCGAACTGGGCCTCGGTTCGGTGCGCACTGACAAGCGCCTGGATGGCATCTTCGGTCGACCGCCCGATCACGTTAGGTGCCAGATCCGTGATGCCAAACCGCCTGAGAACCGCTTCTACTTCGGGCTGCACCTCCGTCAACAGCGTGCTCCCGCCAGCATGCCGACGGTGCTCGATCAGGCCGTGGAGGGTGATCAGCCCGGAGGAGTCGACGTGATGAATGTCGCGCATTCGGATGACCAGCGGTCGCGGATCATGCCGCGGCAGTGTGGACTCAAAGGCGGCTGCGCTGTGGAACGAAATGATGCCCTGGGCGTTGAAGAACAGGACGTCGGGATGAGTCCGCACGAGGTTGGTCACCGCTACCGGTATCTGTGAGTCCTCCGTCTCGTCGTCGAGCAGCAACCCCGCGACCGGGACTCTGATCATCCGCCTCAGGAGGATGACGGTGGACGCGATAACGCCGAGGGCGATCGCGAAGGTCAGGTCGAAGAACACGGTGATCAGGATCGTCCCCACCAGCACGATCAGGTCTTCCCGGGGAGCCGTCCGTATCAGTTTCGTGAGTTCTGCCACGTCGGCGATCCCGTAGGCGACAACCAGCAGGATCGCTGCCAGCACGGCAAGCGGGATGTCGCCCGCGACCGAGGCGAGGGCCACCGTCAGCACCAGCACCGTGCCCGCGTGGATGACGCCCGCGAGCCTCGACGTGGTCCCGTTTCTGATTCCGGCTGCCGTCCGCGCGATCGCCGCCGTGGCGGGAATACCCCCCATGACAGGGGCAACGAGGTTGGCGATCCCGAGCCCGACAAGCTCGCGGTCCGAATCGTGCCGCTCCCCGGTCGCCGACATGCCATCCGCTACGACTGCGGACAAGAGCGATTCCACCGCCCCCAGGACGGCAACGGATGCAGCCACCGGGATCAGATCGAACGCCAGGCCGACGTCGAAGAACGCCAGCGTTGGGGCCGGGAGGCCGCTGGGGAGTTCACCGTAGCGGCTGGAGACCGTCGCTGCGTCCAGATGCAGCAACTGCGCAGCAACCGTCGCAAGCACCACGACGATCAGCGGGCCGGGGACGCGCCGTGGCCGAGACTGGTAGGCCACGAGGAACGCGACCGACGCGACGCCGATCAGAGCTGATGTTGGTTCGACGGTGCCGAGGTGTCGAGCCGTGTCCCACGCACGTTCGTGAAATCGTTCTACTCGCGGGTCGGTGCCGGTCAGGCCCAGGAGGTTGTTCAGCTGGCCAGCAGCGATCGACACCGCGATGCCAGCGGTAAAGCCGACGATGACGAGTTGAGGCATGAAGCGGACCAGGCGCCCAAAGTGCAGGATGCCCATCAGGATCAACATCACGCCGGCGAGGACTCCGACGAGCGCGAGGGCTGCGGGGCCGTGCAGGATGACCACGTGCAACAGGAGCGGAACCAGGGCGGCCGTCGGCCCCGTGATGTTGTATTTCGAGCCACCGAGCAGGCTGGCCGTGGCCCCCGCAAATACCGCTGTGTACAGGCCGGCGACCGGCGGCATCCCGATCGCGACGGCCAGTGCGATCGAGAGTGGGAACGCGATCACCCCCACGATCAGCCCCGAGAAGATATTCCCGGTCAACTCGGCACGCGGTAGCAGTTGAATGCGGTGGCGGCCTGGAAGACGCACGTGGATGTCCTGCTGCCGCTCGGGGGCGTTCGATTCTCAGACCGGGTGGCTAGTCATCAAGCAGGGCGCTGCTCACGGCGAGTTGTTCCTCGAAGATCGCGCGCGCGTCGTCCAGGAGGTTCTGGATGCGCGGGTCGGTGATCGAGTAGAAGACGGTGGTGCCTTCTCGACGGGTGGTGAGCACACTCTGATTGCGTAGGATTGCGAGATGCTGGGACAGGTTTGGACCACTCACGGCGAGGCGCTCCTGGAGCTCCCCGACGGAGAGCTCACCGGCCCGGAGTTCTTCGAGCACGCGAATTCGCACCTCGTGGGAGAGCGCGCGGAAGAGTTCCGCCTTGAACTGCTGCAGGCTGCGGGCCATCTGCCAACCCCTCTGTATGCACTATCCCGAGGTGTGCGCTAGACGAAGATGCGCGACCCGCGCTCTCGCACGTTGCCGCTGCGGGCCGCCTCCTCGGCGACGGCTGCGGAGACGCGCACCACGACCTCTTCGTTGAACACCGACGGAAGGATGTACTCCTCAGTGAGCTGCGCCTCGGGGATCGCCTCCGCGATCGCGCGGGCGGCAACAATCTTCATCTCTTCGGTGATCTCGGTCGCTCTCGCGTCGAGTGCCCCGCGGAAGAGCCCGGGGAAGCAGAGCACGTTGTTGATCTGGTTCGGGTAGTCAGAGCGCCCCGTCGCGATCACACGCGCGCGCCCGTTGATCTCCTCGGGCAGGATCTCGGGCACTGGGTTCGCGAGCGCGAAGACGATCGCGTCACTCGCCATCCGGCCGATCCAGTCTGCCTGGACGAGCCCGGGCCCAGACAGGCCGAGGAAGACATCGGCGCCGACCAGGGCGTCCTCGAGATTGCCCTCGAAGCCTTCGGCATTGGTGTGCTCCGCGAACCACTGCTTGGACTCGTTGAGGTTCGGACGGCCCTGATAGATTGCGCCCTCGCGGTCGAAGCCGATGACGTTCCTGACCCCGAAGTTCATCATGATTTTCGAACAGGCGACGCCTGCGGCGCCGACACCCAGCACGACGACCCGTAGGTCTTCCGGTCGCTTCTGCACGAGCTTCAGGCTGTTCATCAACGCCGCCAGGACGACGACCGCCGTGCCGTGCTGATCGTCGTGGAAGACCGGAATGCTGAGCTCGCTGCGGAGCCGATCTTCGATCTCGAAGCACCGTGGCGCGGAGATGTCCTCCAGGAGGATCGCGCCGAAGCCGGGCGCGATCGCCTTCACGATGGAGATGATCTCCTCGGTGTCCTTCGTGTCGAGGCAGATGGGCCATGCATCGATATCGGCGAACGACTTGAAGAGCATCGACTTGCCCTCCATCACGGGCAACGCGGCCTCGGGGCCAATGTCGCCCAGCCCCAACACGGCGGTCGCAATCGTCACCGATGGGACCGCCGTG
>CAYPYF010000044.1:19251-23138 GCA_964414675.1 uncultured Dehalococcoidaceae bacterium
GGTCCCATCGGTGACGATTGCGACCGTGTTCGCCTTTCCCGTCAGCGACCAGACCGCGTCAGGGTTGTCGTGGATCTTCATCGAGACGCGACCGACACCAGGCGTGTACACGTGGGAGAGTTCCGCGTTCGTCCGGATGTGCACCTTGTTCGCGACCGCGATCTTCCCGCCCTGGTGGAGCTGGAAGGTTCGGTCAGCGGCACGGAGGATCTCAACGCCATCGAGGGTGCCGACTGCGCGCACGAGTTCTCGGGCACTCTCCTCGGAGTCACACAGGAGCAGGAAGTCACGGACGATCTCGTCGTCGCTCACGTCCGCGATATCGATGTCGAGGATGTTCGCGCCGAGTTCGCCAAGCACCGTGGTGATGCGCCCATGCATGCCGCGCTGGTTCTGCAGACGGAGCCTGAGCAGGAGCTGGTAACCGGCACCCGGGTTTCGGTCTCCAACGGCGTCTCGCGCCATGCGTTCGCTGGTCGTCGTGCTCATCATCGTGCATCCCTCTCGCGGTCGGACTGTCTGGCGGTCGCTCGCCTGCGGCGATACGTCTAGGACGTGGGCGGACCCTCGCGCGCGGGTGCTGACTGGTCCAGCTGCTCTCGCAGTTCGAGGTCGCGCTCGCGGCGCCGCTCGGTCTTGGAAGAGGCGATTCCAAGGAAGAGGGCGAAGCCCGTTCCACTCACGAACAGTGATCCGACGTAGATGACCCCAAGCAGTGGCATCGCGCGCTCCGTCTCTCAGCATTGGTCACGGGGTGCGAGGTACCCGTCCGCGGACTGCCTCGGCTCAGGGCCTCCGCCTCTCTGTCTCATATTCTGCGTAGTTACTTATATACGCAAGAGTCGATATTCAAGCCCCCGCCACGAAGCCAGGAAGCCCGGAAAGCCGTGCGGACGGAGTGGCGTGGTTCCAGGCCAGGCCGAAGCGGTCCGGTTGGCCATCTCCCGGCGGCGAGACTGGCGGCTGTCACCACTCCTCGTCGGACGCGGAGCACCCGTCGAGCGGCCCTTCAGTGGTCGGTCCCTGGGCCGACGCCGCGAAGCCGCCCAGAAGGGCTCAGCTTCGACGAGCGGAGCACCCGCTACGGCCACACCTGCGCCAGGGGGTGAGGGGGCCTCGATCGGATTCGAACCGACCGCTCTCCTTCTAGGCGTCCGTGATGTAGCGGGCGACCAGAGCCTGCAGTTCATCGGCGGGTTCCACATCGATGATCGCTCGCAGGCGCGCACGGAAGTCCCGATAGGTTCGCACCGCCTGCGGTCGGTTGCCCTCCGCGAGATGGATCGCGATCAGCGTCGCCGCCGCGGTTTCCCGCACGGGATCCGCCGCCAGCGCGGCATGCGCCGCCTCAAGGGCGCGGGCGTAGTTCCCCGCCGCCGAGAGCCGTGTGGCGTATGCCTCGATCGCGTGCAGGAAGAGATCACGCAGCCGATCGCGCTCGAGGCGCAGCCAGTCGTCATCACAGTCGGGCAGGATCGCCATGGTCAGACGCCGGATCGATTCCTCCGCGTCGGTGTCAGGCATGGGGCCATCGATCAAGCGGCGGGCGAAGGCCTCCAACGCGCGCACGTCGACCTCGACGTTCGCGGCGATCGCGATGTAGCCAGGGCCGGTGTCGAGGAGTGCCGAGCCAGCGTTGAGGCGGAAGAGCGCGGTACGGAGGCTGCTGAGCGCGCTGCGCGGTTCGAGGTGTGGCCAAAGTCGTTCCGCCGCCACGTGCCGAGGGATGGGGCCGGCGTGGAGCGCGGTGGCCGCCACCAGCCGCCGACTCGCTGCCGGCAACCTGATGTCGCGACCGTCCTGCGTCGCGGCGAATCCGCCGACCAGGCGCAGATGAAAGGTGGGTGTCCGCGAGCGACGTCCCGGAGCGCGATGCGTCCGGTGAGGCGTTGACTCACCACTTCCCGTTGCTACCCCCGCCACGAACCAGTTCCTTACTGGCCGGGCCTGGCTCCGCCTCTTGCCTGCCGTGGCCGCTAGATTGCTCCGCGTGCCGCCTCGCGTTCCCAGTATGCACCATTACATACGGCATCGCGTAGCACTCGCGTCGCAAATCGCGTGGCATCCGCGCTACATCAAACGCGCGCGACTCCACCGCTTATTCCCGCCACGGGCTGGCGCCGTACCGAGTACCGCGAACCGCCCCCAGTGCCGCCGGCTCCCACGTCTCCACCGCACCTCCTGTAGCGCGACCTGCACGCGCGCCCTCGTAGGGTGCCCGCCATGACGAACGCCTCACGCGTGCTGACGGATCGGCTGTTGCTGCGGGCCACGATCACGCCCGGCCGGCGGCCCGCGTTGCGGGTGGTGATCCTCCACCAGCACGAACCCGGCCAGGAGGAGGAGCAGCGCGGATTCGCGGACGCGCAGAGCGCGGCGGCGTTCGTGCAGACCTGGCTCCAGGGACTGGAGCGGCGCTGGGAGCACGGCGAGCGATCGCACGGCCGCCGGGAGGAGTGACGCGATGGCCGCTGGCAGCACCCGCATGCGCGCCCGCTCGTGGGCCCTGCCTCATCTCGACCCCCGGTTACTGATTGGCATGCTCGTGGTCGTCGTTGCGCTCATCGGCGGCGTCACCCTGATCAACGGCTTTCGGGTCACGGAACCGGTCGTGGTCGCGGCGCGGACGCTGCCGCCCGGCCACGTGATCGTGCGCGGCGACCTCACGACGAGCGAGGCACGGCTGGAAGGTGCGCTCGGCGCGCTGGCGGTCGGCGAGGCGGAGATCGCGACGCTCGTCGGCCGGACGACGAATCAGACGATCCACGCGGGGGCGCTCGTCGTCGCGCCGGACCTCGGCAGCGGACCGGCGCTCGGACCCGGCGAGGTGGCCGTCACCGTCGCGGTCGGCGCCGACACCGTCTTCGCCCAGCTGCGCCGTGGCGACGAAGTGGCGGTCGTCGAGACGACGGAGCCCGGACGCCCAGGCAGCGCGACCGCGCTGCTGCTGGAGCGGGCGACGGTCTACCACGTCGCCGCCGATGCGGGACGGCTAGGCATCGGCGGCGGTGCGGCGTCTGAAGAGGACGGGCGGATCGCCAACGTCACGCTGATCGTCCCGCAGGGCGACGCCGAGCGCGTCGTCCATGCGCTCGTGAACGGGCGCCTGACGCTCGTGCTGGTGCCCGCACCATGACGAATCACCCGACCGTGCCGGAGACCGCCACGCTGCGCGTGCTGATCGCGACGGGCGACCGCGACCTGGAGCTCCGCCTCGTGGACGGACTCCCGGCCGAGGGGATCTCCGTCGTGGCCCGTGCGCTCGACGCCGCGACGCTGCTCGAGCGGGTGGCGCTGGGGTCACCTGCGGTGGACGTCGTGCTGGCCGCGAGCAGCCTGCACGGGCTGGGCGAGGCGACGCTGCTGGCGCTGCGCGACCGGCGCGTGCCGGTGCTGCTGCTCGCCGCGGACGACCGCGAGGCGAGCCGGTACGACGAACTCGCGCCGTCCCTACTGGCATCGACCCCGCTTCCGGCGATCGCAGCGGCGCTGCGGCGCACGCGCGACGGGACACCTCTCGCCGATTCCCGGGAAGCGATCGCGCCATCGGCACGACAACATGACGCTGACGAGTGGAACGAACCAGCGACCGCAGGGCGTGTCATCGCCGTCGCCAGCGGGAAGGGAGCGCCGGGCAAGACCACGCTGGCGATCGCGATCGCCGCCGCCCTCGGGGATACCGGCTGCTCGGTCGTGCTGGTCGACGCCGACCTCCGCGGTGGGAACGTCGCGCCCTACCTCGGCCTCGACCCGCGCCGCGGCCTCGTGGGACTGGCCGTCGCGGGCGGCCCGCTGGACGCGCGCCTCGCGGCAGAACTGCAGGAGGGGCCCGGCTGCATGGTGCTGGCGGGGGTGGAGCGCCCCGAGCTCGCCGCGGGCCTCACCCC
>CAYPYF010000045.1:0-2083 GCA_964414675.1 uncultured Dehalococcoidaceae bacterium
CGTGATGGCGCCGGTCATGCTCCTGCGTCGCCGGCCAGGGCGGCAGCGTCGAGCGCGAGCTCCCCGCGCGCGGGCTCTCGCGGGCCGCTCGGCGCGGGCGACCCCGGCCGGCGACGCAGGAGCATGACCGGCGCCATCACGACGGCGGCGACGAGGACGAGCATCCCCGCGAGGACGATGGGCTCCTGCAGCGTGTCGCTGAACGAGGACGATCCGTCCGAGAGCCGGAAGGAGGGCTCCGTACTCACGACGGCATCCGGGGCGGTGGTGGTCTGCACAGTGGCGACCGGCGTGACGGGCACCGGCGTCGGGGTGGCCTCGGGCGTAGCGGTCGCGACGGGGGCGATCGGTTCGGCGTACGGCGCGTAGGCGGCGGCCGCGACGGCGTGGATGGAGCGCAGGGCGCCCTCGAAGGACGCGTTCTCCGTCATGACGACGAGGACGAAGTCGCCACCCGGCGCGTAGAGGATGCCCGCGTCGTGGAGGTAGGTATCGAGCGTGCCGGTCTTGTGTGCGATGCGGATGTCGGCGTCCTCCGGCAGGCCCGCGGGGATCATGTCCGAGATCTCCTGACGGAGGAGAAGGTCGACGATCGCCTTGCTCGATGCCTCGTCGACGACCTCGCCGCGTGCGAGCGCGGTGAAGAGCGTCGCCTGGTCGTTCGGAGAGGTGACGAACGTGTTGTTCAAGGAGGTGGCCGGCATGTCCAACCACCCCGTCGCCGCGTCCACGAGTCCGAGGCCGAGCAACTCGCGCAACGCGAATGCCGTGCCGTTGTCCGAGAACGTGATCATGCGCTCGGCGGCGTCGTACACGGAGAGGGTGTAGGGCGCGGCGGGCCGGAAGGCGGGCGCATCGTCGATGTGGTGACGGGGCTCGACGGTGAGGGGCTGGTCCAGCGAGACAGTGCCCGCCGCGACCTGACGCCAGAGCTCCGCGGCGACGACTGTCTTATAGAGAGACGCGGTGCGGTAGGTGCGGTCTGCGTTGATGGCGCAGCGGTCGCCGGTCTCCAGGTCCACGACCACCACGCCCGTGGTGACGTTCGGCTCTCCGCCCGCGACGGCGGCGACGTTCCGGCACATCGCATCGAACGCCTCGGCGGGGGGAGCGGCCTCGACGCGTGGGGGGGCGGCCAGCATCGCAGCGAGCGTGAGTCCGAGGGCGGCGATGGTGGCGATTCCCGCGTGGGGACGAGACACGCACAACTCCGATGACGCGACGGGAACAGCAGGCCCCGGACGCCGGGGCGGACGAGGGGGTCCGCTTCCGCAGGAGAGGTCGTGCGTTGTTGCCCCGCTGAGTACCCGATAGAGGATCAGTCTCGTGTCTCGCCGGGTCAACCCGCGCCGGGCGGTGGCGCGGGCCGGGATGCCTCGGCGGGTGGGGATTCGGGAAGGTTTCGGGGCGGCCGGACGGCACTCGGTGACAGTCCGGGGAGAACCCGGGGGAACCTCTTTCCACTTCACGTGAGGGTGTTGACCTGCGACGGTCGTACCACGATAGTGCGCGTGGGCGCGCGCCTGTTGCGGTGGGGGAATCCGCATGACGCAGACCCGAACGCAGCCCAGGCGCTACATCTCGTGCGCCTAGCAGGCGTGCCATTCGACTGGCATGGATTGTGCTGGCACACATCGACCGCAGCTGTTGGCGCGGTACCTGTGGCCGCACAGGAAGGGATCCAGAACCATGGACTGGAGCGACTCCCCGGAGCAGGCGGCCTTCCGCAAGGAAGTCCGCGAATTCATTCAGAGCGAGCTCCCGAAGCGCTATCGCACTGGCGAAGAGGGTGGCGAAGGCTTTGAAGGCGGCTGGCAGGGCGACCGTAAGTCGGACGACCCTGAGAAGCGCGACACCGCGATCGCCTGGGCGGACGCCCTCTCGAAGAAGGGCTGGATCGCTCCGGCCTGGCCGAAGGAATACGGCGGCGCGGGCCTCACGACGATCGAGCAGTTCATCTACAACCAGGAGATGGCGGAAGCCGCCGCTCCAATGCCCGGTGGCATGGGTGTGTCGATGATCGGCCCGACGATGATCGTGCACGGCACGGACGAGCAGAAGGCGGAGCACCTGCCTCGGATCC
>CAYPYF010000045.1:2093-10465 GCA_964414675.1 uncultured Dehalococcoidaceae bacterium
GTGACGAGTACGTGGTCAACGGCCAGAAGATCTGGACCTCCGGCGGCCACCTCGCCGACTGGCTGTTCGCCCTGGTGCGGACGGACCCGGAGGCGCCGAAGCACCGCGGCATCTCCTTCCTGGTGATGGACATCAAGTCGCCGGGCCTGAGCCTGCGGCCGCTGATCAACATGGGGTGGAAGCACCACTTCAACGAGACCTTCTTCGAAGACGTGAAGGTGCCGGTCAAGAACCGCATCGGCGACGAGAACCGCGGCTGGTACGTGGGCATGACGCTGCTCGACTTCGAGCGCTCCGGCATCGCCGGCGCGATCTCGTACAAGCGGGGGCAGGAGCAGCTCTCGAAGTTCCTCGGGACTCCGGAGGGCAAGAAGTTCCGCCGTGGCGACTTCGACGCGGTGCGCCTGGAGATGGCCGACCGCGCGATCGAGACGGTGGTGCTGTTCAACTTCGCGTTCCGGATCGTCTCGATCCAGAACCGCGGCCTGGTGCCGAACTACGAAGCCTCCGTGAACAAGATGTACGGCGCCGAGCTGCACCAGCGGCTGGCCCGGACGAACACGAAGGCGTGGGGCCTGTACGGCAACGTGTGGGACCCGGAGAGCAAGCACGCGCCGATGAAGGCGGAGCACGTCCAGGACTACGTGGGCTCTGTTCCGCACACGATCTTCTCAGGCTCGAACGAGATTCAGCGCAACGTCATCGCGACCCGAGGCCTGGGCCTCCCGCGCGGGTAGTCGACGCGTTCATCGATTCGGATCACTAGCGTTTGATCAGCGACCCCGACCACACGGTTGGCGGGGCGCAACGGGAGGAAAGCCAAGTGGACCTCGGTCTGAGCGAGACGCAGGAGCTGCTGAAGAACGCAGCGCGCGAATTCCTTGAGAACGAATGCCCGGAGACGCACGTCCGGGAGATGGAAGAGGACGAGAAGGGCTACTCGCCCGTCCTCTGGCAGAAGATGGCTGAGCAGGGCTGGCAGGGCCTGTTGATCCCGGAGGAGCACGGCGGCGCCGGCTTCGACTTCCTGGACCTCTGCGTGCTGCTGGAAGAGTTCGGCCGGGGCCTGGTCCCGGGGCCGTTCATGTCCACCGTCCTGGGTGGCGCGGTCCCGATCCTCGAGGCTGGCACGGACGCCCAGAAGGCGGAGTTCCTCCCGAAGATCGCCTCGGGCGACCTCATCTTCTCGCTGGCGCTGACCGAGCCGTCCGCGCGGTTCGACGAGGCGGGTATCGAGGCGAAGGCCGAGGTCTCCGGCAGCGACGTGACCTTCACGGGCACGAAGCTGTTCGTACCGGACGCCAACGTGGCTGACTACCTGATCGTCGCCGGCAAGTCCGGCGCGGGCACCACGCTGGGCATCGTTGCGACGGACCAGCCCGGTGTGAAGGTGACGCAGCTCCAGACCATCGCCCGCGACAAGCAGTGCGAGGTCGTCCTCGACGGCGCGAAGGGCCAGCTCCTGGGCGCCGACGGCAAGGGCTGGGACGTCCTGAAGCCGGTCATCCAGAAGTACACGACTGCCGAGTGCGCCTACCTGGTGGGCCTCTCGCAGATGGACTTCGAGATCGCCGTCGACTACGCCAAGGAGCGCGTGCAGTTCGGTCGCCCGATCGGCTCGTTCCAGGCCATCCAGCACAAGTGTGCGGACATGGTCACGGACGTCGACGGCTCGCGCTTCATCATGTACAAGGCCGCCTGGTCGATCTCCTCGGGTCAGCCCGCGGCGGACACGGCCCTGGCCGTGAACATGGCGAAGGCGTGGTGCTCCGAGGCCACCCGCCGCGTGGTTGCCCACGGGCAGCAGATCCACGGTGGTATCGGCTTCACGAAGGACTACAAGATCCAGCTCTACTTCCGCCGCCAGAAGCGTGCGGAGATCGCCTTCGGCGACAGCGACTTCCACCGCGAGGCCGTTGCGCAGCAGCTGGGCCTGTAGCCCGCCCGCTTCGAGGTCACTCGAAACTCAAGAGGCCGCCCGCGAGGGCGGCCTCTCTGTGTCGGGCGATGTGTCTGCGATTCGCGACTGAGGTGCTCTGTTCAGCACGGGGTGAGGCTACGGAGGCGAGGCTACGGGGCGAGGCTATGGCGTCCGAGAACGCGGGATCGTTCCGGGTGTCTGATATTCTCCGCGCGAAAGTCCCGCCAGGAGGCGGACGCCCGCAGGTGCGAGATCAGCGAGGGCCAACGTGTCGCTTCGCGCGATTGGCATCAGGTGGCGCCTGGTCGGCTTCATCGTGGTCATCCTGCTGCCGATTACGGGCCTCCTCTACGCGAACGCTGTCGGCGAGCGCAGTCGCCTGGCGGAGAGCGCGAACCAGGACATCCTGAACCAGGCGAAGATCGTGGCGTCGGCGCACGATCAGTTGCTGCAGACCGTCGAACGTCTGCTGGTGGCGCTCGCGCAGGATCCGGTGATTCGGGACTTCACAGACCAGGCGTGCAACGAGGCAAGCGCGCGGGTGACGGCGGCGCACCCGGCGTACTCGAACATCGCCGTCTCCAACCTCGAGGGGACCGTGGTCTGCTCCGCGAACCCGGCGGGGATCGGGTCGCTCGTCGGCGACCGCGTCTACTACCAGGAGGCGCTGACGCGCGCGCAGCTCTCGACGAGCGGGTATCTCTTCGGCCGGATCTCGTTGCGCCCCGTGGACGTGTTCACGATGCCCGTGTTCGACGAGGCCGGTGTGCTGATCGGCGTGCTCGAGCTCTCGATCGACCTGAGGTGGCTCGAGGGGCTGATCGAGTCGCAGGGGCTGCGGACGGACGTGCAGACGACGCTGGTGGGGCCGGATGGACTGGTGCTGGTCCGGGTGCCGTCCGACGAGGTGACGACGGGGAGCGACGTGGGCGGGGCGGCCTGGCTGGACGACGTGGTGTCGTCCGTGGGGCCTCGGACGTTGTCTGTGCAGGAGCCGGGCCGGCCGGAGGCGCTGGGGGCGGTCGTCCCGCTCGCGCCGCTGTCGGGCGTGGTGCCGGGCTATGTGATGGTGACGGCCTCCGAGTCGGTCGCGCTGGCCGGGGCACGTGACGCGTTCAACCGCGGGCTGATCACGCTCGCCCTCGTGGGCCTGGCGGGCGTCGGGTGGGTCTGGGGAGCGACGACGGTGAGCGTGCACCGTCCGTTGCGAGCGCTCGCGGAGGCGGCCCGCGCGTACAGCGGAGAGCGGTTTTCCCACCGTGTGCGCGTCTCGCGAGCGTCCGGGCCGGAGATGCAGAACCTCGCCGAGGCGTTCAACTCGATGGCGGAGTCGATCTCCGCGAACGAGGATGCGCTGCGGCGCGCGGCGAGCACTGACGCGCTGACGGGGTACCCGAACCGGGTCGAGGTGGGGCGGCTGATCGACCACCGGTTCGAGGTGTCGCCATCGCAGCCGGCGGCGCTGGTGAAAGTACGGCTGCGCAACTTCAGCGGCGTGAACGCGACGTTCGGGTTCGAGGGCGGGGACGCCCTCCTGAGGCAGGTGGCGCCGCGGCTTGCTCGCAGACTGGGGGTGCAGGCGATCGTGGGACGGACGGACGGCGACGAGTTCGTGGTGCTGGTGCCGGTCGACCTGGAGGAGGTGCGCCCGACGGTGGACGCGATGCTGCGGGCGGTCTTCGACGAGCCGTTCCAGCTGAGCGGGGAACCGGTGTACCTGTCCGCGCGGGTGAGCATGTCCGTGTACCCGACCGACGGAACGACGGCCGTGGAGCTGGACCGCCGCGCGAGCCTCGCGATGGGGCGGGTGCGCGGCGACGAGGTGGTCGCGTACGACGCCTCACACGACGAGCCTCGCGCCGGCCAGGTCACGCTTCTCGGCGAGTTGCACCACGCGCTGGCGCGCGGGGAGTTCGAGCTGTTCTACCAGCCGAAGGTGGACCTCAACACGTGGCGCGTCATCGGCGCGGAGGCGCTGGTGCGCTGGCGGCGGGCGGATGGCGAGCTGCTGGGCCCCGGCGCATTCATCCCACTCGCGGAGCAGTCCGGCTACATCCGCGAGCTGTCCGCGTGGGTGCTGCGGGACGCCGCGAGCCAGCTGGCGGCGTGGCGCGCCGACGGGATGATGATCCACGTGGCGGCCAACATCTCCGCCGCCGACTTCGAGGACGACGGCCTGTCAGACCGGCTGCGCGCCCTGCGCGAGGAGTTCGGGCTGGACGCGGACGTGATGGACATCGAGATCACGGAGAGCGCCCTGATCTTCGACATGGACGAGGCCGTGCGACTGAGCCAGGCGATCCGGGAGAGTGGGTTCACGATCGGGATCGACGACTTCGGGACCGGCCACTCGGGGCTGGTGTACCTCCAGCGGTTGCCGGTGACGACGCTGAAGATCGACCGCAGCTTCGTAATCGGAGTTGCGGACGACCGTCGGTCGCGCGACCTGGTGGCCGGGACAATCGACCTCGCACGGCGGTTTGGGCTGACGATCGTCGCGGAAGGCATCGAGACGGAAGAGGTGGCACAGGCGCTCCGCTGGATGGGATGCGACGTGGGGCAGGGGTACTACTTCTCGCGCCCGATGCCCGCGGCGGACTTCCCGGGGTGGGTGCGCGACTTCGAGGCGGAGCATGACGCCGAGGAGGACGAACTGCTCGACGACATCCTCGAGTTCCCGGGTGAGACGCCGGAGAGCACGCAGGCCACCGGGGGATAGGCGGCCGCCCGCGCTGACGGCCTATTCGACGCGCGCGCGGACGCGCGGGAAGACCTCGCGGGCGAGGGTCTCCATGTAGTCGACGCCGGTGCGCGGGACGGTCGGGTTCGGGACGGGGTGCGGGACGACGATCTCGAACGGGATGCCGAGGGAGAGCGCGGCGACGATCTGGTCTGCGATCGCCTCGGGCGTGCCGCGGAAGGCGAAGGCGTCCGCGGCCTCCTCACTGAGGAAGTCCACGATGCGGCCGGACTCGACGAGGTCCGGGTGGTGGTGGAAGTCCGGGTCCACCAGGGGCTGCAGCGTGTGGACGTCCGGGCCGTCCCAGGTCAGTCCGGGGACCTCGAACAGGTGGGGGGAGTACTCGTAGAAGCCGGCGGCCATCGACTTCGCGATCGTGAGCGTGCGCTGGTCGTCGTCACCGCCGGCGCCGAGGGCGGTGTGGACGACGAGGCCGAGGCGGACCGAGGCGGGGTCGCGGCCGGCGTCGCGCGCGCCCTCGTGGATCGCGTCGACGGCGGCGCGGAGGTTCGCGGGGTGGGTGCCGACGCGGAGGAAGACGCCATCCGCGGTGCGACCGGCGGCGCGGAGCATGCGCGGCCCGGCGGCGGCGACCCAGACGGGGACGGGGCGTGGGTGCGGCAGCCCGGCAGGGCGGGTGCCTTCGACCTTCCCGCCATGCAGTAGGTCGCGGACCGTGAGGGTGGCCGCCTCCATGGTCGCGACGCGGGCGGGCTTCAGTCCGGCGAGACGGACGGCGGTGTCGCCGATGCCGAGGCCGAGGATGCCTCGCCCGTCCGCGACGACATCGACGGTGGCGATGGAAGAGGCGGTGACCGTGGGGTGGCGGGTGACGGGGTTGGTGAGCAGGGGGCCGAGGCGGATGGTGGACGTCACCTTCGCGGCGAACGCGAGCATGACGTAGGTGTCGTGCCGGCGGAGCTGTGAGTCGGGGATGAAGGCGTAGTCCCAGCCGAGTGCCTCGGCGCGCGCGACATCGGCGGCGAAGTGGTCCGGTGTGCGGAAGTCGAAGCGGTTGAGGCCGAACGTGACCGGCATGGTGTCCCTCGGGGTCCACAGGCGCGTGAGGCCGGAGCGTACGGGAGGGGCGCAGTCGCGACTACTCGCGTGCGCGCACCTCGTCACCTGAGGACGTCGAGGGCGAGCTGACGGGCGGGGGCCTCGGGGAGGCGGAACGCCTGCAGGCGTGGCGGGCGTTGATGCTGCCGTCCAGGGGCCGGTGTCGAGGGGACGGGGTCGCTCTACAGATGGTTAGCAACTGGTTCACAGCCGGAACGCACGCGGGCCGGTAAACTGGTGATCGCGGCCGGTCCTGAAGAAAGCATCATGCAAAACCTGAAGACTGTTGTCCTCCTCGCCGGGTTGAGTGGGCTCCTCATCGCCGTGGGCGGCGCCGTAGGCGGTGCCGGCGGGGCGATGGTGTTCTTTGTCATCGCCCTCGCGATGAACTTCGGGTCGTACTGGTTCTCGGCCGACCTCGTGCTGCGCACGACAGGCTCGAAGGAGATCGAGCGGGCGCAGGATCCGGCGCTGTTCGCGATGGTCGAGGAGATCGCCGGGCAGGCGGGCATGCCGATGCCGCGCGTCTACGTGATGGAGACGATGCAGCCGAACGCCTTCGCCACGGGCCGAAGCCCCTCGCACGCGGCGGTCGCCGTGACCGCCGGGATCCGGCAGCTACTGTCCGAGCGCGAACTGCGCGCCGTGCTGGGCCACGAACTGGCGCACGTGAAGAACCGCGACACGCTGACGTCCTCGATCGTGGCGGCGATCGCTTCATCGATCTCGATGATCGCGTGGATGGGGATGTTCTTCGGCGGTGGCGACCGCCGGAACGGGGTCGGGAGTCTGCTCGCGGTGATCATCGCGCCGATCGCGGCGACGCTGATCCAGCTGGGGATCTCGCGGTCGCGTGAGTTCCAGGCGGACGCGGACGGTGCTGCGATCTCCGGGGATCCGGAAGCGCTGGCGAGCGCCCTCCAGCGGATCGAGATGGGCGCTCGGCGCGTGCCGATGAACGTCCCGGAGTCCACGGCGCACCTGTTCATCGCGAACCCGTTCGCCGGCCTGCGTGGCGCGCGTCTGCTGGCGACGCACCCCCCGACCGAGGAACGCGTGGCGCGTCTGCTCCGCCGCGCGGGCCGCTAGCCCTCGACACCTCGCTTCGGTGCCGCGCCCGTCCGGGGTGCGATGTGCCACCATCGACGCATGGTCACGATCAGCGTGCGCGTCACGATCTCGATCCCGGAGGCGCGCTCCCTCAAGGAGAAGCGCGCGGTGGTGCGGTCGCTCGTCGAGCGGCTGCGGACGCGCATGCATGTGAGCGCGGCGGAGACCGGCGACCAGGACCACGTCGACCGCGCCGAGGTGGGGTTCGCCGTGGTCTCGGGCGACCTCGCGGCGGCGCGCTCGGTGGTGGAGGCGTGCAAGCGGTTTACGGATGGGCACCTGCTGGGGCGCGGCGAGGTGATCGATGTGGCCGAGGACGAGGTGTTCCTCTAGCCGGTGGGGATCCTCACCCCGGATTCGCGTGCTGCATCCGTGGCGCTCGTTGTTCGCTGCCGCTCCACCCTCACCCCAGCCCTCCCCCCTCAAGGGGGGGAGGGGGTCGGATCTAAGGGGGAGGATCTGGCGAGGTGTTCCTCCAGCAGGCGTTAGCCCTCGTCGGACTCGCCCAGGCCGAGGAAGCGCGCGGCGTTGTCGCCGAGGATGAGGGCGCGCGCGCCGTCCGAGTGGATCGCGTCGCGTGCCTCGCCGAGGTCGACGGACTGCGAGCGGAGCGGGTAGTCCGAGCCCCAGGCGACCCGGCGCGCACCAATGAGGTCGACGGCCCTCGTGAAGACCTCGCGGTCGTAGAGGTACGAGGTCGCGGCGGTGTCGACGAGCAGCCGGTCGCCCTCGAGGAGCGCGGCGACCTCGGGCATGAGCGCGAAGAAGGGGAGGCCGGCGCCCCAGTGCGCGGCGATCACGCGCAGGTCCGGGTTGGCCTCGAGGAGTTGCCACACGCCTCCTGGTGTGAGGCCGCCTGCCTTGCCGGGGTACTGGTGGCCGACCTCCTCCGAGCAGTGGACGAGCATCGGGCGGTCCGTGGTCGGGATGGCGGCGGGGTCGTCGAGCCGCACCTCGCCGATGCCGGCGCAGCGGGGCGGCGCATTGAACGTGGGGGCGAAGGCGACGATCGCGCCGTCCGAGGCAGCGGCGACGTCGCCGAGGTACTGCGCGTGCTCCTCGGCGAGTGCGGGGTCCGACCACCAGAAGCCACAGGCGACGGAGACATCGACGCCAGCGGCGCGCATGGACCCGCGGAGGTCCTCGGCGGAGGCCATGAGGGCGCGTTCGCTGCCGTACATCGCCCCGAACTGCGCATCGTGCCCGGCGAGGCGCGCGCGGTCTGCGATGAAGGCGGGCGGGAAGATGTGCGTGTGGATATCCACAATCATGGCGGGGATCGTACAGTGGGCCTATCGGTTGCGGCGGGGGCATCCAGGGTTCGCACGACTCGTTGAGTCGTGACGCGCCTGCGGTAGTGCCCAATGGCTCAACTTCCCAGCGACTCTTATCGCCCGCTTTCCTCGCCGCCCGCCTTCGAGGCGGAGGCGCCACCCCTGCGCTTTGGCGCAGACGCCCGCGACGCGAACCGTGCTGCGGAGTACCGCGCTCCTCGTACCTCGCGCCTCCGGATGCTCCGTGCGCCGTTGCTGCTGACGCTCG
>CAYPYF010000045.1:10475-21880 GCA_964414675.1 uncultured Dehalococcoidaceae bacterium
GTCTGCCTCGGGCTGATCGCGGCGACGTGGACGGCGTGGGGGGGCGTCATGGACGTCGTCGCCGAGGGGGCGACGACGCTCGCGGGCCGCGAGGGGGACGGGCAGGCGCAGGTCACCGCGACCGTGGTGCTGGCGGTGATCGCGGTGCTCGGGTTCGTCGCGACGTGGTCGCGGAACACGCGCCCTCGGCGGGCGGTGCGCCTGTCGGACGACCGTGGGAGGATGGCCGTCGACGACATCGCCGGCCAGTTGCGGGCCTCGATCCTGGCGTTGGACGAGATCCGGGACGCCGAGGTGCGCGTCGAGAACCGTGGCCGGAGCCGTGTGCGCGTGCGCGCGTGGCTGCGCGTCTCGCCCGAGGCCCGCATCGACGATGTCCTCGACGAGGTCGATGAGGCCGCGGACTGGTTGGTCCACCACCGGCTGGGTCTGCTCCTCTCGGAGCCGCCCCTGGCGGACGTGAAGTACGACGAACTCGACCTGCGGACGACGCGGCCCTCCGCCCACGGAGGCGGGGGCGGGCGCTCGCGCAGGATGCCGGATGATGAGGACGCATGACCGACGAGCAGGAACTTCGCCCGGACGAGCAGGCGTCTGAGGCGGCACGGCCGCAACCGCCGCGCCCGTTCGACGACGAGACCGTGGAGGCGCCCGAAGCAACGGTCGAGGACCAGCCCCCCGCCGATGAGCCCGAGCCCGAGGTGGTCGCGACCGGTGTGGAGCCGGATGCGCCCGAAGCGTTCGAGGACCTCGACCAGCTGCCGGCGCTCCTCGAAGCGCTGCTGTTCGTGGCCGACCACCCGATCGACGTGCCGTACCTCTCGCGCGCCGTCGAGGTGTCGCAGGCGCGCGTGGAGCGCGCACTCGACGACCTCGCGGAGTCGTTGCGCGAGGCGGGGCGCGGCATCCGGATCCAGCGCGGGCCCGAGGGCGTGCAGCTGACGACCGCGCCGGAGGCGGCAGCGTTCGTGGAGCGGTTCCTGGGGCTGGAGGCGACGCGGCGGCTTTCGACGGCGGCGCTCGAGACGCTCGCGATCATCGCGTACCGGCAGCCGATCACACGCGGCCAGATCGACACGATCCGAGGGGTCTCCAGCGACGGCGCGGTCGCGACGCTGCGCGCGCGTGACCTCATCGAGTCCGCCGGGCACGCTCCCGGCCCGGGGCGACCGATGCTGTTCCGCACGACGGGGCGCTTCCTGGAGCACTTTGGCCTCGAGCGGCCCGGCCAGCTGCCGCCGCTCCCGGACGACATCGACCTGCCGCCGGCGGAGATCCAGGCGACGCTCGGCCTCGACGAGGCGACTGTCGAGGAAGCGCTGCGGCCGGTGGAGCCCGAGCCCGTACCGGTGGATGACGAGCCGACCGCGGAAGACGAAGCGCTCGACGAGATCGTGCAGGCGGTCGCAGCCGCCGAGGCGATCGGCGTGGAGATCCCCTCGGACATCGAGGCGCTGTCCGCGGCGGCGGAGCATGCGTTCATCGCCTCGCGGGAGCGTGTCGACGTCGAGCCGTCCGAGGACGGCGAGGAACAGGCCGACGAGGACGATGAGGACGACGAGGAGTAGGTCGGCGCGGTAAGCCTCGGACGGATCGTCGCAACACCGGGCGAACCTGTGCATCGTGCGTTCGTGTCGGGCGGCACGATGTTGATCCCCTCGTGTCGAAAGGAGTAGCGTGCAAAGCACCCCGAGAGACACGACATCCGCACCCCGAGGAGGAGCGAGATGCACGGATCGACGGACACGGCCCAGGCGGGCCAGCACAGACTCAGTTGAGATAGAACGCCGCGGCTCGTCCGCGGCGATTTTGTTTTCTGGGCATCCACAGATGCTCAGATCGCCGCAGGAATTCGAGGAGGATCGATGCACTCAGGCATGATTGGCAAGATCGAGAAGGCCCACCGCTACGCGGAGGATCCATCCCGATTCGCCCTCCAGACGCTCAGCGTGACCGTCCACGGGAACAACGGTGACCACGAGGCCACGTTTGAGGACGGCAAGTGGAGTTGTGCATGCGAGTTCTTCGAGCATGAGCAAACGTGCGCCCACACGATGGCGCTGGAGTTGATGTTCGGACGGATGACGTTCGCTACCCCCGCCGCCGAGACGGCAGCTACCGTCGCTGCCTGATACTCGGCGGCTCTGACCCCGCGAACCACGCGAAAGGCCCGCCAGCGGCGGGCCTTTCTGCGTCCGCGAGGTGAGGCGCTACTCGGCGGTGAAGTCGCCGGACTTGCCGCCGGACTTGGCGACGAGGCGGATGCCCTCGATGCGCATGCCGCGGTCGACGGCCTTGCACATGTCGTAGACGGTGAGGGCGGCGACGCTGACGGCGGTGAGGGCCTCCATCTCGACGCCGGTCTGGCCGCTGACGCGGACGGTCGCTTCCACCTCGATCGCCACGGCGCCAGCACCGTCGCCTCCGGACGAGGGGGTGAGGTCGACGGTGACGCCACTGATGGGGAGCGGGTGGCAGAGCGGGATGAGCTCGTGGGTGCGCTTTGCTGCCATGATCCCGGCGATGCGGGCGGTGGCGAGGACGTCACCCTTCGGGGCGCGCCCCTCGACGATCATCGCGAGCGTGTCGGGCTGCATGACGACGCGGCCACGGGCGGTCGCCTGCCTCGACGTGACGTCCTTCGACGAGACGTCCACCATGCGCGCGTGGCCCTGCTCGTCGACGTGGCTGAGGCGCGGTTCGTCAGTCATGACGCAAGTCTAGTGCGGAGCGCGTAGGCTGACGCTGCTCGACGTGAGTACGGCTCGGTCTCGAGCAGAGGGGTAGGGGTCTGATGTTCAAGCAGGTGAAGCGACTCGTGGGGCAGACGAAGCAGGACGTGAAGGCCGTCGAACGCGGCGACGCGGACGAGGCGCTGAAGCGCCACCTTCGGCCGGCCGCTCAGAAGAACGCACCCGGCGGGTCGACCGGCAAGAAGCTGATCGGCAAGCTGTTCCGCTAGGTCTGCTCCTGACGGGCAGCCGTCGAGGCGTACACTCGAGGGGTGATCCATCACCCTGAACTCGACGACCTTGAGGCTGTCCCGGCTGGCGATCCGCCGCTGGTCGATGCCCTCGGACGGCCGCTGCACGACCTCCGCATCTCCGTCACGGACCGGTGCAACTTCCGCTGCCAGTACTGCATGCCGAAGGAGGTCTTCGGGCCGGGATTTGCGTTCCTCCCGCGCTCCGAGATCCTGTCGTTCGAAGAGATCACGCGTGTCGCGCGGCTGTTCGCCGAACGCGGCGTCAGCAAGTTCCGCCTGACCGGTGGCGAGCCAACGCTGCGTGCGGAGCTGCCTCGGCTGGTAGCAATGCTGCACGAGATCGAGACGTCCGAGGGCATCCCGGTCGAGATCGCGATGACGACGAACGCGACGATGCTGAAGCACCTCGCACAGCCGCTCGCCGAGGCGGGACTCGACCGCGTGACGGTGAGCCTCGACTCGATCGACGACGCGACGTTCCGCGCGATGAACGACATGGACTTCCCGGTGGCGATGGTGATCGAGGGGATCGAGGCGGCAGCCGTCGCGGGCCTCGGGCCGGTCAAGATCAACGCGGTGGTGCGCCGCGGTGTGAACGACCACACGCTGGTCGACCTCGCGCGGCACTTCCGCAGCACCGACCACATTGTGCGGTTCATCGAGTTCATGGACGTGGGCACCACGAACGGCTGGGCGCTGGACGAGGTGATCCCGGCCGCCGATCTGGTGCGCACCCTCGACGCGGAGTTCGGCCTCGAACCGCTGGAGGCGAACTACACCGGCGAGGTGGCGCAGCGATACCGCTACCGCGACGGGGCCGGCGAGGTGGGGTTCATCACCTCCGTGACGCAGCCGTTCTGCGGGACGTGCACGCGCGTACGGCTCTCGGCGGACGGCAGCATCTACACCTGCCTCTTCGCGACGGGCGGGACGGACTTCCGCGCGCCGATGCGCGCCGGCGCGACCGACGAGGAGCTGGGCGCGCTGATCGACGCGACGTGGCGTACTCGGACGGACCGCTACTCCGAGGTGCGCACCAGCGCGACGGACGCCCTCGCGCGCGACCGTGTCGAGATGTCGTTCATCGGCGGCTAGTCCGCCCTCGACGCCTCGAGATAGTCGGCGGCGGCGTGGAGCGCGGCGTGCGCGTAGACAACGAACAAGGCGGGCGACACATCGAGCGGGACGAGGTCCTCGTGACGTTCGGTGCTGGCATCGGTGACGGCCTGCTGCACGCGCGTGTCGTCGAGTCCGATCTGCAGCTCGTAGAGCGCGCCGTCGTCGCCGAGGATGACGCAGCCGAGGTCGGGGAGCCCTCCGCCGGCCGGTTCGACCTCGATGCCGTAGGCGAAGACCGCGCCGGGGAACGCCGGGAACGGGTCGATCTGCGCGGCGACGCTCACCAGTTGCGCTCGTAAGTCCTCGACGGTGCGTCCGAGGATGGCGTCTGCCGCGGCGCGGATCGAGTCGGGCGTGTCGGTCTGCGATCCAGCCATGTGTGCTCCCATTCGTCTGCCTCGATGTTGCTTGGTCGCGGGGGCGAAGTCGAGTGCGGCGCGGGGGCCTCGACGCGGATCGACCCCGCATCGACCCCGCCCGTATCATGTGGCTCTCCGGGCGGGGGTATGTAGGGATCTTCGGTGACGCTCCAGCGCCGCCCCTATCCGTCTGTACCCCGACTCCGGAGACGTGCGACGTCGCCTGAGAGGCCCGCGGCGTGACCGTCTGGGTCGGACGCTACGCGATCGTCTCCGGCCAGGTCCGGGAACACGGGCCGTGGCTTGTCGACCGTGTGCGCCGCAGCGAGGACCAGGAGCTGCGCGTCGTCGTGCTCGCCGAGCCGACCGATGCGCGCTCGATGGAGTTCTGCCACGAGGTCGCCGAGGCCGTCGCGGTCCTGTTCGCGCGGGAGTCGCTCTCGATCACGGGGGGGCTGCTGCGGGCGCTGCGGCAGGCGCACGCCAACCTCGCCGAGTGGAACCGACGGTCGCTGCGCGAGCATCGCGTGGCCGTGGGCGTGACGTGCGCGGTGGTGCGGGACGGGCAGGAAGTGCTGCTCGCGCAGGTCGGGCCGGGCGTCGCGTACGTGCGCCAGGGCGACCAGATCAAGCGCTACCACACGGCCGACCTCCCCGCGGCGACACCCCTCGGCGCGCCGGACCCCATCGATCCGCTGTTCACGTCGCTGACGCTGGTGGACGGGCAGGTGTTGCTGCTCACCGAGAACGCCGAGGCGGCGGTGGGGCGGCACACCGTGGAGGCGGCGCTGCGCGCCGGGCCGGAGCAGGCGCTGGCGCGGCTGTTCACGCACACGCGCAACCTCACCGATATGAACGCGGTGCTGATCGCCGACCTCGATATCGACGAGGACCAGGTGGCAGCGCCGCTCGACTTCGGCGATGACGCCGAGGACCCCGCGGAGTTCGAGGGCCGCGAGGTGGCGTTTACGGGGATGGACGACGTCCCCGCACCGCCGCCGGCACGCCGTCCTCGGGGATGGAAGGTGCTGAGCACCGCCGCCGAGGCGCGCCCGCCGATGCCGAGCATCCGCCGCACGCGGACCGTGGGCGGGCGGAGCTCGCCCGCGCCGCTGGTGCCGTGGCGGACCGTGGGGATCGTCGCCGGGATTGCGGTCGTGCTCGCGCTGCTCGCGTGGCTCGTGCTCCCGGGGATCCTCTCCGAGGACCGCGCGGAGGGCCTGGACACGGCGATCGCGCAGGCCGAGGCGCAACTGGGGATCGCGGCGACCGCGGAGAGCGCCGCCGCTGAACGCGAGGCGCTCCGGAACGCGCTCACGGAGGCGGAGCGCGCGCGGGCGCTGGCGCCGAGCGACCCGCGCGTCGACCAGATCGTGGCGGACGCCGAGGCGCGCCTCGCCGCGCTGGATGCCGTGACGAACATCGCAGACCTCGACTCGATCGTCACGTTCGAGGGATCGATCACCGCGCCCGTGCAGCCCGAGGAACTGGCCGTCGGGGGCAACTCGATCTGGCTGCGCGAGTCCGGCCGTGGGCGGGTGATCCGCATCGACCCGGACGGCGACGACGATCCGGTGGAGGTGTTCCGCGCCGGTGAGGTCTACGGCGACGTGACGGCCCGCGAGCCCGTCGCGATGGCGTGGGATGCCTCGACGCAGCGGCTGATGATCGTGGACGCCGGGCGAGCGCTCTTCGCCGTCACGATCGGTGACGACGTGGCGCAGCCGGTGGTGCTGCGCGACGCGGAGGAGATGCGGTCGATCGCATCGATCGCGGTGTACCTCGGCAACCTGTACGTCCTTGACCCGATCGCGGGCGAGGTGTGGCGCTACCTCCCGGCGGGCGAGGGGTTCGACTCCGAGCGGTCCGGGATCCTCGGCGGGGTCGACCTCGAGGGATCGACCGGGCTGGCGGTGGACGGCGAGGTGTTCGTGTTCGACGCGCCGAGCCTGCGGCACTTCATCCAGGGGCGGGAGCAGGAGCCGATGCTGCGGGGGATCGACTCGGCCGTGGAGTCGCCGGTGGGGCTGGTGGAGGACGTGCTGCGCGAGATCCTCTACGTCGCGGACCGCGGCGGCGGGCGCATCGTGGCGTCCGACCGTGACGGCGACTTCTTCCGGCAGTACCGGCACCCGGACTTTATCGACCTGCGCGGGGTCGCGGTGGCCTCGGACGGGACGGTGCTGTACGCGCTGACGACGACCGGGGTGTCAGGGTTTGCGGTGACGCCGAGGTAGGCGCGGGTCTGGACGGGATGCAAGGACGGCGGCCGTGAGGCCGCCGTTCCGTGTGTGTGCGTGGGGTCGTGAGGGTTGGGGGTAGGCCGTGCGTCTCGGAGGGCTCGCCCTTCGACAGGCTCAGGGTGAGCGGGTGGTTTGCGCGGACTTCGGGTGGGCTGAGGTGTGAGGCGTCGGGGTGGGGAGCTGCCGCGTGGGAACCCTCACCCAGCCCTCTCCCCGTGTGGGGAGAGGGGGCGAGAACGCTAGTGCGGGAACGTTAGTGGTGGTCGTCGTGAGGAGCGTCGGGCTTCTGGAACTCCCAGTCGAGGCCACGCTCGCGGCGGAACATGTAGCCGATGGTGGCGAGGAGGAAGAGTCCGCCGAGCGACAGGACGGTGACGAGGACGATCGTCGACCAGTCCGCGGAGGGGTCCATGGCGCGGTTTGCGGCCTCGAAGGTGGTCTCGCCGTGGCCCTCGGCGGCGAGTGCGAGCGCGGGTGCGGAGAGCGCGAGGGTGAACCCGGAGACTGCAGCGATCAGACGACGAACCATCGAGGCCCCCAACCAGCGTTAGCCGATGCGAGGCAAATCTACCAAGCGGGCCGGCAACAAGCACGCCGGCGATTCGGGGGCTGCGTTGCTAGCGACCGCTCCACCCCCACCCCTGCCCTCCCCCCTCAAGGGGGAGGGGGTTCGGAGTCGGAGTCTGCCGTCGCCGGCCTCGGTGGGTGCGTAGCGGGTCGTTGCCGTGGGGCGGACTGCTGCTCGCTGTGGGAGGTGGGGTTCGGGAGGTTGTGTTGCTGGCGACCGATTCACCCCCACCCTCCCCCCTCAAGGGGGAGGGTGTTCGGAATGGGAGTCTGCCGTCGCCGGCCTCGGTCGGTGGGCAGCGGGTCGTTGCCGAGGTGGGGGACTGCTGCTCGCTGTGGAAGGTTCGGAGTAGGGAGTCGTCACGGGGGGGACGGGTACTACTCGCCGTGGGGGAGGGCGGGGGTGGGGATGCCTGCGTAGATGTAGCGGTACATCGCGTAGTTCGCTGAGACGAGTTCGAGGTAGGAGCGGGTCTCGGTGAAGTCGACGGCGTAGAGGTAGCCGTCCGGGCCGGCGAAGGACTGCGCCTCCAGCCAGCGGGCGGCGTTGCCGGGGCCGCCGTTGTACGCGGCGAGGGCGGCGAGCATGTGGCCGTCGAACTGGTTGAGCTGCACGGCGAGGTAGTAGGCGCCGAAGCGGGTGGCGATCGAGGGGACGGCGAGGTCGGCGAATGTCCAGCCCTCGACGCCGAGGTCCCTCGCGATGGCCTCGCCAGTGTCGTAGATGACCTGGGTGAGGCCGAAGGCGCCAGCGCTGGAGCCGGCGGCGGGGTCGAAGGCGGACTCCTGGCGCATCAGCGCGTAGAGGAGCAGGACCGGGATCTCGAACTCCTCGGCGGCGGCGGTCGCGTCGGCGAGGAACGGCACGGGGTAGGCGAGCGCGAGCAGCTCGCGCGGGGCAGTGAGCTTCTCGGCGGGCGGTACCTGGCCAAGCACGACGCTGGCGGCGTTGAGCGCGACATCGTGGAGCCCTCGGGCCTGTGCCTCGAGGGCGAGGCCGACGAGCTCGTACGGCTGGTCGCGGCGCGAGAACAGCTCGGCGTTGAGGAGCCCGCGCGCGACGGCGGGCTCACCGGCGTCCGCGAGGACCCAGGCGAGTTCGACATCGTCTTCGGCGAGGATCGGCGACGCCACCTCGCGTGTCGCGTCGGTGGCGCGGGCGATCCAGACGTCGATCGGAACGCGGTTGCCCGTGACCGGGGAGGGCGTCTCACTGCGGGCTGCCTCGGGTAGCGGGCCGACGACGGCGGCTCCCGCGGCCTCGAACGCGGCGGCGTACGAGGTGGGGTCGTATTCAGCGGCGGGGGCGAGCGCTGCCGCCGGGGCGTCGAAGAGCGCGACGAGGACATCGTGCCAGTGGGCGGCCTCGGCGGCGCCGCTGGGCGAGGCGGTGCGGGTGATCTCCGCAAGCCGCGCCGTCGCATCCGCTCCGAGGCCCGCGAGGCCGAGGGCGACCGCGGCACGGAGGCGTGCGTCCTCCGCGAACGTGGAGGTGGGTGACTCCTTGACGAGGAGGTCGTACTCCGTGGCGGCGTCCTGCGGGCGGTCGAGCTCCTCGAGGACACGACCGCGCCAGTAGCGGGAGTCGTCGGCGTAGGTGCCGTCCGGGTCGGCCACCAGCGAGTTGAGGTACGCCTCGATGGCTCCTTCGCGATCGAAGGCGCGTTCGCGGAGCGCGCCGAGGTAGAACCACGCCTCGGCGTCTTCCTCGACGGTGAGGATGTCCTCGTCGAGGAGTGCCTCATAGCGGGCGATCGCGTCGTCGTTGCGGAACGCGCGGTAGGCCACGCGGGCCGCGACGAGCCGCGGGTACGGCTCCTCGGCCTCGTCGAGCAGGTCGAGGGCGCCCTGGGCCGCGACGGAGCCGGGTTCCGTGGTCATGGCGCTGACGGCGAGGTCTTGCCAGCCCGCGTCGCCGGATGCCTCGGTGATGCGGGCGCGCTCGGCGAGGGCGGTCGCGCGTGCGAACGAGCCGACACCGAGCCGGTCGATCCGTTCGAGGACCGCGAGGGCCTCACCGATCCGGTCGGCCTCCTCGAGGGCTCGTGCGCCCTCGGTGAGTGCGATCGCGCGGACGGAGACGGGGAGGTCGTCGGCGGGGCCGCCCTCGACGATCAGGGTCGCGTAGCGATCGGCGGCAGCGGCGGGGCCTTCGCCGAGGGCGACCATCTGCGCGGCGCGGAAGCGCGCGAAGGGTGCGAGCGGGCCGCCGCGGTTGGCCACCAGGTCGAAGAGCTCGGCGGCGATGGCGTACTCCGCGACGTCGCGCGCCTCGACGGCCGAGCGGTAGGCGAAGGTGGCGTCCGTGCGTCCGGCGAGCGACAGCATCGTCCGGAAGAGGAGCCGGATATCCGGTATAGCGAGGATGCCTCGCTCGTCAGGTGACGGCGTGGCGCTGGGTGCGCCGGGTGTCGCGTCCGGGCCTTCGGTCGTGGGGCCGGGGCCGCCGGAGCCGCCGCCGGCGCCGACCTGTGTGGGGAGGGCGACCGTGATGCCCTCGCCGGGATCGATGTCTGGACCGTCGCCCGCCTGCCGCGTGGTGGCGAACGCCGCGACCGCGGTCACGACGAGCGTGGCCACGAGGATGATGCCGACGCGTCGGACGAGACGCCTGGTCATGTGATCCATCGTATCCGGCGTCCTCCGCGGCCTCGTACCTGTCGTACCGTCACAGGATGAACGACAGCGGCGCGTCTCCGGTTCGGCGTGTGTATCTCGCGCTGGGGTCCAATCTCGACGACCGGGAGGCGCACCTGCGTGCGGCGGTGCGCGTGCTCCTCGACGGTGGTGTCGCCATCGACGCGGTGTCGTCGCTGTACGAGACGCCGCCCTGGGGGGTGGAAGAGCAGCCGGCGTTCCTCAACGCGGCGGTCGGCGGCGCGTCGGCACTCACGGCGCGCGACCTCCTCGGCCTCGCGAAGCGCATCGAGGCGGCGGCGGGACGTGACTTCGATGCGGCGCGCTGGACCGCGCGACCCGTCGACGTGGACATTGCGCTCATCGAGGGCGAGCGTGTGGACGAGGCCGACCTGCAGGTGCCTCATGCGCTGCTCGCCGAGCGGTCGTTCGTGCTCGTACCGCTGGCGGAGATCGCGGGGGACGTCGTGCATCCGCTGACCGGCACGACGATCGCGACACTGCGGGACGCGCGGCCTCGGGCGGAGCGCGACGAGGTGGTGCGGGAGCGCGGGCCGGAGTGGGCGGACGAGCCGCCCCGCTAGCCGAGCGACTCGGGCGGTGGTGCGCCCTCGTTCACCGCGGGCGGGTAGTCCGCGGGGTCGTCCCAGTCCTTCACGGCCATGGTGTACCCGACCCAGAAGAGCAGGGCCGAGGCGACGGCCGTGACGACCCCAACGGGTACGGCGACGACGAGGTACGAGCGCCGCGCGATGCCGAGGACGAACACCAGCACCTGCAGCCCGGAGAGCATCATCAGCGCCCGCCCGATCTGGCGGGAGCGTTCCTGGGTCATGAAGAACGGGTCGTCTGTGTCCATCGTGTTGGGGTCAGTGACCGGAGGGGCCGGCAGCCTCCGCCATGACGTCGCGCAGGTCCGGCGGGAGGAGGTTCGGGATGCCGTCGGTGATGGGGTACGCCTCGCCGCACTGTGTGCAGGTGAGCGCGCCGGCGAGGACCTCGCCCTCGGCATCCTCGGCGGTGGCGTCGAGGCGCAACTCGGCCTTGTCGAGGGGGCAGGCGAGGATGTCGATGAGGTCGCGTCGCATGCGGCCATCCTACGAGCGGCCCGTTGCGGGCGGCAAACGTAGACTGCCCGCATGACCGATCAGCCACACCCTGCACCTGCCTCGGGAGGGCGTCCCGCCCGCGAACGGATCGCCCTGAGCCGCGCGTACGCGGTGATCACGCCGGACCAGGTGGTGGTGAAGCCGGCGCGGTCCGCCCTGATGGGACCTGCGATCCAGGCCGGGTTGACGGTGGCCGCGTCGCTCGCGATCGGGATGTGGATCGACTCGCTGCCGCTGTGGCTGCTGGGGGTGCTCCTGCTCTTCGTGATGATCGCCGGGCCGACCGCGGTGATGGGGCTCGCGTACAACGTGATGGGGTCGGCGTTCCTCATGGAGCGGAAGAAGGGCACCTGCCGCTGGCAGCAGGGGTTCCTCGGCCTCGGCC
>CAYPYF010000046.1:0-21663 GCA_964414675.1 uncultured Dehalococcoidaceae bacterium
CCACACGGGGAGAGGGCTGGGGTGAGGGCTCCGTCCCTCCGAACTCCGGCCTCAGGAATCCGACCCCCTCCCCCTCGCGGGGGAGGGGGAGGGGGACCGCCTCACTCCCTGCCTCGACCACCCGCCCGCAGACCAGCCAGCCCGCACCCGCACGAGGACCCACACATGCCCACCAGCACGCTCACCGTCACGTACCCCTCCCCCACCGAGCTCCGCATCCAACGCACCTTCGACGCCCCGCGCCGCCTCGTCTGGGAGGCCCACACGAAGCCCGAGTACCTCCGCCAGTGGCAACTGGGCTACGACGGCTGGAGCATGCCCGTCTGCGAGTTCGACGCCCGCGAGGGCGGCGCGTACCGCTACGAATGGCTCAACGACGAGACCGGCGAGCGCATGGCCATGGGCGGCACCATCCTCGAGTTCGTCCCGATCGAGCGCATGGTCGCCACCGAGCAGTTCGACGAGGCCTGGTACCCCGGCCAGTGCGTGAACACCTCGGAGTTCGCGGAGTCGGCAGACGGCACACAGACCACGCTCACCGTCACCTCGCGCTTCGAGTCCGAGGCCGCGCTCCAGGCCGCCTCCGGGACCGACATGGTCGACGGGATGGGGTTCACCTACGACCGCCTCGCTGAGTTCCTCGGCACCCTCGTCGCGAATGCGGCGACCGCTGTCGACCCGACCACCCTCGACATCCGCTACGAGATCGTCGACCTTCCCGAGCAGCGCATCGCCCGCCTCCGCGGCGTCCTCAGCGAGGCGCAGGCCAACTGGGGCCAGACGTACGAGGTCGCCCAGGCCGCCGGCCTCCTCGGCCAGCCCGGCGTCGTCACCGCCTCGGTGCTCCCGTCCGGCACCGGCGGCAGTGCGGAGCCGAACGGCGACATCACGTACGACACCGCCGTCACGCTCCCCGACGGCGTCGAGCCCCCCGCCCCCCTCGTCGAGGACCGCATCCCCGCCGGCCGCTACGCCCGCGCCACCTACACCGGCCCCTTCGAGGGCCTCGCCACCGCCTGGGCCGCCCTCACCGGCCCCGGCCTCGCCACCCTCCACACCACGATGGCCTCGGGCCCCGCGTTCGAGATCTACCGCTCCAGCGGCGAGGACGGGACACCCTCCGTCACCGAGCTCCACGTCCCGATCGTGTAGCCCCGATCGGCCCCTCTCTCCCCTCCGGACATCCGGCCCCCTCCCCCCTCGCGGGGAAGGGTGGCGGTGGGGGACTGCCTCACTCACCCAACACCGCACAACACAAAGAACTGCCCCCGCCGATGCGGCGGGGGCAGCCCCAGGCCCTCATCGAGGGCTCATCCCAACCACTACTTACTCCACTAGAACCGCTAGAACCCCGGAGGCGTGTAGCGCTGCGTGTCCGGTAGTGCCGGATCAGACATCCCACCCGGGTGCTCCAGGTCCATCGCGCGAGGCTTCCGCGAAGCCCATACCGCGCCCGCCAGCGCCAGCAACAGCAGCACGCCAACACCAACGGCTACCCATGGCGTCGCGCTGCCACCATCGGCCACGGCGCTCTCCCCCTCGGGCAGCGTGCCCTGGGCGCCCTCGCCCGGCATCGTGCCGTCACCCTCACCCGGCGTCACCGGGTCGGCCGGCTCCGGCACCGTCTGCTCGACAGCGGCGGGATCGCCCAGCGGACCGTCGAGACCGGCCGCCGAGGCTTGCTGCGCCGTCATCACACCCAGCGCGATGACACCCGCCAGCGCTGCCGACACCACCAGCGAGCGCATCGCCAGCGATCGGATTGCGAATGGTCGAATCGTGAGCATCTGTATGTCCACGTTATGTCTCCTCGTTGTGCCGCATCCCGGCTGTCCGAGCGCGGACCAACCCCGCTGTCTGGAGACGAGCGTCCTCCCCGATCCACAACAACCCGATGGCATCCGCGAGTGCCCGCATCGCGGATCCGTACCGGGTGCCGGACTTACCCGGGTTCTGGCGCACCAATCCTGAACCTGTCGCGATGTGTCGGATTAGAACGTATGTTTCACGTGAAACATACGTCGGGCGAGTCCCACCACCGCGAGCAACGGCGCCCGCCCCACTCCCGAGGCAGCCTGCCGACAACAACCAGCCCCTCGCTTTCGCGAGGGGCTGGGAAGCGGACAGAGGGGCGTCCGCCTCGGACCGGACAGCGACTAGCTGCGGCGCGTCGCCATCCAGCGACCCGTGCCGGCCAGCGCGGCCGCGCCCAGGACCAGCACCGCACCAAGCAGCAGCGGCGTCGAGCCGTCCTGCCCGGCGAGGCCAGCGTTACCGGTGTTACCAGGCGACGGCGTCGCCGTGGACGTAGCCTGCTGTGCCAGACTGTCGAACGCGGGCGACAGGTCCACGCCCGCTGCAGCCACTGACCCGACCGCCAGGATCCCGAAGAGGGTGGCGGCGCCAAGCGCCAGGGCGATTCGCTTCAAACTCATAGGGCAAACGATCCCGTCTACGCGCTCGTCACGCGTTACGCCGACACCCATGCCTTCAGCATGAAGCGTCTGAGCGCAAAGGTGCATCGCGATCCGCCGTACCAGTGCAAACGATCCGTATCGTCCCGCTTCGCCTCATTCGCCCGTCCGGCTCCCCCGAAATGCAAGATGGCCCCGCTCACGCGGGGCCATCGAGGTGCCCACGAACTCAGGCCCGAAGGCCTACGCCATGACGCGGATCTTGGCGATCACCGCCGCCACGAGGTCAGCGCCCGGCGATTCGATTCCGTGGTCTGCCGCCGCATGTGCCGCCACCTGCGACAGGATGTCCTCGTCGGAAGCACCTGTGAAATGGCTGCCGCAACCGGGCACCACATCGCCGCAAGAGAATTCCTTCATTCTGTGTCCTTTCATGGACCGCAACGCGCATCTGCGACCGCCTCGATGGACCGACGGCCGCTCGGTGCATGTAACCGTCGGCGCGCCTGCGCTTCTCTGAAGCGCCCACGGGGGCAGACACCCGGCCCATTCTTGTGATCGCCTGGACGCCGACCCGGTCACGCCGCGGTGCGATGCCGCCCCGCGTCGCCATCGAGGGCGCTCGTCAGCGCCTCGATCAGCCGCTCGACGCGCACCACGCCGAGGTATGTCCCCGCATCGTCCACGCACGCCATCGGGTCGAAGCGGCGCTGGAACGGCCGCGTCATCGCCCGGCGTGCGGCGTCCGTGACCCGCGTGGTGGCCTTCACCTGCGCGATCGTCCGCGCCGGGAGCTCCTCCGCCACGGAGTAGATCGCGACGGGCCGGCGATAGCGGTCGAGGACCGGCAACGACGAGAGCATCTGCGAGCCGCGCTCCAGCGCCTCGCGTACCAGCTGCAGTCCCTCTGCCTCGCGGCCCTCCTCCAGGAACGGCCACGGCTCCACGAACGGCTCCACCGTGTGGCGCTCCTCGGCGACGGCGGCGGAGCGCAGGAGCAGCTGCCGCACCTCGGACGGGAGCACCGCCCATCCCGTAGCGGGCCGCCCGAGGAAGTACCCCTGCGCGAGCGGCACGTTGAGGCGCGTCAGCGACGCGAGCTCCGCGACGGTCTCGACGCCCTCGGCGAGCAGCCACGCGTCCACCCGTCCGGCGAAGTGCCCGAACATCTCCACCAGCGCCATTTTCGCCTCGTCGTGGTCGACGCCGACGACGAGCTCGCGGTCCAGCTTCACGAAGTCCGGGCGCAGGTGGAGGATGTGGGAGAGGCTGGCGTAGCCCGCCCCGGCGTCGTCCACCGCGAGGTAGGCGCCCCGCCCGCGCAGCGAGACGAATGCCTCGTCCAGCGCGCCGTAGTCCTCCACCACGGCGTTCTCCGTGATCTCCAGCACCACCCGGTGCAGCCCTCGGGGGCCCTCCAGCACACGGCGCACCGGGGGCGTGTCCACCACCCACGGCGACAGGTTGACGGTCAGGAAGGTGTTCGGCGGCAGCCGGTCACGCGCGTCCAGCGCTGCGGCGACCACGCGCGCCTCGAGCTCCGGGCCGACGCCGAGGCGCTGGGCCGCCTCGAACCAAGCGGGGGGCGCCACGTCGCCGATGCCCTCGGGCGTGTCGAAGCGGCTGAGGGCCTCGTACCCCACGGCGGACCCGTGCTTGAGGTCCACGATCGGCTGGAACACCAGCGAGAAGCCCTGCCCTCGGAGGACACGTTCAAGCGCGGGGACCCATGGATCCCCGGAAGCACCGTCCAGCGGACGGGCTGCATCGCCTGTCTGATCCCGTTCGAGGGCCATAGCACCGCCATCCAGGACACGCGCAGACACGGAGTGTGCGCGGGGTCGAGGTGATCATCGGCAGGAACGCCGGCGCCTGAACGCGCGCGATGGACCTGACGGAGTGCTGCCGCCTGCCAGAGTCCGTCCGAGCAACTAGGAGCGGGCGTGCGGCGAGAGCGACACGTGCTGCGTGACTGCATGGACGTCACGCCAGCAGCGGCCCAGCGCCGATGCGAGGAACAGTGGGCGCAACCCGGCCTCCAGGTACAGCGCCTCGACGACCCGCGCCGAGGTGCGCGCGGCCTCCACCGATGACAGGCGTACCGCCTCGGTCTGGGCGTCACTCAGCACGCCGCCGGCGCACACCACGTCCCACGCGCGCCGCGCCTCCTCGAAGCACGCGGCCCGCGCGACATCGACCTGTCGTTCGGCACCGGCGAGCAACGCGGACGACCGCGCCCGCTTCACCGCGTCCACCTCGGCGACGAACGCGTCGAGCGCCCCTCGGGCGATCCCGAGCGCGACGGCCGCGAACGACAGCTGCGCGATCGGCCCGAACGGGAACCAGAAGAGCGCCCCACCTTCACGAGGCGTCCCGAACACGTCGAACATCCGCGATGCCGGGACGAAGACCTCGGGCACATGGATGTCGTGGCTCCCGGTCGCGCGCATCCCCGAGACGTGCCACGTGTCGAGGACCTTGACCGCATCCGCCGGGAACGCCATCGCGCGGATGAGTGGCGGATCGGCACCGTCCTGGACGACGCAGTTCGCGGTGAACCAGGTCGCGTGATGCGCCCCGCTCGCGAACTGCCACGAACCCGCCACCCGGTAACCACCCTCGACCGGCGTCGCTGTCCCGCTCGGACGGCCTGAGCCCGCGATCAGGGCGCGCCGTGGCGTGAAGATCTCACGCGCTGCGTCGTCCTCCATGTGGGCGGCGAACGGGCCTCCGCCCGTGCCGATCGTGATCAGCCAGCCAGCAGCGCCATCGAGGCGTGACGACGCCTCGAACACCTCTAGCGCGTCGGGAACGGGCAGTTCGTCGCCGCCGTAGGCGTGAGGGATCCAGAGACGGAAGAGCCCGGCGTCCGCGACGGCCTCGATCACGTCGGCCGGGAAGCCTCCCGACCGGTCGGCTTCCTCGGCGCTCGCGACGATCGCCGGGGCGACCGCGCCGAGGGCCGCGAGGACGGCGGAGCGGTCGCGCGGGAGATGCGTCATACGGCGAGTCTAGGGGGTGCGCTGAGACTCGCCGCGTCGCAGCCACGGGGGACGCACGGTACACTCGCGGTTCGCCGGTCCCTCGTCCGAGTCCCTACCGTCCGAGGAATGCGCCGGTCGCCGTGGAAGGCGCTCGACTGTTGATTCGTGACGAGATCATCCTGCTGGTAGAGCGTGCCCTGGAGGCGGCCCAGGCCGCCGGAGACCTCCCGCAATTCGCGGGGCAAGAAGTCACCGTGGAGCATCCTGCCCGCGTCGAGCACGGCGACTTCTCCGCGAACCTCCCGCTCCGCATCCAGGGCCTCGCCCGCATGAAGGCGATCGAGGTGGCGGAGGCGCTGCGCAAGCACGTCCCGGCCCACGAGGCGGTCGACCATGTCGCCGTCGCCCCGCCGGGATTCCTGAACTTCTACCTCGCGCCCGGCTGGCTGGCCGCGCAGTCGTCCGAGATCCTCACGGCCGGTGAGCGGTTCGCGTCGAGCGACCTCGGCGCCGGGAAGCGCATCCAGATCGAGTACGTCAGCGCCAATCCCACCGGCCCGGTGCACGTGGGCAACGGCCGCGGCGCGGCCATCGGCTCCTCGCTCGCCCTCGTGATGGCGGCAGCGGGGTACGAGGTCGAGCAGGAGTACTACATCAACGACGCGGGGACGCAGGTGGCCATCTTTGGCCGCACGCTCTACGCGCGCTACCAGCAGCTGTTCGGCCGCGACGTCACCATCCCGGAGAACGGCTACCCCGGCGACTACGTGATCGAGATCGCCCGCCTCCTCAAGGAGCGCGAGGGCGAGGCATACCTGCTGCCCGAGGGCCAGGAGCCCGGCCCCGAGCTCGGGCAGGCGGGCCTCGCCCTGATGATCGAGGGCATCCGCGAAGACCTGAGCGCGATGCGCGTCGACTTCACGCGCTGGTACTCCGAGCGCTCGCTGATGTCCGAGGGCGGCCCGTACTCGGAGGTGATGGCCCTCCTCGAGCAGCAGGGCTACGTCGCCCGGCGCGAGGGCGCGGTCTGGTTCACCTCGACGGAGGTCGGCGAGTCGAAGGACAACGTCCTCATCCGCTCAGACGGCCAGCCGACGTACTACGCGACGGACATCGCTTACCACTACGACAAGTTCGTGACGCGCGGCTTCGACCGCGTGATCGACATCTGGGGCGCCGACCACCAGGGGCACGTCTCCCGCGTGAAGGCCGCCGTCGCGGCGGTCGGCGGCGACCCGGACGCCCTCGACGTGTTGCTCTACCAGCTCGTAACGCTGAAGCGCGGCGACCAGGTGGTGCCGCTCTCCAAGCGCGCCGGCGAGATCGTGACGCTGCGCGACATCGTGGACGAGGTGGGCGCAGACGCCACGCGCTTCTTCTTCCTGCTCACGGGCGCGAACCAGACGATGGACTTCGACCTGGACCTTGCGAAGAAGCAGTCGGACGAGAACCCCGTCTACTACGTGCAGTACGCGCACGCCCGCATCTCCAGCATCCTGGCGAAGGCGCGCGAGGAGGCGCTCTCGTCGGACGGTGCGGACACCTCGCTGCTCACCCACGAGGCCGAGCAGGCGCTGCTACGGAAGCTACTGCTGCTGCCGGAGGTCGTGGAGAAGGTCGTGCTGGAGATGGCGCCGCATCACCTGCCGCACTACGCGCAGGAGCTGGCCACGGCGTTCCACTCGTTCTACACGCAATGCCGGGTGATCCAGGCGGACGAGCCCGCGCTCACGAAGGCACGCCTGCACCTCCTGGAGGCGACGCAGGTCGTCCTCGCCCGGACGCTGGGCCTGATGGGGATCTCGGCCCCGGAGTCGATGGCGCGCGAGTCCGCGTAGCGCCCGCCGGGCAGACCGACGCCCGTCACTCCTCTGTCGTGTCAGCCGTCTCGTCGAGCAGGTCCGCCGGGCCACCGGTCTGGATCATGATGTCCACCATGTTCACGGCCACGGCAGTGAGGTCCTCGTCCATCCCGGCGCGCACGGGATCGTCGACGCCGCTGGGCAACCCATACATCGCCGTCTCGAGCATCTGACCGAGGCGCACCGAGGCACTGCTCTCGCGCCCGGCGTCCATGTCCAGTCCGTCGTAGCGGGTGCCCTCGGTCTCATTGCCGAACAGCGCGATGCGGGCATGTCGCAGTTCGCCCTCCACGTTCACGGGCATCGCCCAGTAGAGGATCGAGCCGCGGACGCCGTCGTAGGTGTCATGGAGGATGTAGCCGGTGAGCCCGTACCCGAGGTCGATTGCACGCCGGGCGGTGAGTTCGCGCCGGTGGAAGTCGATGCACTGCTCGATCGAGTAGCGGTTGAGGGTGTCCAGGTCCTCCGTGATGACGGTCTGCACGCCGATGCGCGCGCCGACTTCCTCGACGCCGGGTTCCCAGTACGAGAACACGTCGCCCCGGGAGGTGCGGCCGAAGAGGTCGGTCCAGGAGATCTGGGTCTCGTGGAACAGCTCCCAGCCGGGGACGTCCGGGATGATGCCGCGCTCGCTCTCCACCGAGAGGGACGGCGCGCCATCGCCGAGGCCGATGAAGTCGAACTCCTGCGCCTGCGCCGCACCGATCCCGACGCCGAGCGCCGCGCCCAGCGCCAGCGCCCACACGACGCGCACCGGCGCCCCGGGCCGCGGGCCGGGCTCCCAGGCCAGCGTCTTTCCTCGCGGCGCGGGGTCGAACCTGAGTCGGAACGCCGGCATCAGCACGAGCATCAGCAAGACCGCCAGCGCGAAGAGCACCAGTCCGAGGATCGGGTGGAGGGTGTCCACGGCGAACGAGCGGGAGCCGGAGGTCGCGGCGATGAGCAGCGCCGCGACTCGCACCAGGTTCGTCCCAAAGGCAAGCACGAGGCCGGCCGCAAGCCACTTGAGCCGCGCGTCGGCCGTCCCGCGGGCCATGAGCGCGAGCGCCCCGCCGACGACGAGGAACCCGATCACGGCGGAGGTGCCGGAGCAGAGCTGTCCGATGACGAGCGTGAAGTTGTCATCCTCGGCGAGGTGCGTGCTGGTGAAGGCGACGCCGCTCTCGCCTACCTCGTACGGGAGCCGGGCGAAGTCGGTGACCGCCCGTCCCGTCCAGCCCGTAGCCATGACCAGCGGGTCGGAGAGCGCACGCTGCAGCCAGACGGCGGGGTAGGGCCAGGCGAAGGTGAGCATGAGCCAGGCGGGCCACGTGCGGAGCATCTGCTGGTAGCCGAGGAACACGATCGCCGTCGCGACCGTCCACGGCACCATCGCCGCGAGGTCCATGCGGTTCAGCCAGAAGTACCAGGACATCGACCCCGGCAGGACGAAGAGGATGAAGCAGGCGATGAACACCAGCGGCACGATGAAGAACAGGTCCACGATGACATCGCGCGGCCGCAGGACGCCCTCGAAGTGGGCGGAGCGCCAGAAGAGGTAGACCGCCGCGACCAGCGCGAACGGCGTGAAGCCGAGGGCGTTGTCCGCGAGGAGGAAGTCGCCCATCGCGAGGATCGACGGGACGAACGGGCCGAGCCCGACCACGACGACCGCGACGAGACGCCAGTGGCGCCCGAGCCAGGCGCGCGGGCTTCCCCGTTGCGCGGAGGGGGCGTCAGGGACATCGGTCATGCGGGCATGATGACGCGCGCCGGGCCGGCGCGCACCTCGACGCTACGCCAGTGGCGCTGTGTCGTCCTGGCGGCGACGGTCGACGAGGTAGTAGCCGCCCGCGATGGCGATGCCGGCGAGCGGCAGGACAAGCGTCCACGGCACCTCGGGCACCTGGCATTCCGGGGGTGGGTTCTTCCTGACGCACGGGTCGGCTTTGCCGCCGGCCTGCGCGGTCCCAACCGTGGAGCCCGCCATGAGTGCGACCAGCAGGAAGGCAACCACGGCGACACGCAATCGCTTCACGAGCTGCTCTCCCTTCTCTGTCTTCTCTGTCGGGACCGACTCTCGTCGATCCGGGTCTAGCCACTGTATCCGAGCGTGTGTACCCGAGCGTGGTTCGCCCGGATCTCGCCCTCTCTGTATCATCGGCACTCTCGTCGGTGGGGAATACCCACATTTCTGAGTTCCAGCGTCAAGTTGCCTCCGGTGGCTGCCCTCGCGCGCCCTCGGCATCCGCGCCGGAGAGGGGTCCCCTGTGACGGCTGGTGAACGCAAGCGCATCCTGACGGGCATCCGCCCGACCGGTGCGCTGCACCTGGGCCACTACGGCGGCGCGCTGGAGAACTGGATCCGGCTGCAGGAGGAGTACGAGTGCTTCTTCCTGATCGCCGACTACCAGGTCTCCGACTACGCGGATGACTTCGACCGGGTGCGCGAGTCCGTCTGGGAGGTCGCGCTCGACTGGCTCGCGGTGGGCCTCGACCCGAACGGCAGCCACTACACGATCGAGAGCCAGGTGCCGGAGCACGCGGAACTGACGACGTGGCTCGGCTGGTGGACGCCGATGGGGATGCTGGAGCGGAACCCGACGCTGAAGGCGGAGATGGCGGACCTCGCCGCCCGCGGCAGCGTCCCGGTCTCGTTCTTCAACTACCCGCTGATGCAGGTGGCGAACATCCTGATGCCGAAGGCGCACCTGGTGCCAGTGGGGGACGACCAGCTCCCCCACATCGAGATGACCCGCGAGATCGCGAGGCGCTTCAACCGCGCGTTCGACCGCGACGTGTTCCCGGAGCCGGAGGCCCTCGTGGGGCGCGTCGCGCGCCTCGTAGGGACGGACGGCAACGCGAAGATGAGCAAGTCCAAGAACAACGCGATCTTCCTCAAGGACGACGAGGACACCGTGAACCAGAAGGTGCGCGGGATGTTCACGGACCCCACGCGCCTGCGCGCCACGGACCCCGGCCACGTGGAGGGCAACCCGGTCTTCATCTACCACGACGCCTTCAATCCGGACGTCGAGGAGGTCAATGACCTCAAAGAGCGCTACCTCGTCGGCAAGGTCGGCGACGTCGAGGTGAAGCAGAAGCTCGCGAAGGCGCTCAACACCTTCCTGGAGCCGATCCGGGAGCGCCGCCGGTACTTCGAAGCGCACCCGGACGAGGTCCGCGACGCGCTCGCGCGCGGATCGGGGCACGCCCGGACGGTGGCCCAGCAGACGATGGCCGAGGTCCGCGACGCGATGCGGATCGACTACCTCGGGTAGTCCGCCGCAGGTACCTCCTCGCGCGGATCGCCTCGACTGGCGGGGTACCGTAGACCTGAACCCAAGGAGGTGCTCGATGCCGCGAGCAATCTGGAACGGCCAGGTAGTGGCCGAGACCGACGACTACGAAGTGGTCGAGGGAAACATCTACTTCCCGCCTGACACCATCAAGTCCGAGTTCTTCACGCCGACCGACGCCCACACGACCTGCCCGTGGAAGGGCGAGGCGTCGTACTACGACGTCACGGTCGACGGGCAGACGGCGAAGGAGGCGGCCTGGTTCTACCCGGAGCCAAAGGCGCATCCGCAGGCCCAGGCCATCAAGGACTACGTCGCATTCTGGCGTGGGGTCGAAGTCGAGCAGTAACCGCTCCTCACGGGGCTCTGCCTCGTGCGAGCCCGCCACATATGTCCCGTCTATCGCCCCCTCCCCCGGGAGGGGGCGTCCTGAATCCGGAGTCGGGCGATGACGAAACTGGTGACCTCCGAGCAGATGCGCGCACTCGAACGTGCTGCGGCCGAGGCGGGCATCCCGGAGCGCGAACTGATGCGCCGTGCCGGCGTCTCCGTCGCGCAGGAGGCGTGGCTCTCGCTCGGGATGAACGAGGGCGCACCGATCCTCGTGCTCTGCGGGCCGGGGAACAACGGCGGCGACGGCCTCGTCGCGGCGGTCGAGCTTTCGCAGTGGGGGGCGCCTGTCGCGGTCTACCTCACCCGCGCGCGCGGGGCTGACGACGCCGAGTGGGCCGCCGTGCAGGAGGCCGGCCTCCCGGCGACCGCCGCCGAGGACGACCCGGGCTTCGAGGTCCTCGAGCGGCTGCTGTCGCAGGCGGCACTCGTCGTGGACGCCGTGTTCGGCATCGGCCTGCACCCGACGGAGCGCCCGATCGACGGCGCACCTCGCGAGGTGCTGACGCGACTCCAGGTCGCGCGCGAACGCCCGGCGCCGCCGCAGGTGATGGCCGTGGACGTGCCGTCCGGTGTCGACGCCGACACCGGCGCGGCCGACCCCCTGGCGGTGCGCGCCGACCAGACCGTGACGTTCCAGTGCGCCAAGCTCGGCCTCTTCCTCGGCGCGGGGCGCGGCCTCGCTGGGAGGATCGAGGTCATCGACATCGGCATCCCGACTGAGGCCGTCGAGGACCTACCCACCGAGGAGCTGCGACTGCGAGACGTACGGGCGGCGGCGCCGAAGCGTGCGGACGACTCGCACAAGGGCACGTTCGGCCGCGCGGTCATCGTGGGTGGCTCGAAGCGGTATCCCGGCGCCGTCCGGCTCGCGGCGGAGTCGGCGGCGCGGAGCGGGTGCGGCCTCGTCACCGTCGCGGCGCCCGAGTCGATCCAGCCGCTGCTGATGGGACTCCCCGACCCGACGCACGAGCCGCTGCCCGACACGGATGGGCACCTGGACGCCGAGGCCGCTCGTGCCCTCCTGCGCGCCCTCCGCGCGTCCAGCGCGCGCGCCATGCTCGTCGGGCCGGGCCTCGGCCTCACGGACGCGACGAGGGCGTTCGTGCAGCACCTGCTCGCCGGCGTCGACGTGATCGCCGGCCTCGAAGCGCTCGTCCTCGACGCGGACGCGCTCAACGTGCTGGCGGAGGAGGCGGAGTGGTGGACGCGGACGTCGATGCCGCGCGTGCTCACGCCACACCCCGCGGAGATGGCGCGCCTCGTGGGGCGCACGGTTGCCGAGGTGCAGGCGAACCGTCTCGATGTCGCGACTGAGTACGCCGCGCAGACTCAGTCCGTGATCGTGCTCAAGGGTGCGGGGACGATCATCGCGGCGCCGGACGGGCGCGCGCGGATCTCGGACGTCGCGAACTCCGCGCTGGCGCATGGTGGCACGGGCGATGTGCTCGCGGGGCTCATCGTGGGGTTCCTTGCACAGGGGATGACGCCGTTCGACGCCGCCTCGGCGGGTGTATGGGTGCATACCGAAGCCGCACGGCAGGTATCGGATGCCTACGGAGCACCCTCGACGCTGGCGAGCGACCTTCTGAAGGCGCTGCCGGAGGCACGAAAACTACTCGAACCGCCGTCACCGCGCGGGGAGATTATGTCGAGATTCGAGGGTGGACAGTCCCCGATCTAGGGGCCGCCGCTGGTATGATTTGTCACGTGAAACGGTTGGGGACAGTCCCGATCGGGAGGGTGCCCTCGTGAGCGAGCAGCCTGGGGTAGCAGACCTCGGGATCAGCGCCGAGCCAGAGAACGCGTCGCCGGACACGGAGACGCTCGCGCTGGTCTTCCCGGGACAGGGTTCGCAGGCGCCCGGCATGGGTCGCCTCATCCACGATCACTCCGAGGCCGCACGCCTGACCTTCGAGGAGGCCAGCGACATCACCGGCATCGATATCGCCGACGTGTGCTTCGAATCCGACGCGGACGAACTCGCGTCGACGATGAACACGCAGCCGGCGGTCCTGACGACCTCGATCGCGATGCTGCGCGCGATGCGCGAGAAGGTCACGGAGGTCCGCGAGAGCGTGGCCCCGCGACTGCTCGGCGGTCACTCGCTCGGGCTGTTCAGCGCCGCGGTTGCCTCGGGCGCCCTGTCCTTCCGCGACTCTCTCCTGATCATCATGGAACGCTCCCGCCTCATGGGGTCGTTCAACGACAGCCGCCCGGTGGGCATGGCTGCCATCGTGGGCCTTGATGTCGAGACCGTGCGCGAGATCTGCGACGACGTGACGGAGGGCGACCTCAGCCGCGTCGACGTCGCGAACCACAACGAGGATGTCCAGACCGTGATCTCCGGCGACGTCACCGCCCTCGAGCGGGCGATGGCGCGGGCCAAGGAACTCCAGGGCAAGGCGATCCGGCTGAAGCTCAAGGTGTCCTCCCACACGCCGCTCCACATCGGGCAGGCGGCCGAGTTCGCACAGGTGATCAGCGAGGTCCCGTTCGCCGACCCGGAGCTGCCGATCGTCTCGAACATCACGTCTGACCTGCTGCGCACGGCCGCCGAGGTGCGCGCCGAGTTCGAAGCACAGCTGAAGTCGCCCGTCCTCTGGGCGGAGAACGTGCGCCGGATGACGCGCGAAGGGGTCGACACCTTCGTGGAGGTCGGGCCGGGCCACGCGCTCTCGCGGATGATCAAGCGCATCCAGGACGAGAGCACCGCTGTCTCGCTGGACGACGCGCGCGAGGCCCCCATCCCCGTGTCCATCCTCCCCTCCCGACGTCCATCGAGTTAGGACGCTCCATGCGCCGCGTTGTTGTCACCGGACTGGGGCTGATCACGCCCCTTGGGAATGATGTCGCCACGACGTGGGACGGGCTGATCGCGGGACGCTCCGGCCTTGGGCTGGTGAGCCGCTTCGACGCCTCCGCATACGACCACCCGATCGCCGCCGAGGTCAAAGGCTTCAACGCCGCCGAGGTGGTGGACCCGAAGATCGCGCGACGCATCGACCTCTCGTCCGCGTTCGCCCTCGCGGCATCGCACCAGGCGCTGGCGGACGCCCGCCTCGACATGTCCTCCGAGGACGCCTCGCGCGTCGGCGTGCTGCTCGGGACGGGGATGGGGTCGGCGCACCTGATCATCGAGCAGCAGGCGATCCTGGACGAGAAGGGGCCGCGACGGGTGTCGCCGTTCCTCGTGTCCCACATGCTGCCTGACACGGCGACGGGCCTCGTCGCGATCGCTACCGGCGCGCGCGGGCCGAACTTCGCCATCACCGCAGCCTGCGCGACGGGCGGCGCCGCCACCGGCGAGGCCGCCGAGATGGTCGCGCGTGGCGACGCGGACGTCATGATCGCCGGCGGCTACGAGGCGCCCCTCCAGCCGATCTACTACGCCGGGTTCAACGCGATGAAGGCGCTCGCAGAGCACGAGGATCCGGCGAAGGCCGTGCGACCGTTCGACGCGACCCGCAACGGCTTCATCCTCGGCGAGGGTGCGGGCGTACTCATCCTCGAAGAGCTGGAGCACGCGAAGGCGCGCGGGGCGCACATCTACGCCGAGTGGCGCGCCGCCGGGACGAGCAACGACGCGTACGACATGGTCGCTGCGTCCGAGGACGGCCACGGCATCGCACAGGCGATGCGCCTCGCGATGGCGCGCGGGGACATCGAGCCGTCCGCCATCCAGTACATCAACGCGCACGGCACCAGCACGCCGCTGAACGACCGTGTCGAGAGCCGCGCCATCCGCGAGGTCTTCGGCGAAGCCGCCGACGGGCTGATGGTGTCCTCGACCAAGTCGATGCATGCGCACATGATGGGTGCGGCCGGCGCGGTGGAGGCGGCGATCTGCGTCCTCGTCTGCCATCACGGCATCGTGCCGCCGACGATCAACTACGAACACCCGGACCCGGACTGCGACCTGGACTACGTGCCGAACGAGGCGCGCCAGGCGGAGGTCCGGATGGCGATGAGCACCTCGGTCGGCCTCGGTGGCCACAATTCCGCGATCATCTTCAGCAAGTGGGAGGACGCCTGAATGCCAGAGCTCCAGCAACGGCGCGTCGTAGTGACGGGCATCGGCATCCTCTCAGCGGTCGGCGCGGGGCGCGACGTCACGTGGGAAAACCTGATCGCCGGTAAGAACGGCATCGACCACACGACACTCGTCGAGGTGGGAGACCTCCCCTCGCGCGTCTCCGGTGAGGTGCCCGACTTCGACGTCTCCACCTACGTGGACCGCAAGGGCGCCCGGCGCATGGACCGCTTCACCCAGCTCGCGGTGAACGCGGCGGGCGAGGCGCTCGACCAGTCCGGCCTCGACACGGCCGCCGAGGGCGACCAGATCGGGTGCATGATCGGGTCGGGCATCGGCGGCATCGGCACGCTGGAGGCGGAGTTCGACGTCTTCTTCCACAAGGGGCCGAACCGCGTCTCCCCGCTGCTGGTGCCGATGTTCATCCCGGACATGGCGGCCGGGCAGACCTCGATCCGCTTCGGGCTGCGGGGCCCGAACTACAACACCGTCTCCGCCTGCGCCTCCGGCGCGGACGCCATCGGCACTGCGTTCGAGGTGATCCGCCGCGGCGACGCGGTCGCGATGGTGGCCGGGGGCGCCGAGGCGTGCGTGACGCGCATGTCGATCGCGGCGTTCGCGAACAGCCAGGCGCTCTCCACGAACAATGACCCGAACACCGCCTCGCGTCCGTTCGACATCGACCGTGACGGCTTCGTGATCGGCGAGGGTGCGGGCATCCTCATCCTCGAGGACCGCGAGCACGCCGAGGCACGTGGGGCGCAGATCTTCGCCGAGATCATCTCGTACGGGCAGTCGGCGGACGCGTTCCACGTGACCGCCCCGTCCGAGAACGGCGAGGGCGCGGCGCGCGCGATGAACCTCGCGATCACGAAGGCCGGGATCTCCGCGAGCGACATCGACTACGTGAACGCGCACGGCACGAGCACGCCGCTGAACGACAAGTTCGAGACGATGTCGATCAAGACCGTCTTCGGGGAGGGCGCGTACGCCGTCCCGATCTCCTCGACGAAGTCGATGATCGGGCACACGCTGGGCGCAGCCGGGGGCATCGAGTCCGCCGTGACGATCCTGTCGATCGTCAACCAGAAGATCCACGGGACGATCCACCTCGAAACGCCGGACCCGAACTGCGACCTCGACTACGTCTCGGACGGGCCGCGCGACCTCGGCATCCGGTACGCGATGTCGAACTCGCTCGGCTTCGGCGGGCATAACTCGTCACTGCTGTTCAGCCGGTACGAGGGGTAGCCCGCGGACGATGCTAGGCTAGGCTCCGCTCTCCCCCGAGATCGGCCCGGCTGTGACCGCGCAACCTGAATCACCTGCACGCATCCTCGCCGGGTCGGGCAACCGACGCTGGCGGCTGCTTCCTGCGCCCGACCTCTCGGGGTTCGCTGACGCGGGACCGGGGCTGCCGGAGCTGATGCGCACGCTGCTCGCGCAGCGCGGGGTGCACACCACCGTCGAGGCGCGCCGCTACCTGGGCAGTCCGGGCGAGCTGACTGACCCGCTCCTCATGCCGAACCTCGAGGTCGCGGTCGACCGCCTCGTCCGTGCGTGCGAGGACGGGGAGACGGTGGCGGTCTACGGCGACTACGACGTGGACGGCGTGACGGCGACGACGCTCCTCGTCGAGGGGCTGCGCTGCCTGGGCGCGCAGCCGATCCCGTACATCCCCGACCGGTTCACCGAGGGCTACGGCCCGAACGTACGAGCGGTGCGGCAACTCGCCGACCGAGGCGCGACGCTGCTGGTGACGGCGGACACGGGCACCTCGGCGGTGACGGAGGTGGCCGAGGCGAACGGGCTGGGGATGGACGTGGTGATCATCGACCACCACACGATCCCGGACGAACTGCCCGAGGCGCTGGCGATCGTGAACCCGCGCCTGAACGACATCTCGTACGGCTCAGAGCCCGCAGCCGTCGGGGTGGCGTACAAGGTCATCCACGACCTCCACGACCGCATGGGGCGCGCCTACGAGCCCGACGAGCACCGTGCGCTGGTGGCGCTGGGGAATGTGTGCGACCTCGCGCCGATGCTGGCCGAGAACCGCGACCTCGTGCGCCTCGGCCTCGGGGCCCTCGCGAAGACGACGCGGCCCGGGCTGCTCGCGCTGTTCGAGGTGGCCGGGGTGAAGAACCCCGCGACGATCAACGCCGAGACGATCGGGTGGGTACTGGGGCCGCGCATCAACGCCGCCGGGCGGATGGAGCACGCGCGGATCGCGCTCGAACTGCTGCTCGCGCCGGACGCCTCGACGGCGCGTCCGCTCGCGAAGCGGCTCGAGGACCTCAACCGCCAGCGCAAGGACGACACCGCCGAGGCGATCGAGCTTGCGCGGCAGTCGCTGACAGACGCCGACCGCGCGGGCGCCCTCATCGTGGTGGGGAGCCCCGAGATCTCGTCGGGGATCGTGGGACTGTGCGCGGCGCGGCTCGTCGAGGAGCACTCGCGGCCGGCGATCGCGATGGAGATCCGTGACGGCGAGGGGCGCGGCTCGTGCCGCTCGATCCCGGAGTTCGACATCACGGCGCTCCTCCGACGGCACGGCGACCTGTTCCTGCGTTACGGCGGGCATCGCGCGGCGGCGGGATTCAGCATCGAGGAGTCGCGCATCCCGGAGATGAAGGCGCGCCTGGTCGCCGACGCGAACGAGCACCTGGACCTCGCCAGCCTCGCGCCGACGTTCGACATCGACTGCGAGCTACCGCTCGAGGGGGTCGACCGGCGGGCGCTGCAATGGCTGACGCTGCTGGGGCCGCACGGGATCGGCAACGACTCCCCGAAGTTCCTCGCGCGGGGCGTGCAGGTCGTACAGGCTCGCGGCGTGGGTGCGGACGGATCGCACCTCTCGATGACGCTGAAGGCGGGGCTCGCCGTGTGGAAGGCGATCTCGTTCGGCAACGCGGACGCGATGGTGCCGGCGGGCGAGCTCGCGGACGTGGTCTACACGTTCAAGCAGGACGACTTCCGCGGGGACGGCGCACTGCAACTCGAGGTGCTGGACCTGCGGCCCGCGCGCGACGACTGACCGAGACGACCCGCCTAGCCGTCCACCTCGTCGGGTCGGCGCGACCACAGGGTGTGGTACCGCTCGCCGGTGATGGCGGCGCGGTGCTCGGCCTGCTCGATGGTGCAGAGGACCTCGAAGCACTCGGCGGCCTGCTCGGGGCAGTCGATGCGGCGGATGATCGTGTCCCAGACGCCCATGGTGACGAGCGAGGCGACGTGGGCGTCCCACGGGATGAGGGTGATCGAGTCGGGACGGGCGAACTGCGGGCGCAGCTTGCGGAGCGAGCGGAGGCGGTCGCCACCGCTCTTGGCCATGGGGACGACCTTCACGAAGGAGCCGGCGTACTCGTTGGTGCGGGTGTCGATGAGGAGGGTGCGACGGAGGGTGGGGAAGAAGAGGCTGACCACCTCCGCTTCGGCGATGTTCTGTACGACTTCGTCCAGGTCGATCTCAATGCCGCCGTCGATCATCGTTGCCCTTTCGCCATCCGTGCCCGAACCGTACTGCTATCGACTGCCTACGCCTGCGTGATCCGCAGGAAGCGATGCCGCCCCACGCGCACCTCGTCCCCCGGGGAGACGAGGACGGCGGGGTCCTCCACCTTCGCACCGTTCACCTGCACGCCGCCGCCCTGCACCAGCCGGCGCACCTCGCCCTTGCTGGCGGCGAGCTTGGCCTCGACCACGAGGTCGGCGAGGGCGAGCGGAGCGGCGATCGCGTACTCCGGCATCTCATCCGGCGTCTCGCGACGCTGGAACGTGGACTCGAAGTAGGCGAGCGCGGCGTCCGCCTCGGGCGTGCCGTGGAAGATCGAGGTGATCGTGTGGGCGAGGCGCTTCTTCGCGTCGATCGGGCGGAGCGTGCCGCCCTCGATCGCCGCGGTGATGGCGTCGACCTCGTCGGGACGCAGGAAGGTGGCGAGGGTGAAGTAGTCACGGAGGCACTCGTCGGGGACGGACATGGACTTGCCGAACATGTCGTTCGGGGGCTCGGTGATGCCGATGTAGTTCCCGAGGGACTTGGACATCTTCTCGTGACCGTCGGTGCCGACGAGCAGCGGCGTGGTGATGCAGACCTGCGGGCGCTTCCCGTTCGCCTCCTGGAGCTGGCGCCCGGCGAGGAGGTTGAAGGTCTGGTCCGTGCCGCCGATCTGGACATCGGTGTCCATGTGAAGCGCGTCGTACGCCTGCATCATCGCGTAGAGAAACTCGCTCACGTGGATCGGGTCGCCCGAGTCGTACCGCTTCGAGAAGTTCTCGCGGCGCAGGAACTGGGCGACGGTGTAGTTGGCGGTGAGGCGGATGACGTCTGCGAAGGTGAGCTGCGAGAGCCAGTCGCCGTTGAAGACGATCTGCGTCCCCTCGCGGTCGAGGATCTGGAACGCCTGGTCGGTGTAGGTCTTCGCGTTCACCGCGATTTCCTCGGGCGTCAGCATCGGACGGGTCTTGTCCTTGCCGGTGGGGTCACCGATCAGCGCCGTGAACGAGCCGACGAGGAACGTCACCTCGTGGCCGAACTCCTGGAACTGGCGCAGCTTCCGCATCGGGACGGTGTGGCCGAGGTGGAGGTCCACCTTTGTCGGGTCGAAGCCGCAGTAGACGCGGAGCGGGCGGTCCTCCTGGAGGCGGGCGCGGAGCTCGCGCTCCATCGTCTGGCGGGTGGCGGGGTCGCCGAACTCGGTGCCGGCCATGAGGACCGTCATCTGCTCGTCCACGGGGGCCATCTTGCGGGCGGTGGGGGCGGTCATGCGAACCACGCCCGGGTGGCCTCGACGTCGGCGCGGATCTGCGCAACGAGGGGCTCGATGCCCTCGAACTTCTGCTCGAAGCGGAGACGGCTCAGGAGCTCGATCGAGACGACCTGGCCGTACAGGTCGCCCTCGAAGTCGAAGAGATGCGTCTCCACGTGACGGCGGGTGCCGTTGTCGAACGTGGGGCGGGTGCCGATGTTCGTGACGGCCTCGAAGGAGCGGTCGCCGAGGTAGGCGCGGGTCACGTAGACGCCGCTGGGGGGCAGCGCGCGGTCGGCGGAGACGCCGATGTTGAGCGTGGGGAAGCCGATGGTGCGTCCGCGCTCGTCGCCGTGCAGGACGGGGCCGCGCACCGCATACGGACGGCCAAGGAGGAGCGCGACTTCCTCCATCTCGCCCTCGGCGAGGGCGTTCCGGATGCGGGTGGAGGAGACGCGCTCGGAGCCCTGGTCGTCGTGCAGCAGCGGGACGGCGATGACCTCGAATCCCTGGTCCTCGCCGATCTTCGCGAGGACGTCGGTCGTGCCCTCGCCGCCGCGGCCGAGGCGGAAGTCCTCGCCGACGACGAGCAGGCGCATGCCGGCATCCTCCACGAGAAGGCGCGTGAAGTCGGCGGCGGAGACCTGCTGGAGCTCGGAGGTGAACGGGAGGACGGAGACGAACTCCGCGCCGACCTCCTTGATCAGCTCGACGCGTCGCTCGAGGGACTCGAGGTAGGCGACGGGGGTGCCGGGGCGGAGGACGGTGACGGGGTGCGGGTGGAAGGTGACGACGCCGCCGGTGAGCCCTCGCGCGTTGCCCTCGTCGAGCATGCGGCGGATGAGCATCCGGTGGCCGCCGTGCACGCCGTCGAACACGCCCACCGAGATGGCGTGTTGGCCGGGCGTCGCGCTCCGACGCAGTTCGTCACGGACGAGTAGCAACGGGAGCGGTTCCTTTCGGACGGTGTCCTTCAATGCTAGCACCGGCTCTCATACCAGTGCCCGAGGGCGCGCTGGCCCGGACGGCCCCTGACCTACACCCCCGTGAAGTCCTCCGAGGAGTGGGTGAACTCGGGCGGACGGGCGCCCTCCAGCCGCACGAGCTCGATGTCGCCGAAGGCGTCCGACTGCTGCGCGGCAAGGTAGCGCTGCTTGATCAGCTCGAGCACCGCCATGAAGTCCACGATCACCATCGTGCGCGAGGTGGCGGACTGGATCAGCGCCTTGAACGAGGTGCGCCCGTCCGCCTGGAGCGTGTCTACCAGCGAGCGCATGCGGTCACGCAGGCGCACCGGATCGCGCACGATCTCCGCCTGCGGCTCCTCGTCCGGCATGCGGTCGAGCACCTCGCGGATGACGTCCACGAGGGAGGAGAGCGTGACGGTGTCGAGGCCGGTGGGCAGCGGGACGGCGGGCGGGGCGACCTCGCGGCGGTAGGTACCGTGGCCGACCTCGCGCTCGCGGAGGAACTCCGCGGCCTGCTTGAACCGGCGGTACTCGCGAAGCGCCTCGATCAGTGCGCGGACATCGCTTCCCTGGTCCTCCTCGTCGTCACGGGTCTCCTCCGGATCGCGGGGGAGGAGGGCGCGCGACTTCAGGAGGAGGAGGCGCGCGGCGACGGCGATGAAGTCCGCCATCGCGCCGATGTCGATCTGCTCCTTCGAGCGGAGCGCGCTGAGGTACTGGTCTGTCACCTGGAGGAGGGAGACCTCCGTGATGTCGAGCTCGTTCCGCTCGATGAGGTGGAGGAGCAGGTCGAGCGGGCCGTTGAAGAGCGGAAGGGCGAGCTGGATGCCACGATCTTCGGGGGGCGCGGCCGGCGCGGCCTCCGGCTCCCCCGCGATGGGGGGAGCCGGCTCCGCGTCGGCGATTGGATCGGGGCGTTGGTCCTCGGACGTCACGCCGTGGCAGCCGTGGCGACCGAGGGGAGCTCCGCAAACGGGCGGCCGATG
>CAYPYF010000047.1:0-21268 GCA_964414675.1 uncultured Dehalococcoidaceae bacterium
GGAGGGACGGAGCCCTCACCCCAGCCCTCTCCCCGTGTGGAGAGAGGGGGTCAGAGGCTCGGAGCCCTCACCCCAACCCTCTCTCCGTGTGGGGGAGGAGGTCAGAGGTTCGGAGCCCTCACCCCAACCCTCTCCGCCAACAGGGAGAGGGGGTCAGAAGAGAGGGGTGAGGAGCGCTACTCAAACGTGGGGAGCAGTGCCTCGAGGCGGTCGAACGAGGTGGCGATGCCGTCCGTCATGCCGGTGGCGACGGCGCCGTCTCGCGCTTCCTTCGTGCCGAAGTCCATGCGCATCGTGATCGTGGTGCGGCCGTCGCGCTCGGCGAGGATGTAGGCGTTCTTCGACTCGCCGTCGAAGCCCTCCATGCGCTCGACGAACTCCAGGCGCGTGACCGGCTCGACGAGGGTGAACTCACCCGTCGAGGAGAACGAGCCTTCGGAGGGGTGCGCCCAGGTGTAGCGGTAGGCGCCGCCGACGCGGAGGTCGACGTCGCAGACGGGCATGTCCCAGCCGTCCGGGCCGGTGAGCCACTGCTTGATGTACTCGGGCTTCGTGTGCGCGTCCCAGACGAGGCGCGCGGGCGCGTCGAAGGTGCGCTCGACCTCGACGGAGGTGTCCGAGGGGGTGGTGACGGTCATCTTGCTGGTGGTGTCGGCTGCCATGATGGATCTCCTTCGTGCCCGACGGGCGGGCGGTGCTAGTCGTCTGATGCTTCTCGGTCGACTGTTCGGTCGGCCCCCGCGCTGGCCGAAGCTGCAGCGTCGGTAGCGGCCTCCTCGAGTTTCATGCGCTCGAGGAGGTCGTCCAGGCGGGCGTAGCTGGCCTCCCAGAAGCTCCGGTAGCCCTCGAGCCACGCGACCGCCCGCGCCATCGGGGCGGCCTCGAGGCGGCACATGCGCCGCTGGGCGTCCCGGTGGCGGGAGACGAGCCCCGCGCGTTCGAGGTACTTGAGGTGCTTCGAGATGGCCGGCTGGCTCATCGCGAAGGGCTCGGTCAGCTCGGCGACCGACGCCTCCCCCTCCATGAGCCGTTCGAGGATGGCGCGCCGGGTGGGATCGGCGAGGGCCGCGAACGTGTCATCGAGGAGTGGGGTGGCTGTGGTCACGTGTGTATAACCCTTCGGTGATGATTACCGATTGGTTATACGTCGGAGGCGGGAGGGGTGTCAAGCACTGGGTCGCATTGCCCTCCCTCGAGGTCTCAGCAGTCTTTCTGTCTGCTTTCGTGTGTCGCTCGCGCACTGGACGACGGAGTTGTAGATTCCGGCCACCAGAGGGATATCGGGAGGCATCAGTTGATTCACAGGCGCATCCTGTTGGGTGTGGGGGCGGTCGTCCTCGGTGGGTTGTTGGCTGTTGGGTGTTCGGACGACGGGGAGGACGAGGCGGAGGTCGCGGCGAACGCGGTCACGATCACGGCGGCGGACTTTTCGTTCAGCGGCCAGGAGAAGCTGACGCCGGGGACGAACAAGATCACGCTCTCGAACGAGGGCGCGCAGGTGCACCACCTACAGATCGTGAAGGTCGAGGGCGACCACACCCTCGAGGAGGTCATGGGTGGCCTCGCGGAGATCGAAGCAGGCGGGCCGCCGCCTGACTACGTCTCGTTCACGGGCGGTGTCGGGCAGATCGCGCCAGGCACGTCGTCGTCGGCGGTCGAGAACCTCGCGGCGGGGAAGTATCTGATCCTGTGCCTGATCCCGGACCCGGCGGACAACGTGCCGCACGCGGCTAAGGGGATGGCGACGCTGTTCGACGTGGCCGGCGACGAGAACGCCGCCGCGCTGCCCGAGCCGGACGTCGAGATCAGTGGGGTCGACTACGGCTTCACGGGTGCCGACGAGCCGATCGAGGCGGGCGACATCACGCTGAAGCTGACCAACCAGGGAGCGGAGGCGCACGAGGCGAATGTCCTGCAGCTGGCCGAGGGCGCCACGGTTGCGTCCGTCGCGGCCTGGTTCCAGGCTCCCGCCGGCCCGCCGCCGTTCGTGAACGTCGGTGGTGCTCAGGCGGTGATGCCGGGCGCCAGCACGCTGGCGACGCTGAACCTCGAGGCGGGGAACTACGCGTTCATCTGCTTCGTGCCGAACGGGGAGGGTGTGCCTCACGCGTTCCTCGGGATGGCGAAGCCGTTCACCGTCGAGTAGCCGCGTCACGGTCGCACGATGACGAGGAGCCCCGGCCAACGGCCGGGGCTCCTCTGCGTCAGGGGTGTGGGTGTCCGAGGGCAGGCCGTGCGGACTGGCTAATGCGCCTCGCCCGTGACCGAGGCCACTCGCCCTGCGATCGCGTAGCGGAGGGCGCGGTTCTCCTCGGAGCGCAGTTCCGGATCGGCGTCGAGGAGGGTCTCGGCCTCATGGCGGGCGGCGGCGATGAGGGGGGCGTCGAGGAGGCTCGCGACGCGCATGGTGGGGAGGCCGGACTGCGCGGTGCCGAAGAGGTCGCCGGGGCCGCGGAGCTGAAGGTCTGCCTCGGCGAGTTCGAAGCCGTCGTGGGTGCGCTCCATGATGCTGAGGCGCTCCTCGGCGTCGGGGGTGGGGTCGTCGGCGAGGAGGTAGCACCTCGATGGGTGCTCGCCGCGGCCGACGCGGCCGCGGAACTGGTGGAGCTGCGCGAGGCCGAAGCGGTCCGCTCCCTCGATGATCATGACCGTCGCGTTGGGCACGTCGATGCCGACTTCCACCACGGCAGTAGAGACCAGGATGTCCGCCTCGTGGTCCGCGAACGCGCGCATGACGCGGTCCTTCTCCTTGCTCGCCATGCGCCCGTGGAGCAGGAGGATGCGGTCGCGCGCGCCGAGGTCCGGGAACTCCTCCGTGCGGAGCCGCTCGTACTCCTCGGTCGCTGCGCGTGACTCGACGGTCTGGGAGCCCTCGACGAGGGGGCAGATGACGAAGACCTGGCGGCCGGCCTCGATCTCCTCGCGCGCGTGGCGGAAGGCGGCGGTGCGCTCGATGGGGGTGAGGAAGCGCGTGTCGATGGGCGTACGGCCGGGGGGCAGCTCGTCGATGACGGAGAGGTCGAGGTCGCCGTAGAGCGTGAGCGCGAGCGAGCGCGGGATCGGCGTCGCGGACATCGCGAGCAGGTGCGGGGTGAGGGTGCCGCCGCGTGACGCGGCCGACTCGGCGCCCTTGCGGCGCAGGTCACCTCGCTGCTTCACGCCGAAGCGATGCTGCTCATCGACGACGGCGAGGCCGAGGCGGTAGTAGTCGACGCCCTCCTGGATGAGGGCGTGGGTGCCGACGATGAGGTGCGCGCCCCCGTGGCGGATGGCCTCGGCGGCCGCGCGTCGCTCCTTGGCCAGCGTGGAGCCGGTGAGCAGGACGACGCGGATCTGGCCGCCGTTCGCCTCGATCCCGGGTACGCGGACGAGGCCCGTGATCGGCGGCTCCGGCTCGCCCGAGAGCAGGCGGCAGATCGTGCGGTAGTGCTGCTCCGCGAGTACCTCCGTCGGGGCCATGAGCACGGCCTGGTAGCCCGCCGCCACGAGGTCGAGCATCGCCGCGAGGGCGACCGCGGTCTTGCCCGAGCCCACGTCGCCCTCGAGCAGTCGCGACATCGCCACGGTGCGCTGGAGGTCCGCGCGCACCTCGGCGAGGACGCGCTGCTGGGCGGGGGTGAGGGTGAAGGGGAGCGTCGCGATGAACGCCTCGGCGGCGGCGTGGTCGTCGATGGCGGGGGCGGTGCCGTCCGCCTGCCACTCACGCTTTCGCGCGACGGCACCGATCTGCACCGCGAGGAGCTCGTCGAAGGCGAGGCGTCGGTTCGCCTCGGCGAGTGCGGCCTCGGAGGTGGGGTAGTGCGCCTCGCGCACGGCCTCGACGAGGCCCATGAGGCGGTGGCGCTGCCGCATCGCCTCGGGGAGATGGTCCTCGAGGCGGTCGAGGTAGCGCTCGATGACCTTCTCGATCGCGCCTCGGAGGGTGCGCTGCGCGAGGCCCTCGGTGGAGTGGTAGACGGGGATCATGCGCCCGGACTCACCTCTGTCGAGGCGCTCCCAGTCCGGGTTGTTGAAGCCCATGCGCCCTCGGAAGGTGCTGACCTTGCCGGCGAGGGCGACCTCCGCGCCGACGGGGAAGTTCTTCGTCTGGAACGGTTGGTTGAAGAAGACCGCCTGCACCTTCCCGAAGCCGTCCGAGACGATGACCTCTGTCGAATTCATGCGCCCGCCGCGACCGAGGGGGATGAGCCTCGACTTCTCGACGGTGCCTCGGACGGTGGCCTCCTGGCCGGCGCGGAGCGCCGAGATCGGGGTGGGGTGAGCGAAGTCGACATAACGGAACGGGTAGTGCTGGAGGGCGTCCCGGACGGTGCGGATCCCGAGCTTCTCGAGCTTGGGGAGGGCTTGCCCTCGGAGGCCGGTCCCGGCGACGGCGATCGGGGCGTCGAGCCCCGCGGCGCCCTCCGCGACCTTCGAGGGCGTGACGCGCTTCGGGGTGGTGTCGGCGGCTTTCGGAGCGGCCTTCGTCGCGGGCGCCTTCCGGGCGGGGCGCTTCGTTCCGGCGCGGGGTTCCTCTGGCAGTTCGCGTCGCACCGTCGCGAGCGCGCGGCGGAGCCAGATCTCGCGTGCGCCGGGGTCGAGGGTTGCGTAGCCCTCCGGCGGGAGGGCGGCCACCATCCGGAGGAGGGCGGAGCCGGGGGCCTCGTCGCGCGCCTGGACGCGCAGGAGGCCGTCCAGGCCGCCCTCGACGGCGTCGTCTCGCCCGCCCGCGTCGAGTTCGCGGACGAGGACATCGCGGAGCAGGGGGTAGTCGGCGGTCACGCGGGCAGGCTATCCGTCGGGGGGAGGAGCACAGGATACCGCGCGAGGCGCGGAGCGCCCTCGATGACAGGAGCGACGGCGCGAGAAGCGAAACGGAATCGCAATTGTTCGGCTTCTCACAAGGTATTCCGTGTAAGCACGGGGCTGGGACAGTAATGGGGAGGGACGCATCCCTCGAATGGTTGGTGCGAGGTCACTCGCTCCGACGGCGGCCGGGACCGGGGTCATGCTGATACCCGTCCCGCTGGGGGTTCCCGGTCCCTCAGCGTGGATGTGACCGAGGATCGATGAGTCGCTCCGTACCTGAACGCGCCCGCCGTCGATCTCGGACGAGGACGGCGCCCTCGACGCCAGCCCCAGAGGTGGTGATCGAGCAGATCCACCCCGCGAGCGCCGAGGGCGTTCCGGCGCTGGATCCTGCGCGCTGGTGGGACCGTACGATCACCGTCGACGGGGTGCTCCAGTGGCTGCTGGAGCATTCGCGCGGCCTCAGGCGCGTCGCGGCAGGTGTCGGGATCATCGAGATCCTCGCGATGGCGGCGGTGCTGCGCGCGATCTACGTCCTGGTCCCCGGCTTCCCGCTGAACGACGGTGGCCTGTTTTACGTGTTCGCCCGCGACATCCAGGCGGCCGGCTACCACCTCCCCGAGTTCTCGACGTACAACGACGGCACGATCCCGTTCGCGTATCCCCCGCTCGCGTTCTACCTCGCGGCGCTGCTGGACGACGTCACGCCCCTGTCGCTCCTCGACGTGATCTGGCTGCTGCCGATGGTGGAGAGCATCGCGCTGGTCGGCGCGTTCTACCTGCTGGCGAAGATGCTGCTCCGGGACCGCGGGACTGTCCTCCTCGCGACCGCCGGGTTCGCGCTCCTGCCGCGGTCGTTCCTCTGGCTGATCATGGGTGGGGGGCTGACGCGGGCGTTCGCGCTGACATGCGCCGTCCTCGCGATCCACCAGGCGCGGCAGGCCTCGATCGACGGCCGCTGGCAGCCGGCGGCGCGTGCGGCGGTGCTGCTGGCGGCGACGTTCCTGACGACGCTGGAGACCGCGGCGTGGGCGGCGGTGAGCATGCCGCTGTTCACGCTCTTCCCGTGGGAGCGGCGACGGATCCTGACGCTCGGCGCGATCGGCCTCGGCACGGTGGTGCTGGTGATGCCGTGGGTGGCGCTCGTGATCACGTACCACGGCCTCGACCCGTTCCTCGCGGCGCGCGAGTACGGCGGGTCCGCGATCGGCGACGGCGCGATCCTCGCGGCGATGGGGACGCTGCTGAACCCGACGCTGACCGGGGAACCGTTCTTCCCGCTGATCGCGTCGCTCGGGCTCCTCGGCGCGATCTACTCGGCCGTGCGCGGCAGCTGGCTGCTCCCGGCCTGGTGGGCGATGACCGTGGTGATGGGTACGCGCGCGTTCCCGACGCTGGCGGCGATCCCCACCGCGATGATGGCCGCCGTCGCCGTGCGACAGGTGGTGGCGCCGGCGCTGCTGTACGCGGGCGGAAGCGCCCTCGCGACCACGCGACGCCGCCAGGCCGCCCTCGCGCTGCTGGGGGCGGGGGCGCTCACGTTCCTCGTGGTCGCGTCGCTGGAGGACCGGACGGGCGACCAGCAATACCTGCGCGCGCTGACGCCGAACGAGGTCGAGGCGATGGAGTGGATCGCGGCGGAGACGCCGAAGGACGCACGCTTCGTGGTGGTCAGCCGGAACAGCTGGTACGCCGACCGCGACGGGGAGTGGTTCCCGGCACTCGCCGAGCGCGAGAACGTCGCCACGGTGCAGGGCTACGAGTGGGTGGCTGGCGAGTTCGAGCGTCGGTCCGCCTTGCAGGTGATGACGCAGTCGTGCCTGCCCTCGCTCGGGAACTGCTACGGCGAACTCTCCCGCCTGGAGCCGTTCGACTACATCTACATCCCGGAGACGTGCTGTCAGAACCTGCGCGCGTTGCTCGAGCAGGAGTGGCGCTACGCGCTGGTCTTCGACAACGGCGCGGCGGTCCTCCAGGTGGTGACCGGCCCGGTGCGTCCGCCCGGTCCGAATTCCACCGAGGAGGGCGTGACACGCCCCTGATCCGGCATCCCCGGAGGTTGTCCCATGCACCATCGAACGTCTCGTCGAACCCCAACCGGATGGCTCCTGGTTGTTGTGTCGGTCGGCGTCCTTGGCCTGGCAGCCGCGTGCGACGACGCCCAGGAACCGCCGGACTCCGGCGCTACCGCGACCGTCACCTACGAGTCCGTGGAGACCGAGGGTGCGTGCGAGCCAGCCCCGGACGGCACCGCGTGCTCGTTCGAGGGCACCGACAACAACCTCATCGTCGAGGTGAGCGGAGAGTGGACGGCCACCGACGCGGTCGCGGTGGAGTACTGGAACGACGAGGCAGGACGCTTCCGGACGCAGCCCGTGCCGGTCGAGGACGGTTCGTACGAGGCCTCGATCGCTCGCCTTCGTGCCGAGACGCCGTACGAGTTTCGAGTGGTCGGCCTCGCGGCGTCCGGGGAGGAGTTGCCGGGTCCGACCGGCACGTTTGAGACCGGGACGCTGCCGCCCGGGTTGCGGCGCGCCACGTTCGACGTCGTGGAGGGCGCGCCCAGCAGTGAGCTGACGTTCATGGACTTCAACCCGAAGGAGTTCGAGGGCGAGGCGCTCTTCACCGGCCTGATCGCGATCGACGGCGACGGCGAGATCGTCTGGTACGCGGAGACCGGCGAGACGAATGCCCTCGCCCAGCGGGACAACGGGAACCTGGTCTACCTGGACTACGAGTCCGGCCTGCGAGAGATCACGCCGCTCGGCGAGGAGGTGGCGACCCTCGACTCCGAGTGCGTCCCGATCGTGTTCCACCACGAGGTCGAGCTGCTCCCGGATGGCTCGGTCCTGACGCTGTCCTTCGACGTGCGCGACATCTTCGACGATCCCGAGCGGCTCCAGGTCGGTGACACGATCTGGCAGTGGGACCCTGAGAGCGGGGATGCCGAGGAGGTCTGGAGCCTTCACGATGTGGAGGACCCCGCTGAGAACCGCACGGACTCGTCCGCGGTGAGCGAGGGTTTCATGTGGAAGGGCTGCGACGAGGACCTTCCGACGGAGGACTGGAGCCACGCGAACTCCGTGAAGCGGACGCCTGACGGCGCCTACCTGTTCTCCTCGCGTCACCTGAACCAGCTACATGAGATTGCCCCGGACTTCGGGGCCGTGGAGTGGCGCCTGGGTGGCGAGGGGAGCGACTTCACGTTCGACGACCCGGGCGACCGCTTCTACCACCAGCATTCGGCCCGCCACCTGGACTCCGGGAACGTGCTGTTGTTCGACAACGGCAACTTCCGGCCGGACGACGAAGGCGGCCAGTACTCGAGGGCGCTGGAGCTCGAGCTGGACTTCGACACGATGACGGCCCGCAAGGTCTGGGAGTACCGGCCGGACCCCGGCATCTTCTCGCCCTGCTGTGCGAGCGTGGAGCGCCTGGACAACGGCAACACGCTCATGATCTTCCCCGGGGACATCGTCACCGCCGACCCGTGCTGTCGGCCGCAGACCATCGTGGAGGCCGACGCCACCGGACGCACCGCGTGGAAGCTGGAGGCGCGCGCTTCGGGCCTGGAAGTGGTCTACCGCGTCTACGCGGCGGACTCCATCCTCGGGGAGGTGCGCGCCGATGATCCGATGGCGGCTGGTGGCGGTCAGCCCGGCAGGTAGCCCTACTCGGGCAGGTAGTCGGGGGACTGCTCGTCCGGGGCGGTGACGCAGCCGATGCCGAGCCCGCCCGGGCCGGCGTGCACGCCGATGACCGGGGTCATGCGCCCCGTGACGACGAGCGTCTCCGGCGAGAGTCCTCGATAGCGGTCACTGATGTAGGCGAGCTCGTCTGGCGTGGTCGCGTGCACAACGTAGGCGTACGCCCACGGCCGAAGGTCAGCGAGGCGGGAGAGGATGTCCTCGACGGCCTTCTGCTTCGTGCGGATCCGGCCGATCGCGACGACCTCCCCGTCGATCGCGGCGAGGATCGGCTTCACCTTCAGCAGCGTGCCGACGAGTTCCTGGCCGCGTGACAGGCGGCCCCCGCGCCGGAGGTACTCGAGGGTTTCGAGGGTGACGTACACGTGCGTGCGCCGGAACGTGTCTTCGGCGACGCCCTTGACCTGCTCGGCGGTGCGCCCCGCCTGCGCGGCCTTCGCAGCCTCGATGACGCCCATGCCGGTGCCGAGCGAGAACGACTTCGAGTCGACGAGGAGCACGGGGACGGACAGGCCCTCGGCGGCCTGGGTCGCAGCCTCGAGCGTGGCGCTCAACTTGCCGGAGATGTGGATCGAGACGATCGCCGTCGCGCCCTCCGCGATGAGGCGTTCGTAGACCTCGCGGAACTGCCCGGGAGCAGGGGCGGCGGTGCTGGGGGTGCTCTGGTCGCGCTGAAGGCGCTTGAAGAACTGCTCCGAGGTGATGTCGATCCCGTCGAGGAGCTCCTCGTCTCCGAAGCGGACGGTGAGCGGCACGATGGAGATGCCGAGCTCGGCGACGAGTGGAGCGGGGACATCGCAGGTGGAGTCGGTGACGACGCGTACAGTCATTGAGGGATGATACCTACCACTCCAGCTTGCTCAACAGCATACACGCTGGCGATGTCGCCCGATCGGTCGCGAATACTCGTCGTGACGCCCTCATTCGACGGCGGCGACGTAGACGTAGTGCGGCTGCCTTCCCTCGAGGACTTCGACATCGAGGGCGGGATGCGCGGCCTGGATGCGGGCTGCGAGGTGCGGCGAGCTGCCCGCAAGCGCCTCCGCGCCGAGGTACACGGTGACGATCTCCGAGGTGGGCGTGACGACCTCCGCGAGGCCGGCGAGCAGCGCGTCCTCGTGCGTCGCGGCCGCGCCGCGGAGCGCGCCGTCGACGAAGACGATCGGGTCGCCGGCGTGGACGGCGACGCCGTCCACGGAAGCGTCGCGGCTCGCGGTGCTGACCTCGACGGCGCGGGCGTGCGACAGCGCGCTCGTCATCTCGTCCGCGACCTCGGCAGGGTCGCCGGTGGCGGTGTAGTAGATCGCGGCGGCGAGTCCGGCAGCGACGTTCTGCGAAGGGACGATGGTGATGAAGCCGGGCGCTTCACGCTCGGCGGCCTCGGCGGCCATGAGCACGTCGCGGTCGTTCGGCAGGATGATCGCGCGCTCCGTCGCGGCGCGCCGAGCAGCCTCGAGGATTTCGCCGGCGCTGGTCTTCGCGCCTGCAGCCGGCTGGAGGACCACCGCTGCACCCAGGTCCCGGAACGCCTCCGCGATGCCGGAGCCGCTGACGATGGCGACCAGGCCGATCGGTGTCGCGGGACGTGCGAGGGCGCCATCGTGCGGTTGATCGAGGGACTCTCGGCCGGCCATCCATGCTTCGTGCTGGACCTGCATGTTCTCGACCTTCACGCCGTCGAGCGCGCCGACACCCGCGCCAACCGAAAGCGCCGCGCCGGGATCCTCGACGTGGACGTGGACATGCACCGTGCCGCTGTCGCCGACGACGAGGAGCGACTCGCCGCCGATGGCGAGGAGGGCTGCCTCGATGGCGGCGCGGTCGATGTCGACGCCGAGGACGAGGTACTCGGTGCAGTAGCCGTGGCCTTCGTGCTCCAGGGCGTCCGTGCTGACCGGGCGGTCCGCGCGGTACCTCGGCTCGTCCGGCAGTTCGACCTGGTGGATGTAGGAGACGACGCCTTCGAGGATCACGGCGACGCCCGCCCCGCCGGCATCGACGACGCCCGCCTCGGCGAGGCGCGGGAGCAGGGTCGGGGTGCGACGGACGCTCGCGTACGCCTCGGCGATGAGGGCATCGAGGATGGCCGCCTCGCCCGCCTCACGTGCGAGCGCCTCACGCGCGAGGTGGGCGGCCTCGCGGAGGACGGTGAGCATGGTGCCCTCGACCGGCGCGCTGACGGCGGCGTAGGCGACATCGGAGGCGACGCAGAGCGCATGGACGAGGCCCGGTCCGCTGGTGTCCTCGCGCCCCGCGAGGCCCTCGGCGAGTCCGCGCAGCATCTGGCTGAGGATCACACCGCTGTTGCCGCGCGCACCCAGGAGCGCGGCGCGGGCGATCTGCCGGGTGGCTTCGCCGACTGTGGCGGGGGGCACCTCGACGGCGCGGAGCGCGGCACGGAGCGTGAGCAGCATGTTCGTGCCGGTGTCGCCGTCCGGCACGGGGTAGACGTTGATCGCGTTGATGCCGTCGCGGTTGATGGTGAGCCAGCGTTCAGCGGCGGCGAGGGCGGCGCAGAGGTCCACGGCGCTGAGGCGTGGGGTGGCGGGGGCGGTCAGTTCGCGATCGCTCAACCGGTAGCCCTCCCGTCTGTGGCAGCCGCTGCCGATGCTCGTCTTTGGATAGACGTAATCCGCGAGGGCGGGCTACCCTGATCGGACGCCGCGCCGCCGTGGACTGTCCTCGTGGACGGGCCGAGGTGGACCCGCGATGACTCCCAGAACCCACGCAGTGTAGCGAGTACGGCCATGGCTTCAGGCAAGTGTGACGTGTGCGACAAGCGCGTGATGTTCGGACGGAACATCCGCCACAAGCACTCCGGTAACTGGGAGCGCAAGGCGCCCCGCACGAACCGCACCTTCGCGCCGAACGTGCAGTCGAAGCGCATGTTCGTGGACGGCAAGTGGCAGCGGATGAACGTCTGCACGCGCTGCCTGCGTACGGAGGACAAGAAGTTGTCCATCCGGGGCCTGCCGGCCGGGCTGGTGAAGTCCTAGCACTCACGCTCTACTGAGCACGAACGCTGAGCACGAAGGACGCCCCGCGCGAGCGGGGCGTTTCTGTTGGCTGACGCTGGTCGCTACTGCTGCTGTTGCTGGTTCGCCTGCCGGATGCGCTCGGCGTCCGGATGGGCCGATCCGCCCGTGCCCTGCTTGAGGGGCGCGGCGCTGCCGTCCAGGAACTGCTGGAGCCGCTGCGACCCCTGAGCGCTGCGGATCGAGGGGCCGATCAGGCTCTCCATGAACAGACCGTCGTCGTGCGGGGCCTCGCCGATGCGGGGGAGGGCGGTCACGATCGCCCAGTTCGTCAGGGGCGCGTTCGTCGCGATCTTCGCGGCGAGCTCCTTGGCCTTCGCGAACGATTCACCCTCCGGCACCACGTACTGGACGAGGTTCGCGCGCTCGCCTTCCTCGGCGGAGAGGACGCGGCCGGTGAGCATGAGGTCCGCCATCCGCGCGTAGCCCAGGTGGCGCTGGATGTTCACGGACCCGCCGCCACCGACGAAGATGCCGCGCTGGCCTTCGGGGAGGGCGAAGAACGTGGTGGTATCGGCAACGCGGACGTGCATCGCGCAGGCGAGCTCGAGGCCCCCGCCGATCGTGGCGCCCTTGAGCGCCGCGACCCAGGGGATCTCGCTGCGGGAGATGGCGTCGAACGTGTCGTGCCACTTGCTGCGGCGCTTCCGGGGCCGGTCGCCCTCGTCGCGGTTGCGGTTCGCGAGGGCCTCCGCGAGGTCCAGGCCCGCGGAGAAGTGCTTCTCGCCGTGGCTGAAGATCACCCCCGCGCGGGCCTCCTCGTTGGCGCGGAGCACGGCCTCCTTCAGGAGGTCGAGGAGCTCGCCGCTGATCGCGTTGCGGAACTCGTCGCGGTTGAGTCCCACGAGGGCGACGTCGCCGTCGAGTTCGTAGGTGACGATCGGTCCATCGACCACGTGCGTGCTCCTTCTGTTCTGATCTCGGGCGGCGCAGTAATACCACAGCGGGACATGACGGCATGACTCACCGGGCGGAGGGGAACCCGGGCACCCTCACCCCAACCCTCTCCCCGTGTGGGGAGAGGGGGCCGGAGTCGGAGGGAGAGGGCCGGAGTCGGAGGGAGAGGGCCGGGGTCGGAGAGGAGGGGGGCGGGCTCCCTATCCGAGTGCGGCGAAGAGGCCGGCGGCGGCTGCCTGGGGCGTGTCGCTCGGGTTGAAGATTGCGGAGCCGGCGACGAGGATCGTCGCGCCGGCGGAGGCGCACTGGGCGGCGTTGTGCGACTTCACGCCGCCGTCGACCTCGATCTCGAGGGTGATGCCCTCGGCGGCGATGCGTGCGGCGAGGGCGCTCACCTTCTCGAGGAGTTCGGGCTGCATCTGCTGTCCGCCCCAGCCGGGGCGGATGAGCATGACGGTGACCTCGTCGAGGTCGCGGAGCAGCGGGGTGATGGCCTCGACGGGCGTCTCCGGGTTGATGGCGATGCCGGCCTGGCGTCCGAGGTCGCGGCAGAGCTGGATGTGCTCCCGGGATGCCTCGACGCTGCCGGCGGCTTCGTAGTGGAAGATCAGGCGGTGCGCGCCCGCCTCGGCGAGGTCGGCGAACTGCTCGGCGGGCCGGGCGACCATCATGTGCGCCTCGATCAGCCGCCCGTCCGAGGCGGCGGCGACGGCAGCGATGACTTCCTTGCCGAAGGAGATCGGCGGCACGAAGTGGCCGTCCATGACGTCGAGGTGCCAGAGGTCGACCCTGCCATCCTCGGCGGCGCGGACCTGCTCGGCGAGGCGGCCGAAGTCGGCGGTGAGGATGGAGGGGGCGATCTTCGGGCGGGGGTTCGCGGGCATGGCGCGAGCGTAGCGGGGCGCGGGGTTAGTTGCGCCGCGGGCGGGCGGGCGCGTGAACTCGGCGGGCTTTGGAGTGCCACGAGGTTCGGGCGCAGCCACGGGGCTTCTTTCCCTTCCGGCGGTTGAGCACAGCGTTGCTCCGCCCACACGGCCCGCGGTACCTTCCGCGCAACCCGCGAGGCGGAGACGCGCAAAGCGAGCACCGAGGCGCACGATTCGCTTACTGCCAGACCGCACCGTCGAACTGCTCTGCTTCGACCTCGACGACACGCTCGTGGATACCGAGGCGGGCGCTCCGGCCCGCTTTCGCAAGGCCGCTCGGGCGCTGCTATCGATGCGTCCGGAGATCGACGAAGTCACGATCGATGCTGCTGTCCGCCGCGGATTGATGACGCACCCGACGGAAGGACGGATCGGAAACTTCTTCTCCGAGTTAGGCATCGTCCGCACGGACGAGGCGGACCTGGTACGGGCCGCCTATTTCGAGGACATGGTCGCGGGGACGACGGTCTTCGAGGGCGTACATGACACGCTTGCTGCACTGCACGCCCGGTACCGGCTGGCGATTGTCACCAATGGGCCGTCAGACCTGCAGCGGGCGAAACTCGAGCGGTTCGATCTCGCACGACGAGTGGACTTCGTCGTCATTTCCGCGGAACTCGGTATCGAGAAGCCCGATCCGCGGATCTTCGACCACGTGCGACAACTGGCTGGCGTGGAGCCGCAGCACGTTGCTCACGTTGGGGACTCCCTCCTGGCGGATGTCGCGGGGGCCAACGCAGCTGGACTTGCGTCGATCTGGGTTCGGAGCAGCCTCGTGCGGGCACGTTCGCACGATGAGCACCTCAGGCCGCATGCGACCATCAGCCGCATTCAGGAGTTGCTGGAGGAATAGGTCAGGGCGCGGCGGGGGAGTCTGCGACCGCGTCACCCCCTCCCCCCCTCCCCCCCCCCTCAAGGGGGAGGGGGGGATCTGTGCCCAGGGGCGTGGCGGCGTGGACCTCGGAGGCGTGGACCTCGGAGGCGTGGACCTCGGCGCGGTGTCGCGTTGACTCTCTCCCCAGCCCTGCCCCAGAGGGGGAGGGGGCAGGATCTCGGGGCCGGACGTCCAACCTGGGCTAGGGCGCCTGGAGCGTCGGGGTGCGCGCTTCGGTCTCGGCACGCAGGTAGTTGATGACGTTCCAGATGTCGTCCTCACTGAGGGCGCCCTGCCACGCGGGCATGCCGGAGGCGGGGCGGCCGTTGCTGATGACGGCGAAGTGCTGGCCGTCCGAGTGCTGCGGGAAGTGGAGCACGAGGTCGGCGGGGCGTGCGGGGAGGGTGCCGGCGTCGGGGCCGTTGCCGTCGAAGTCGGCGCCGTGGCACCTCGCGCAGTTCGTGGCGTAGAGGTCGCTGCCGCGGGCGAGGGACTCGGCGGTGGCGGGGATCGGGTTGTCGGCGGTCACGGGGGGCTCCGGGGAGCGTGACCACAGCAGCAGCGCGAGGGCGGCGAGGGCAGCGCCACTCCAGCCGAGCACTTCGCCGCGCATCACCCGTCGACGGGAGGCGAGGGTGTTCGCGCCGATCATCGCGAAGCCGACGGCGACGAAGGCGAGCAGGCCGGTCCGCCAGGCGCTGGCCGGGTTGACCTCGGAGGTGGCGCGCTCGACGCCGGTCTCGAACCGCACGGTCTGGCGGGCGTCGACGCCGGCCGGCCACTGGACGCGGACATTGAACTCGTAGACGCCGTTGACGCTCAGGATCGCGGGCTGGTTGAGGACCCACGTGCCGTCAGCCCGTCGGTCGAGCGGCGCGGTTGAGGCGGAGAGTGCCGCCTCGACGTTGACGTAGCGGACCTCGACGGCGGTGGCATCTTCGTAGCGTTCGCCGCGTCGCAGCAGCTCGACCGTGAGGACGTTGGGGCCGACCTCGCCGGGAGTGATCGCGGAGCGGATGGTGAGGCCGGCGTCCTCAGACTCGGTGACGACGCCGGCGGCGCGGGCCTCGGCGGCGCGTTGCTGGCGGGCGGGCTCGATGCTGGTGACGGTGGCGGAGGCGGCGAGGACGACGGCGATGAGGGCGACCTCGACGGCGAGGAGGCGACGGAGCCACGTCCGGCCGCGCGCGACATCGCGGGGGTGCCTCACGTGACGCCGCACCCAGACCGTGTTCACGGCGGCGACGCCGACGAGGGTGACGAGCAGTGACGCCTTGATGGCGATGCCGCGTCCGTACGTCGTCGCGATGGCGTCGAACGAGCCGACGTGCAGCCAGGCGGCGTAGGCGCCGGTGATCGCGAGCGTGAGCGTCGCGAGGCCGCCGAGGACGGCGAAGCGGGGGATAGCGGCGCGGAGCACCTCGGACTGCAGTCGGTCCGTCCGCTGCCGTCGTGCGAGGACGAGGAAGGCGACGAGCCCGCCGCCCCACGTCACGGTCGCGAGGACGTGGAGGGCGTCCACGAAGCCGGCGACGAGTGCGTAGTCCTCGGCGGCGGCGCCGTGACTCGTGAGGCTCACGGAGAGCGCCGCTGTGACCGCGACGGCCGGCAGCAGCGGCCGGACTCGCCTCGGGAGGTTCCGCGGGCCGAGGGCATGCCCGGCCGTGGCGAGGGCGGCGAGCGCGGTGCGAAGCGCCCAGCCGTTGCCCCAGCGGGTGTCCGTGACGAGCGACAGGCCGGCGTCCGCCTCGCTCAGTTTGAGCGCCAATTGCGCCGCGCCGACCGCGAGCACGATCGCGCCGCCCGCGAGGGCGAGGCGTTCCGCATCGCGCCGGAGCGACGCGGCGTCCTCGGCGCTCGTCGTGCGGGCCAGCACGAGCCCGAATGTCCACGGGACGCCCGCGAGCAGGACGAGGCCGAGGAGGACGCCCCAGCGCGCGAGGGGTTCGGCGATCGGGATGGACTCGCTGGTACCGGCGTCGGCGGGATCCGGTGGGGTGAAGGCGGCAGCGCCGACGAAGAAGACGTACGAGCCGGTGATCGTGTGGCCGTCGACCGTGGAGAGGTTGCCCCAGTCCACGGTGTAGGCCCCCTCGGGGAGGTCGGAGACGCCGACGCGGAGCGTGCGTGGGTCGCCCTCGACCAGCCGGAGGTCGTCGAGGTCCACGCGTGCGCCGTCCGTGTCGAGGACGTGGATGTGGCTCTGGTCGAGGGCGATGGCCTCGGTGAAGGTGATCTCGATCCGCTGCGGGGAGCGCGTGAGCACCTCGCCCGCTGCGGGGAAGGACACGTCGATATTGGCGTGGGCCTCGGCGGTGCGGGCGGGGAGGAGCGCGGCGGCGAGGACGGCGAGGACGGCGAAGGCCAGCGTCGCGAGGATCGCGGCGTGCGAGGCGAGACGGGGGCCGTGGTGTGCGGTGCGCATCGATCAGACGGTAGGGGTGCAGGCGCTCGTCACGCCCGTACCCGTCCGTGTCCTGTCCGCTAGCCGCGCTGACGCATGGACATCACGAGGCTGCCGCCACCGGCCAGAAGGCCGAGGGCGCCGAGGACCAGCGCGATGTTCGCCCGGCTGGCCGCTGCCGAGGCGGAGTCGTCCGCATCGGCGGCCGCGTCCGTGGCGCCGGTCACGGCGCTCTGGAGCTCCCGACCGGAGACGATGCGCACCGGGAACTGACGTTTCTCGGTGGGCTCGACCGAGCCGAAGCCGTCGACCTCGGAGGTGAACGACTCGTCGACCGCGAGGTCACCGACCGTGCCGAAGAAGCGGAAGGTGTACTGGCCGGCGACCGTGGGGAAGAAGTCCGCGGTGTAGCGGCCCGGGTCGTTGAACACCGCGCGCAGCGGCATCACCACCGTCTGGTCGCCCTGGATCACCTCGACCTCGAGGGTCTTCTCGACGCCCTCGATGGGCTCTCCATCGTGGTCGCGCACGCGGAGGTCAACGCCGTTCTTCTCGCCCTCGAACGCGGGCTCGACGAAGAAGCCGACGGTGAACTGGTACTCGCCGACCTCGCGGCCGCCATGCGCGGAGACGAGCGACGGGATCAGGGCCAGGACGATTGCCGCGCACAGGGTTGCCGCGCGGAGGGTTGCCGCATACGGGGCGGGGAGGCCGAAACGGCCAGGAAGGTGCATCAGGATTCCTCTCTCAGAAGGGGTCAGGTGTGAGAGAGGGCCGACCTCGGCGGTGGGGACGCGGGGACGCTCAGGTTGTCGCTCGGCGCGGGCGTCGAGGCATCCGCGACCTCGACGAGGAGGAGCGCGACGCTCACCTCGACGGGGGCGACCCGCCAGATGGCGGTCATACCAGGGGTGGAGTCGTCTGAGCCGGTGAACACGAGGCCGGCGTGCTCGCCGTGGTCCGCCGAGTCACCGAGGGCCGGTGCATTGTGATCCCACGGATGGGTGTGCTCGTGGACGGTGGTGAGGGAGGCGTGGCCGTGGCCGTACCGCCAGGCGTTCCAGTCGGCGTTGACGAGCGGCGTGAGGTATGTCGCGGCGAGCGCCAGGAGGGCGACGACCGCGAGCAGCCGAGCGCTGAATGTCCTCGAAGATGCGTAAGCCAACGTGCCTCCCCGTTGGCTCGATCGTACCTCGCGCGCTTCTTACGGCGAGTGCGGGAGCAGGCGGTTGAGCGCTTCGTCGAGGACTGAGGCGAGCGAGGGAGCGCCGGTGTCCTCGTACTCGTAGCGAGCGCGGACGATGGGGTGGGGGACATCGATGAGCGCCGCGAGGTCGATGGGCGTGCCCGAGACGACCACATCGACCGGCGACGCGGCGATCGATGCGCGGAGCGCCTCAAGCTGATCAGCGCCGTAGCCGAGGGCCGGGAGCACATGCTGGATGTGCGTGTACCGGGCGAGGGCCTCGCGGATCGGTGCGGTGGCGTAGGGCAGGGGATCGACGATCACGGCGCCTGCTTCGGAGGCCGCCACGTAGCCGGCGCCGTACGCCATGCCTCCATGCGTCAGCGACGGCCCGTCGTCGACGATCAGGACGCGTCGGCCTCGGACCAGCGCGGGGTCGTCCAACACGACCGGCGAAGCGCCGTGGATCAGGGTCGCAGCGGGGTTGAGGGTGTGCGCCTGTGCTTCTGCAAGCGCGACCTGCTCTTGCGTCGCGGCATTCGTTTTGGCCACGATGATCGCGTCGGCCATCCGCAGCACCGCCTCGCCGGGGTGATAGCGGTCGCCGTCCTCGGGACGCAGTGCGTCCGTGAGGGCGATGTGCAGGTCCGGGCGGATGAAGGGGAAGTCGTTGTTGCCGCCGTCCCAGATGAGGATGTCCGCCTCGGCCTGCGCCTCGTCGAGGATCGCCTGGTAGTCGACCCCGGCATAGACGACGGAGCCGGCAGCGATGTGCGGCTCATACTCCTCGCGCTCCTCAATGGTGGCGTCCGCAGCATCCAGATCCTCCATGGTCGCGAAGCGCTGGAGGCGCTGCGCCGCGAGGTCGCCGTAGGGCATGGGATGCCGGAGGACGACGACGCGCAGCCCTCGGTCAGTGAGTCGACGGCTGATCCACCGCGAGACCTGCGACTTGCCCGCGCCGGTGCGGGCGGCGCAGACCGCGATGACCGGGACGGCCGCTTCGAGCATGGTGGTCCGGGGGCCGAGGAGCGTGAAGTCGGCGCCGCTCGCGAGCGCCCGAGACGCGACGTGCATCACCGCCTGATGCGTGACATCCGAGTACGCGAACACGGCCTCCTCTGCGCGCAGGCGGAGGCAGAGATCCTCCAGGTCGACCTCGTCCTCGATCGGAATGCCCTCGGGGTACAGCGGGCCGGCGAGGAGGGGCGGGTAAGTGCGCCCGCCGATGCCGGGGATCTGCGCCGCCGTGAAGGCGACCACCTCGATGTCCTCCCGATGCCGGTACGTGACGTTGAAGTTGTGAAAGTCTCGGCCGGCGGCGCCGAGGATGATGACGCGTCGACGGGGTGGTCTGTCCATGGAGTTGAGCGTATCGGATGCGCCACCACGACGGAGGCGCGCCGGCCTGTGGTAGCCAGCGCGCCTCCGGATGTCGGGGCGTTAGCGCTGTAGTCTCCGCGACCGGCTAGCGGACGCCGCGCTGCTCGAGTTCGGCCTCGACGGGGATGCCCACCGTGTGGTCGGCAGCCTCGGTCGCACGACCGGTCTCACGCATCTCGGCACGCTGCTCGGCGAGTTCCTCGAGCATCGCGTCCCGGGTGTGTTGCTCGTCCGCAGCGAGCACGCCGGTGTGGGCGGACTCGTCGAGCGCCTCGGGGCGCTCCCTGGAGGCACGTTCGTCGATCTCGTCACTCGGGAACCCGAGGAGCACTGCCTCGTGGTTGGCCTCACCAAAGTCGGTGCGGCGGATCCACATGGAACTGGTCTGGTCCCCGCCGCGGAGTTCGACGTACTCCCCAACCGTCTCGCCGACGATCCCGAACGGGGCGCCCTCGGCGTCACGGACCTCAAGGCCGGGAGCCAGCACTTCGTATTCTTCGCGTGCGTAATCGTTCATGGTGTGTCTCCATTCCGGTCATCCGGAAGTTGCTGGATCACCGTACGGGTGGCGCTCCGGCGATCGTGTTGCGCTGCGGGCCATCGCCCTCACGCTTTCGTGACAGCGCCGAGGCGCTCAGGAGCAGCGGTATCGCGCCGTACACTGCGCGACACGGCGCGCGCACGCTTCAGCGGCGATGTGGAGGTCCCATGCGTATCGACGAGGTGGTCGACGCTGTCCTGCGTCGCGAGATCGAGCCGGCGGACGCGCCCACCGAGGCGGGCTGGCGCGCCGTCTGGGCGGCCCACGACCTCGGCCGCGCCGACCTCGAGGTGATGGCGGCGCTCGGTGGGGCGCTGTCGGATCGCCTCGCGTGGGTGTTCCTCTCGGGATACCAGGCAACGGTCGTGCGCTGCTTCCCGGACCTGCCGCGGCGGCCGGGCTGGACCTCGTTCGTGAACACCGAGGACCGCTCGGGGGTGCTGCCGGGCACGACGCTCAGCGGCGAGGGGAGCGAGCGCCGCCTCAACGGGTGGAAGGGCTGGCTCGCCGCCTCGTCAAGCGTCGAGCGGCTGCTGGTGAGCGCGCAGCAGGAGCACACGCCGTTCGTTGTACTCGACCGAGGGACGCCGGGCGTCCGCATCGAGGACCGCGCTGCGCCTTCGTACCTCCCGGAGCTGACGCAGGGCCGGGTGCAGTTCGAGGACGTCGTCGTGCCGGACGAGGCGCTGACCGGCGACGAGCGGACGTTTCCCACGTTCCGCGCGACCGAGGGCGCGTACATCCGCGTGGCCCTCGCGGCGTTCATGCTGAGCCATGCCCGCCGCCTCGATGCGCCCGCGTCGCTGGTGGCTGAGGCGGTCGCGGTACTGCACGCCGCCATCGGCGTCGTTGCGCAGCCGATGCCATCGTTGCCCTCGATGCTGGCGGCGCACGGGGCGGATATCGTCACGCAGCGTCTCGTCGCGTCGTTCGAGGATCTGCTGCGCGACCGCGATGCGGCGCTCCTCGGACGGTGGATGCGAGACCGGCGGCTGGTGACAGGGGCAGGAGACCGCCTCGCCGCCCGCGCCGCCGCCGACCTCGACGGGCTCACCTAGCCGGGGAGCGCCTCGCCGAGCCAGTGTCCTGCGGCGACCCTAGCCCTCGTGCTGAAGGCGAATGCGGGCGGCCTCGCGGGCGTCGGTGACGCGGGCGGGGGCGGTGCCGCCGGGGACATCGCGCGCGGCGAGCGCTGCGTCGAGGTCGATCGCGAGGACGTCGCGGTCGAAGGCGGGATGCGCGGCCCGGTAGTCCTCGAGCGTCAGGTCCTCGAACGTGCGGCCCTCGCGCTCGCAGCGCGCGACGAGCGATCCGACCGCCTCGTGGGCTTCGCGGAAGGGGACGCCCTTCTTCGCGAGGTAGTCGGCGATGTCGGTGGCGAGCGCGAAGTTCGCGACGGCGGCCATGCGGCCTCGGGCGGCGTCGAACGTCATCGTGGGGAGCATGGCCGTGACGACGCGGAGGGTGATGAGGATCGTGTCGACGGTGTCGAACAGCGGCTCCTTGTCCTCCTGGTTGTCCTTGTTG
>CAYPYF010000048.1:0-11065 GCA_964414675.1 uncultured Dehalococcoidaceae bacterium
TCCCCTCCGGCATGACCGTGCCGCACATGGGCTGGAACACCGTCGCGATGCGGCAGGAGCACCCGGTCTTCGAGGGCATCCCGGACGGCTCGTTCTTCTACTTCGTCCACTCCTACCACCCGGCGCCCGCGGACGATTCAGTCGTCCTCGGTGAGACCGACTATGACGGCGTGACGTTCCCGTCGGTCGTGGGGCGGGACAACGTGATCGCGACGCAGTTCCACCCGGAGAAGTCCTCCCGGTGGGGCCTGCAGCTGTATGCAAACTTCCTGCGCCTCGCCCGCGAGCGAGGTTCGATAGCGCCGGCGGGGGCGACGGCACGCTAGACGCGGAGCACGCGTCCTCGGCAGAAGGAGACTGACCTCGTGGAGATCATTCCGGCTATCGACATCCTCGGCGGGCGCTGTGTCCGCCTCGCGCAGGGCGACTACGCGCGCGAGACCGTCTTCGGCGAGGACCCGGTCGCGATGGCGGTGCGCTGGGCCTCGCAGGGCGCGAAGCGGATCCACGTGGTGGACCTGGACGGCGCGAAGAGCGGCGAACGCACGAACGCGGCCGTGGTCTCCCAGATCGTGGACTCGGTCTCTTGCGCCGTGCAGACCTCCGGTGGCATTCGCAGCGTCGACATGGTGCGCGAGATGCTGGACGAGGGCGTCAACCGCGTGGTGATCGGCACGGGCGCGGTGAAGGACCCGGCGTTCCTCCGCGAGTCGATCGCGATCGCGCACGACCGGCTGATCGTGTCCGTCGACGCGCGCGAGGGCAAAGTGAGCCTCCAGGGCTGGACCGAGGCGACCGACCTCGATGCCCTGCAGCTCATCGAGCGCCTCGCCGCCCAGGGCGTCGAGCGCATCGTCTACACCGACATCCTCCGGGACGGCGTGACGGACGGCCCGAACTTCCACATGTACGAGCGGCTGACCTCGGCGACCTCGATCAAGGTGATCGCGGCCGGTGGCGTCGGGAGCGTCGAGGACATCCAGCGCCTCTCCGACTGCGGTGTCGAGGGCGCGATTGTCGGACGCGCGCTTTACACTGGAGACATCAAACTCCCCGAGGCCCTCTCTGCCGCTGCGGTCTAGACCAGACGACGCGCGACCTCTGAGCCGTCTCCACCCTTCGGATTCGCCATGCTGACCCGCCGGATCATCCCCTGCTTCGACGTTGCCGATGGCCGCGTGGTGAAGGGCGTCTCCTTCGTCGAACTACGCGATGCGGGCGACCCGGTGGAACTCGCCGCTCAGTACGACCAGCAGGGCGCGGACGAGCTCGTCTTCCTGGACATCACCGCATCGTCGGACGCTCGCACGAGCGTGTACGACATGATCCGCAGCACCGCCGACCAGGTCTTCATCCCCTTCACGGTGGGCGGCGGCGTCCGCACCGCGCAGGACGTGCGCCTCATGCTCGAGTCCGGCGCCGACAAGGTCTCGATGAACACCGCGGCCGTGCAGCGCCCCGAACTGATCGAGGAAGGCGCGAAGGGCTTCGGCTCGCAGTGCATCGTCGTCGCCATCGACGCGAAGCGGACCGCGGCCGAGAAGTGGGAAGTCTTCATCCACGGCGGCCGCACCGCGACCGGCATCGACGTCGTCCAGTGGGCGCGCGAGGTGACCGACCGGGGAGCCGGTGAGTTGCTCGTGACCTCGATGGACACGGACGGGCATCAGGACGGCTATGACCTCGGGCTGCTCCGCGCGATCTCAGACAGCGTCGAGGTGCCGGTCATCGCCTCCGGCGGCGCCGGGACACCGGAGCACCTGTACGACGCCTTCACCGAGGGCGGCGCGGATGCCGTCCTCGCTGCCTCCATCTTCCACTTCGGCAAGTACGACATCCCGTTCCTGAAGCAGTACCTGACCGACCGAGGCGTTCCGATGCGTCCCATCGAAGAACCCATCTCCGAGGCAACCGCCCCCGTCTGAACGTTCCGATGACCGGAGGATCCATGGCAGACACCAACACGTTGGAGGAGGGCGCCGTCCTCACGCTCGACTTCGAGAAGCTCGCGAAGGTGGGTGACTCCCACGTCATCCCGTGCGCCGTGCAGAACGCCGACACGCAGGAGGTCATCCTCGTCGCGTACGTGAACGACCAGGCGCTCGCGAAGGCGATCGAGACGAAGTCGGCGGTCTTCTGGAGCACCTCCCGGAACGAGCTCTGGGAGAAGGGCAAGACCTCCGGCGAGACGTTCGACCTCCTCGAGGTCCGCGTGAACTGCGAGCAGAATTCGCTCGTGTACATCGTGCGGCCGCGCCACGGCGGGATCTGCCACACGAAGAACGAGGCCGGCGCGCCCCGGAACTGCTACTACCGTCGCCTGGACCTCGGGACCGGCGAGCTGGTCAACCTCGACCCGTAGGACCGTCTTGATGCCGCGGATCGTCCCTCCACCGTTCCGCGTCTCGCACGTCTTCTTCGACGTCGATGGCACGCTCGTCGACTTCCGTGCATCGCTCGGCGCCGGCCTCGTCGCTGCCGCGGCGCACATCTCGGAGGTCACGGGACGCCCTGTCACCCCGGCGATGCTCGAGGAGACGCGCGGCCGGGTCCACCGATCCGCCCGGGGCACCCCCACCGCCATCCGCACGCAGTCCTTCCGCCAGGCCCTCCGCGAGCGCGCCATCGACGACGAGGCGGCCGTCGCCGAGGTGACGCGTCGGTTCTACGACGCCCGCGATGCTGCCCTCGTGCCGTACGAGGAGGTCGTCGGCGTCCTCACCGACCTCCGCGAGCGCGGCTTCATCCTCATCGGGGCGACGAATGGGAACGCGGCGCTGATGCGGACACCGGTGTTCTCGCTCCTCCACCACACGTTCACCGCGGAGGAGGCGGGTGTCGCGAAGCCGCACCCGCGCTTCTTCGAACTCGCCCTCGAGCGGGCCGGCGCCGAGGCGTCGCGTTCCGTGGTCATCGGCGACCGTCTCGACAACGACGTCGAGCCGGGGGTCGACGCGGGCATGCCCGGCGTGCTCCTCGACCGGTTCGGGGACATTGAGGGCGTCCCGCCGCCGGCCTCGGCCGTCGTCCGGTCGCTCGCGGAGCTCCCACCGATGCTCGAACTCGCGGACTGAACCCCTCAGCGCCGCACAATCCTTCACGTTTACGTAAGTATCGCGTACCGTGTCGCCGTGCCCGAGAGGAGGAGTTTGCGACCACCCGAAACAGGTTGACCGGACGGAGCGATCCGCCGGTACAGCGAAGAGGGTCTGACGTTGACGACTGACACAGAACCACGAGATGGCACCGTTCCGGTGAACGGGCTGCAACTCCACTACGTCGACTGGGGGAACGCGGACGCGCCCCCGATGCTGTTGCTTCACGCGACGGCGAGCCACGTCCACCTCTGGGACCATTTCGCGCGCCGCTTCCAACACGCGTTCCACGTCGTCGCGTTCGACTCGCGGGGGAACGGCGACAGCGAGTGGCCGACCGACTACGAGACCGGGTATGCGCAGGCGAACTGGGTTAGCGACATCAAGGGCGTCATCGAGGCGCTCGGTCTGACGCCGGTGACGTTGGTCGGCGTTTCGACCGGCGCGAACAACGCCATGCATTTCACCGCCACCCACCCGGACTATGTGTCGCGGCTCGTGATGATCGAGATGGCGCCGGAGGTCCGTCGCGAGGGCGTCACGCGGGTGATCTCGCAGATCCCGGCGCAGGAAGAGTTCGCCTCGCTTGACGAGGCTATCGGGTACCTCGCGGGTGCGGCGGGGCGAGCGGATCCTGAACTCGCCCGGCAGCACGCGATGCACCTGGTCCGCGCGGACGGCGCCGGATATCGCATGAAGGGCGATCCGAACCTCCGACGGCGCGATTGGCGTCGGCCACTCCACACGTCCGAGGAGAACTGGGCTGCCGCACATGCGGTGCCCTGTCCCACGCTGCTGGTCCGCGGAGGCGACAGTCGCCTCGTTGCCGCTGACATGGCGGAGCGGATGCGCGACGAGATGCGGCAGGCGGACCTGATCACCATCGAAGGGGCCGGTCACATGGTGCCGCTCCACAGACCGGCAGAACTGGAGGATGCGGTTGCTGCCTGGCTGGGCGTGACCCTCTGAGGACTGAACGACGAGACCGTCCGACGTTCGCTACCGGCGCGTGAAGTGCACGCCGAGGTCGGGCGTCGGGCGGTCGAACGGGACATAATCCGCAGATGGGCGGCCCAGCGCCACGAACGCCTGCGGCTGCCACGACGCATCGAGGTCGAGCGCGCTGCGCACCGCCTCCTGCGCATACAGTGGCGCGGAGATCCAGAAGGCGGCCAGACCGCTCGATGACGCCGTCAGCAGGATGTTCTGAAGGGCTGCGCCAAACGAGTGCTGCGCGAGGCCCCACTCCGCGCGGGCGCGCCGGTCGTCCTCGTAGACCCGCAGGCCGTCCGCCACGAGGCACCCCAGAAGCAGGGTGGGGGCCGACTCCACCTGGCGGCGGGAGCGGGCGAGGGCCTTCTCCTGCTGCGCCTCCGGTACGCCATCGTGCACCAGGTCGGCACGCCACGCCTCGCCCATCGCGGTCGCGAGGGCGGCCCGACGCTCGGGGCCGATCTCGACGAACCGCCAGGGCTGCGTGTGGTGCGGAGCCGGAGCGGTGCAGGCGAGGCTCACGAGGTGTTCGACCTCGGCGGCGCTGAGCGCGGGCGGCGTGAGGCCACGGATCGAGCGGCGCGACCGGATCGCATCGACGACGGCCTGGGGATCAGTCACGGGGCGTGCTCCTCACGGGCGGCGTCGGGATCGGGAGGTGCTCCAGGAGCGAGGTGGTCGCCTCGCCGACGCGCTCCCAGACCCGTGCGAGGTCCTCGAGCGTGTCGACATCGTGCGTGAGGCCGGGGAACACGCGGCGCGTGACGCGCACGCCGGCCGCGTGCGCCGCTGCCTCGTGCGCGTCGGCTGAGGCGGGGCCGAACGCCGTCGCGATCACCCCGGGTGGCGTCAGGCCGAGCGCGAGCGTACCGCCGTCCTCGGCGGGGACGATCGTCACGCCGGGCTCGACGAGCGCGTTGAGCAGCGTCGCGATGTCGGTGACGCTGGCGTGGGGGAGGTCGCCCGGCAGGATGAGTGCAGCCTCGGCGTCCATGACGGTGCCGAGGGCGAGCGTGATCGCCTCGTTGTAGCCCTCGCCGCGGTCGCGGACGACCGTGGCGTCGTGGTCGCGGGCGATGCCATCGTAGATCGGGTCGGGACTCACGACGACGATGCGCCCCTGCCACACCTCGCGTACGGCGGAGAGCAGGTCGTCGACCATCGCGATGACGAGCGTGCGCCGCGTCCCGGCATCGAGGTCGGGGCCGAGGCGGCTCTTCGCGAGCCCGGCGTCCTTGACCGCGGTGATCACGACGAAGTCGGCGCCGGTGTGCTCGGCGCGCCTGGTCGTCACGCGTCTCCCTCGACGGTTGCGAATCCCGCTGCCGCGAGGACGTTCCGCGCCACACGCGCGCGCCCATCGTCGCCGGTCATCATCGTGTCGGTGGCTACGGCATCCATCCCGAGCGTACGGATCTCCGGCAGGAGCGCCTCGTCCGCGGTGTCGACGATGAACAGGTCGACCAGCCCCTGGTACAGGCGCGCCACCGCGGTCGCCGTGACCTCGTAGCCCAGCGACTCCAGCATCAGCGCGGCGGGACCCTTCACGGCGGCGCCGGCGATGATGGGCGAGACCGCGACTCGCTTGCCGGGCGCCCGCGCCAGCGTCTGGCGCACGCCCTGGACGAGGAGCAATGGCGTGATCGAGACGAACGGGTTGCTCGGCGCGATCACGGTGAGGTCCGCCTCGCCGAGGGCGCGCAGGACACCGGGCGCGGGCCGCGCGTCGCGTCCCGGGAACTCAAGGCCCGTCACGGGCACGGCGGCGCGGAGGCGCACGAAGTAGTCCTGGAATGCCAGGTCGCCCTCGCCGGTCCGCACGATCGTGGGGTGTGGCTCGTCCGTCACGGGGAGGACGTTCACCTTCACGCCGTGCGCCGCCATCAGTGACTGGGTGACCTCGGTCAGTGTTGCGCCGGCCTGGAGTCGCCCCGTCCGGTAGAGGTGCGTCGCGAGGTCGCGGTCGCCGATCGAGAACCACTCCTCGTCGCCCAGGGCGCGCAGGCGCTCCAGCGTGGTCTGCGTATCGCCGCGGACACCCCAGCCGAACTCGCCCTCGAGGTCCGCGAGCGTGTACATGAGCGTGTCGAGGTCGGGCGAGACGTGGAGGCCATGCCACGTGAGGTCGTCGGAGACGTTGGAGACGGCGGTGATCGACTCGGGTTCCACGACACGAGCAAGCCCGTGGAGGAAGCGCGCAGCGCCGACGCCGCCGGCCAGTACGGTGACTTTCATGCGGCCGATCCTAGTCTGCGTGCGAGCGGGGGTCAGGTGGGTCAGGCGTGCGAGTCGACCGGCTCCGAGGACATCGGCGCTCCACCCTCGAACGAGGGCGCCTCGCCGCGCAGTTGCGAGAGCAGCAGCGCCGCCGGCGCGAACCCGCGGTTCACGGTGACGAGTTCGCCCGAGGCATCGTAGACCGCTGTCGTCGGGACCGAGAGCACGCCGTACCGGTCGGCCGCGGCGCGCTCGGCGACCGCGTCATGACGCTCGATGCGGAGCGTCGCGCCCATCCGCTCGAGGACGGCGGCGATGGCCGGCTCCTGCTGCGCCCTGCAGACGACGCAGGTCTGAGTCGTGAAATAGACGATCCGCGGGCCGCCCGTGCTCGAGGGTGCCTCGCCGCGCAGGCGCTCCTCGATCCTCGCGTTGCGCCACGTGTACCAGGCGCGACCGCCCGCGATGGCGAGCGCGAGGAGCGCGAGGACGGCGCCGGCGATGATGAGGCGTTCGAGCATCCCAAAGGCCCCTAGCCGGTCACTCGCGTGCTCGCGATCGAGGCGGGCAGGAGCCCTCGGCGGTCGAGCTGGAGGTACACGAAGCAGCCCATGCAGAACTGCACCGTGAGGTTGATGAAGGCTAGCGCCGTGACGATGAAGTTGAGGCCCCAGCCGAGCGGAGTGACCCCGCCCGCGAGTGCCGCGAACGCCGCTACGAGGAACACCGAGCCCATCGCCTGCGCGAACTGGTGCGGCATGGGGTCCTCGATCTTCACGTCGGCGCCGAGGAGGCCGGCGGGCTTCAGCAGGCGGCGGTGCACCTGCTTGAACAGCGCCAGGCGCTCGTCGAACGTCCCGAGCAGCATTACGAGGCCGGTGCCGAGGATGATCCACTGCCCGGCGCTCGCCCCGAGGACGAAGGCGAGCACGGTGAGCCCCACGATGAAGGCCTGGTTGGTGCGGAGCGTGTTTCGGTCGACGCGCAGCGGAGAGGCGGGAGTTGCCATGGCCGGCTCCTGAGTTGTTGAGTTACTTGCTCAAGATTATATCGCATCGTCCGCGCGAGGGCCGAGCGAGCCTAGCCGCGGTCCTCGACGATGCGTGCTTCCTCGAACGCCCGGATGGCGACCTGGATGTGTTCGTCGTCGGGCGGGCGGGTCGTGAGCAGCTGCAGCGCGATGTTGCCGGCGAAGAGCAGCCGCACGATGGGCCACCGCTGGTGGAAGCCGGCGAACCGGATCGCCTCGTACGACACGGATGCGACGAGGGGGATGAGCACCAGCCGCGAGGCGAGGCGCCACCACAATGGGTCGGTCCCGGCGAACGCGAACACGACGATCGAGACAAACGCCACGGTGAGCAGGAAGGATGTCCCGCAGCGCGGATGCTCCTTCGGGTACCGGCGCACGGCCGGGACGGTGAGCTCACGGCTGTCCTCGTACGCCGCGATCGTCATGTGCTCCGCGCCGTGGTACTGGAAGACGCGCCGGACGTCGTCCGAGCGCCCGATGAGCCAGATGTACCCGAGTAGCAGCGCGATCCGGATGCCGCCCTCGATGCCGAGCACGACCCACTGATCGAGGCGCGAGTCGAGCCAGGCGGTCGCGAGCACAGGCCCCGCGAAGAAGACCGCCAGCGCGAATGCCATGCTCACGGCGAGGAACGCGCTCTCGACGAAGGTCAGCCGCTTCGCCTCGCCATGCTCGTCCACCTCGCCCGCGGCGACCGCCGACGACCAGGTGAGTGCGCGCCCGCCGAGCGTGAACGTCTCCGCGAGGATGAGGACGCCGCGGATGAACGGGATGCGGCGGAGCAGTCCGACGTAGAGCGGGCCGCGGAGCGCCTCCGACCGCACGAGGATCTCGCCCTCGGGGTCGCGGACGGCGACCGCCATCGACCTCGCGCCGCGGATCATGACGCCCTCGATCACGGCCTGTCCGCCGTAGGTGGGGCTGGGTGCTGAGGAGTGCGCGCGGGTCACCCGCCCAGAGTACGGGCGTCCGACCTCCCGCACGAGGGTGGCGTCGGATTACCTCGTGCGGCGGGGGCGGAGACGCAGAACGGGCGGCCCGCAGGCCGCCCGTTCCAGACGATCGATGGTCCCCGAGCGCTAGCTCTCGCCACCACCGCGGGTGTACCGGCGACGGAAGCGCTCGACACGACCGGCGGTGTCCACGATGCGCTGCTCGCCCGTGAAGAACGGGTGGCACGCGGAACAGACGTCCACGGTCATCGCGGGCTTGGTGGAACGGGTCTCCCAGGAGTTGCCGCACGAACAGGTGATCGTGGCGGTCTGGTACTGGGGGTGGATGTCAGTCTTCATCTTCTCTGCCTTCTGAGCCTGCTGGGCGTCGCGGCTGTTCGCTACGCCTCAACCGGCTCGATCGAAACCTGCTTGCGACGGCCCTTCGCGTACGGCGAGAACCGCACGATACCGTCGATCTGCGCCCACAGCGTGTGGTCCTTGCCCAGGCCGACGTGGAGGCCCGGGTGCATCCGCGTGCCGCGCTGGCGCACGATGATGGAGCCCGCGGTCACGATCTGACCGTCGTAGCGCTTCACACCAAGGCGCTGAGCCGCAGACTCGCGACCGTTCTTCGTCGAACCGCCGGACTTCTTGTGAGCCATGGCGTCCCCGTCCTGTCCTGCGTCACCAGCCCCAATGGGTAGACCCGGTGGGCTAGTTCGCGCTGATTCCCGTGATGACCACCCGCGTCTCGTGCTGGCGGTGGCCCTTCTTGCGGCTCTGGCGGGTCTTGTTCTTGAAGTGGAAGAACGTGACCTTCGGGCCGCGGGTCTGCTTCTCGACACGAGCCGTCACGGTCGCGCCCGCCACGGTCGGCGAACCCACCGTCGTGGTGGACTCGTCGCCGACGAGGAGGACCTCGTCGAACGTGAGGTCCGCGCCGGCCTCGGTGTCGATCAACTCGACGTTGATGTGGTCGCCCTCTTGGACGCGGTACTGCTTACCGCCGGTGCGGATAATCGCGAACATCGGTCTCTCCCGTGTGTTTGGTCAGACGTTCGAGTCTACGGAACACCCGTTTCATGATCAACGGGCGTGCACCGGACTCGGCCCGACCGATTGTCGTGAGCATCACCTCATCGAGGTGGTTGCTCCCATTTCGGTCGGTGCGTGAATGGGACCGAAACGCCTCAGCGGTGTCGGGCCTCTATCATTGTCGCACACCACGATCCTGGAGCATCGCCCTGGACCCCGCCGACCTCATCACCGCGCCGTACGACTTCCTGAACTGGGTGACGGACGTCCTGTTCGTCGCGGTCAACAACCTGTTCGCCCGCTTCGGCACACCGATCGTGTTCGTCTCCGCGCTCATCGAGGCGACGATCGGCCTCGGCATCGTGTTCCCGGGCGTCCTGATGATGTTCCTCGGTGGCGCCGCAGCCTCCCAGGGCGACGCGAGCGTATGGCTCGTGTTCCTCGTCGCCGCGCTGGGCACGATCGTCGGCGACTCGATCTCGTACGCCGCCGGACGGTGGGGCGGTGAGCGCCTGGGGCGCACCCGCCTTGGCCCATCGCTCCGGATGGGCGCCCAGCTGATGGACGGCCGTGCGAGGTGGCTCATCCCGTTCTATCACCTGCACAGCGTGACTCGAGCCCTCGGGCCGTTCGGATCCGGGGCGCTGAGGATCCCGCTGCGCATCTGGATGCCGCTGGACTACGCCGGCGCCGTCATCGCGAACTCCGTCTGGGTCGGCGGCGGCTTCATCCTCGGCACCGCCGTCCTCGACGATGACGGCAAGCTCGAGCAGCACCCCGCGCTCCGCATCGGCCTCGCCCTCGGGGCAACGGCGTGGTTCATGATCATGCGCGAGACGATGCAGCGCCGCATCCGCGCCATCCGTGAGCGCGAGTCCGCCGAGGCCGCCGCCGAACCCGTCGAGGCCTGACGACACGCTCGGAGTGCAGGACGGAGTCGTCCGTCACACAGAAGCGCCCCGCATCGCGGGGCGCTTCTTCGTATCACCAACGGTGCGAGGGCTACTCGCTGCTGGAACCACCCTGGCCCCAGGCGAGGCCCGGGCGACCCTGCGGTGCTTCTTCCTCGGCGGACTCGGCGTCCGGGGCCTTCGGCTCCGCCGACACGCCGGGCGGCGAGTGCGTCGGGATCTCGCCCGGCAGCGGGCGTCCCTCGGTCGGCCCGAGCAGCGTCAGGAGGTCGTCGCCCTCGACGGTCTCGACCTCGATGAGGCGCGCCGCCAGCGCGTCCAGCGCATCCCGGTGCTCGCCGATGACGGCCCGGCAGCGGGCGTGCGCCTCGTCGATGATCCGGCGGACCTCGTCGTCGATCTCCTCGGAGGTGCGCTCCGAGTAGTCGCGCTCCTCGGAGATGTCGCGTCCGAGGAACACCATGGACTGGCGACGGCCGAACGTCCGCGGGCCCAGGCGCGAGGACATGCCCCACTGGGTCACCATGTTGCGGGCGATCTGCGTCACCTTGCCGATGTCGTCGTGGGCGCCGGTGGTCATCTCGCCGAACACCGTCTCCTCCGAGACGTGCCCGCCGAGCGCCATCGTCATCATCGCCTCGTAGTACGAACGGTCCTGCAGGCGCCGGTCGTCCGAGGGCAACGAGCGGGTGAAGCCGCCGGCCATGCCGCGCGCGACAATGGTGACCTTGTAGGGGATGTCCGCGCGGGGCGAGAAGTACCCCGCCACGGTGTGTCCGGCCTCGTGGTAGGCGATGATCTTCTTCTCGACCTCGGTGATGACGCGGGACTTCCGCTCCGGGCCGG
>CAYPYF010000048.1:11075-21114 GCA_964414675.1 uncultured Dehalococcoidaceae bacterium
CATCTCGTCCATCGAGATGCGCTTCTTGCCGCGACGCGCCGCGAGGATCGCCGCCTCGTTCACGAGGTTGGCGAGGTCCGCGCCGGAGAACCCGGGTGTCTGCTTCGCGATCGTCTCAAGCGAGACGGAAGAGTCGAGCGGCTTGCCCTTCACGTGGACGTCGAGGACCGCGCGGCGGCCCTTCACGTCCGGCAGGTCGAGCGTGACCTGGCGGTCGAACCGGCCCGGGCGCAGAAGCGCGGGGTCCAGGACGTCCGGGCGGTTGGTCGAGGCCAGCACGATCACGTTGGCGTTGGAGTCGAACCCGTCCATCTCCACGAGGATCTGGTTCAGGGTCTGCTCGCGCTCGTCGTGCGACCCGCCGAGGCCCGCGCCTCGCTGCCGGCCGACGGCGTCGATCTCGTCGATGAAGATGATGGCCGGGGCGTTCCGCTTCGCGTTGTCGAAGAGGTCACGGACGCGGCTCGCGCCGACGCCGACGAACATCTCGACGAACTCAGAACCGGAGAGGTGGAAGAACGGGACGCCGGCCTCGCCGGAGACGGCCCGCGCGATCATCGTCTTGCCGGTACCAGGAGGGCCCAGCAGCAGCACGCCGTGCGGGATCCGCGCGCCCAGGGCGGCGAACTTCTCCGGGTACTTCAGGAACTCTACGATCTCCTGGAGCTCCTGCTTGGCCTCTTCCTGCCCCGCGACGTCGATGAACGTGACCGTGGGCTTGGTGCCGGTGAACTGGCGCGCGCGGCTCTTGCCGAACGACATCGCCTGGTTATTGGCGCCGCCCGCCTGGCGCATCATGAAGATCAGGATGGCGCCGAAGATGATGAGCGGCAGGAAATTGAGCATCAGCCCGAAGATGTTGCCGAACTGGCTCGGGCCTTCGATCGCGATCTCCACGCCGCCCGGGCCGACCTGCACACCGCTGTCGCGAAGGATCTCCTCGACTGACGAGGACGACTCCTTGCGGGAGGAGATCGGGTCGGACCGCCCGTCGATGTAGACCGTGAGGTTGTCGCCTCGTACCTCGATGCGGTCGACGCGGCCGGCGCGTGCCTCGGAGAGGACGTAGGAGAGCGGTTCGGAGTTGCTGCTCGTGGGGCGCAGCAGCACCACCAGGACCAGCACCAGCGCCGAGAGGATCACCAGGTAGACGGCAACGTTTCGCACGGAGCGCGTACTCATGCTCGCTCGCTTCTGCGGAGTCCACGGGGCGTGCCTGCGTACTGCAGGAGGAGCACCGGCTCCGGGGAATTCAATCGCCGCGCCGGCCAGCTCGATGCGGGCCGTGGGACGGGGTGGGTCTCGCGATCGAGTGTAACACCGAGGCTGGCGAGGAGGCCCACGGCGCTCCTCCGGAGGATCCCCGTCATCGCAGGAGGCGCACCCCTCGGACGGCCGACCTTAGTCGTCGTCCTCGTCGTCCTGGTCCACGTACAACTTACCGTCCCAGGCCCAGTCTTCCACGGAGTATTCCTGGAAGATGACGTGGGTGTTCTTCGGGTCGGTGTGGGCCACGTTGCACACCGCGTCCGTGATCAGCCGCACCAGCTCGCGCTTCTGAGCGATCGATCGTCCGGGCAGCATCTCGATCCGCACGATGGGCATCGTGTCCTCCTTGGTCAGTTCGCGGTTCCTGCGGGGGGCCACCCCGGCGCGGCGCATCATAGACGCACCGCGAGGCGCTGATCACCACGAATTGTTTACTTGTCTGCGCGATATCAATCTGTCACGATGTCCGCATGACGCTCACCGAAGTCGAGAAGCCCGCGTCAGCCTCCGGAGAGGTGACTCGCCCTCGCCGGGGCATGGTCCGCCGCCCCCGGCCCGGGTGGCGCCACGAGCGTTCGCTCTGGCGTGCGGGGTTCGAGTCCGTGGCGGGCGTCGATGAGGTCGGGCGCGGGCCCCTCGCAGGCCCCGTCGTCGCCGCGGCGGTCATCCTCCCTCGTCGCGCCTCGGGCGATCCGTCGCGGAGCGGCTGGATTGCGGGCCTGCGCGACTCCAAAATGCTCTCGGCGGCGCAGCGTTCGCGGCTCGCGGATGCCATCCGGGAGCACTCGATCTGGGCGGTTTCCAGTGTATCTACGCAAGTGGTTGATCAGATCAACATCCTCCAGGCCTCCCGCCTCGCGATGAAACGGGCGGTGGGAGCCTTGCCTACCAGCCCCGCGGCGTTGATCATTGATGGGCGAGAGGTCGTGGAGGGTGGCATCCACCAGGTGGCAGTCGTCGATGGGGATGCCCTCTGCGTCTCGGTCGCGGCGGCATCGATCCTGGCGAAGGTGACGCGAGATCGACTGATGTGCGAACTGGACCAGCGGTTCCCGGGCTACGGGCTCGCGGTCAACAAGGGGTACGCGACGGCCGAGCACCGCGCGGCGCTCACGCAACTTGGGTATTCCAGTATTCATCGCCTGTCCTTCGCCCCGGTGCGTGAGGCGTTCGGTGGAATGATCGACAGGCAAGAGGTTCAACCGTGACCGAACGTTCACAGATGCTGGGTCAGGCCGGGGAGCGCATCGCTTCCGAGTACCTGGAGAAGCAAGGCTGGGAGGTCGTGGACCGCAACATCAGCCGTCCCGAGGGCGAGATCGACCTCGTCGCCATCAAGGACGACACCACCGCCTTCGTGGAGGTGAAGCTGCGCACGTCGCGCCGGATGGGCGCTGCCGTCCAGCAGATCTCGCCCGCGAAGGGCGCACGCCTCCGCACGCTCGCCGAGGCGTACTGGGCGGACCACCAGGAGCTTCCGGAGAACCTGCGGGTGGACCTCATCGCCATCGAGTTGACGGTGGGCGGCGACGTGGGGCAGTTGAACCACGTCGAGGACGCCATCGAGGGCTGACCCGCGCTAACGTAGCGCCGTCCGCTCCTCGTAGGCGGACGGGCGTGCGACGGGGAGCGTTGACCGTGCCGATCTACCAGTACGACTGTGCCCGCTGCAAGAAGCAGGTCGAGGTCTTCTTTCGCTCGATCTCGAAGGTCGACGACGCTGCGGCGCGTTGCCCCGAGTGCGGTGGCAAGAAGCTCACCCGGGCCGTCTCCCGCATCGCCCGAGGGCGCTCGACCCGCGAGGCGATCGACTCGATCGACCTCCAGCAGGAGCTCGGCCGCCTCGAGGGTGGTGACGAGAAGTCGTTCGCGAAGTGGGCGCGCCGTATGGGCGACCAGTTCGACGGCGAGCTGGGCACCGACTTCGGCGACCTCGCGAGTAAGGCCGATGCCGGCCTCGACCCGTCCGAGCGGGCTGACCCGTCGTTCGCGATCTCGAACCGCCTGAGCCGAGCCAAGGAACGCCTGACCGGCGCTGACGAGTAGGCGAAGGCCGAATTGCCGAACGCCAAGTTGTTGAACGCCATGGTGTCCATCTAGTGCCGATCTACGAGTACCGCTGCCAGGAGTGCGAGCGCCTCTCCAGCGTGTTTGTCCGCTCCGTGACCGCCGAGGTGAAGGCGAAGTGCGAGCACTGCGGCTCCACCCGCATGACCCGCGTCATGTCGCGAGTGCAGCGCACGAAGAGCACGCAGGATGTCCTCGATGAGTTCGGTGCGTCCGAGCCCGGCGAGGGCATCCGCGACCCCCGGCAGATCGGCTCGTGGGTCGAGCGGCGCTTCCAGGAGTACGGGATGGATGTCCCGGCCGAGACTCGCGAGATGATCGACCGCGCCCGGGAAGGCGACCTGCCGGACGAGATCCGGGACGTGTAGGGCCGACGTGTCCAGACGGGGAGCCCTCGGTGCGCTCCGCTCGCTATCCTGCTTCCCGCATGTATCCCGGATCATGCGGAGGACATAACATCTGTAGACGATGATCAGCGCCGAACTCTGATCGTCCAGCACCACCAGCCCGGCATTCAGCATCGGCCGCATCACGAATGGGATCCCCACCCATGACCCAGGTCTCCGACACCACCAGTGACATCAACGTCACCCGCACCGTCCGGCTGAGTTCGCCAGACGCGCTTGCGGAGCAGCTTCCGCTCTCCGGACGGGCGCTGGAGACCGTGCTGCGCTACCGCCGCGAGGTGCAGGCCATCCTCCGCGGCGAGGACCAGCGGTTCCTCGTGATCGCAGGGCCCTGCTCGATCCACGAGGAGGAGGCGGCGCTCGAGTACGCCGCCCGCCTGCGGACGCTCGCCGAGCAGGTGAGCAACGAGATCCTGCTGGTCATGCGCGTCTACTTCGAGAAGCCTCGCACCGTGCTCGGGTGGAAGGGCCTCATCTACGACCCGCACCTGGACGGCTCGTTCGCGATCCAGGAGGGGCTGGAGCGCGCCCGCCAGCTGCTCCTCGACGTGAACGAGAGCGGCATGCCTGCCGCGACCGAGTTCCTCGACCCGATCGTGCCGCAGTACCTCGCGGACCTCGTGACCTGGGCAGCCATCGGCGCCCGGACCACGGAGAGCCAGACGCACCGCCAGATGGCTAGCGGGCTGAGCATGCCCGTCGGCTTCAAGAACACCACCGCCGGCAACATTAAGATCGCGGCGGACGCGATCCAGGCCGCCCGTGCGCCGCAGGGCTTCCTCGGCATCGACCACGAGGGGGCCGCTGCCGAGGTCTACACGGCCGGCAACCCGGACGGCCACCTGGTGCTCCGGGGCGGCGAGGACGGCCCGAACTACGACGCCGCGGCTGTCGCGTCGGCGCAGGCCACCCTCGAGAAGGCCGGGCTGCCACCGCGCCTCATCGTGGACTGTTCGCACATGAACGCCGCGAAGGACCACCGCAACGAGGGCAACGTGTTCCGCGACGTCCTCGGTCAGCGCCGGGACGGGAACGCCGGGGTGGTCGGGGTGATGCTGGAGAGCCACCTCAACGCCGGCAACCAGCCCCTGGGGGACGACCCTAGCGAGCTCGCGCATGGTGTCTCGATCACCGACCCCTGCATCGACTGGGCAGAGACCGAGGCGCTCATCACCGCCGCTGCGGCCGACCTCCGCGGGTAGGCGAGCGCAGCTCTCAGGGCGCTCCGGCCGATTAAGGCTCTGATGTGGAGTCGATCGGCCGGTCCGGTGAGATCCGACGCAAGTCTCACATCGTTACGTCGCACGTGACACGTTATCCACGAACGTGGATAACGTGTGGATAACGCTCGTCGCTGACCCCTCGGACAGGTACGATGCGCCCGGCGCTACCCACCGCCGCGAGGCCTCAAGCCTGTAGGCAGCGGGGGGTGGTACAGTGCCGCGCGGCCTGCCTCGGGAGGGCGGCCGGAGTCCGATATCGCGTGACTTCTCATCACGCCGGAGCCGGAGGCACACCACCACATGGAGAGTTTGTACATCGCACTGGGAGCAGCCGTTGTCGCGCTGCTCTTCGCGGTCGTCACGACGCAACGGATCCTCAAGGAGGACCAGGGCGACGAGACGATGCGAAAGATCGCCGTCCTGATCCAGGAGGGCGCATCGGCATTCCTGAAGCGCGAATACACGTTCCTCGCAATGTTCGTCGCGGTCGTCACCGTGATCCTCGCGATCTTCGTTGACTATGACGCGATGGATAAGTTCGGCGAGCAGTCCGGCAAGTTCGTTGACCTGCCGCGCACGTCGATCGCCTATCTCGTGGGCGCGATCGCCTCGGCGGGTGCAGGCTACGTCGGCATGTTCGTCGCGGTCCGCGCGAACGTCCGCACCGCTGCGAAGGCGCGCGAAGGCCTGAACCCGGCATTGCGCATCGCGTTCTCCTCCGGCTCGGTCATGGGTATGACGGTGGTGGGCCTCAGCCTCCTGTGCATCACGGTCCTGTACCTGGTCTTCCAGCACTACACCCCGCTGACCGGCTTCGCGTTCGGCGCGTCGTCCATCGCCCTGTTCGCCCGCGTCGGTGGCGGCATCTACACCAAGGCCGCTGACGTCGGCGCCGACATCGTCGGCAAGGTCGAGGCCGGCATCCCGGAGGACGACCCCCGCAACCCGGCGACCATCGCCGACAACGTGGGTGACAACGTCGGCGACGTCGCCGGCATGGGCGCGGACCTGTTCGAGTCCTACTCGGGCTCGATCGTCGCCACCATGGCCCTCGCGACTGTCGCGGTCGCATCGGCCGGCGACTCGGTCTCGGCGCACGGCATCTTCGAGGTCGTGGACGTCACCAACTACCAGGACACGGCGTTCGTGCTGCCGCTGCTCATCGCGGGCCTCGGCATCTTCGCGTCGCTGATCGGCACGTTCCTCGTGCGGACCAGCGAGAACGCGGACATGAGCCGCCTGCTCTGGGCGCTCCGAACCGGCATCTTCTCCGCCGGAGGCCTCGTCCTCGCCGCCACCGCTGCCGTCGTCGTGATGATGGAGCTCGACTGGGGCATCTTCTGGGCGGTGCTCATCGGCCTCGCGGCCGGTCAGATCATCGGGACTGCCACCGAGTACTACACGGCGTACGAATACAGCCCGACGCAGAAGCTCGCGCAGCAGGCTGAGACGGGCGCCGGCACGCTGATCATCGGCGGCCTCGGCCTTGGCATGCTGTCGACGGTGATCCCGCTGCTGGTCATCTGTGGCTCCATCTGGGCCACGTACGAGATCGCCGGCCTTTACGGGATCGCCCTCGCGGCCGTCGGCATGCTCTCCACGCTGGGCGTGACGCTCGCCTCGGACGCCTACGGCCCCGTCGCGGACAACGCCGGTGGTATCGCGGAGCAGGCGCACCTCCCCGCCGAGGTCCGCGAGCGCACGGACGCGCTCGACTCGCTGGGGAACACCACCGCAGCGACCGGCAAGGGCTTCGCGATCGGCTCCGCCGTCCTGACGTCCCTCGCCCTGATGGTCACCTACGCCCAGGTCACGGGGATCGAGACGTTCAACCTCATCGAGGTCAACGTCCTCATCGGCCTGCTCCTGGGCGCGCTCATGCCGTTCATCTTCGGCGCGCTCACCATGGGCGCCGTCGGCCGTGCGGCCATGGCGATGGTGAACGAGGTCCGCCGCCAGTTCCGGGAGAAGCCCGGCATCATGGACGGCTCGCAGGATCCGGATCCGGCGCAGGCCGTCGCGATCGCGACCGCCGGCGCCATCAAGGAGATGATCGTCCCGGGCACCCTCGCGGTGGTCGTCCCGATCGCGGTGGGCCTGATCATCGGCCCGGAAGCCCTCGGCGGCCTGCTGGTCGGCTCCATTGGTTCGGGCTCCCTGCTCGCGCTGATGATGGCGAACGCCGGTGGTGCGTGGGACAACGCGAAGAAGTACATCGAGACCGGCAAGTACGGCGGCAAGGGCTCTGACGCCCACAAGGCTGCCGTCACGGGTGACACCGTGGGTGACCCCTTCAAGGACACTTCCGGCCCGGCGCTCAACATCCTCCTGAAGCTGATGTCCATCGTGGCCGTCGTCTTCGGGCCGCTCTTCCTCGGCTAGTCCGAGACCGAGCACCAGTCGAAGGGGCCCCGCGCGCGGGGCCCCTTCTGCGTCTCCGCCCGATCGACGAGCGGCGTCCACAGGCCTCGAGTGCTAGTCGAAGCCGAGCATCTGCCGTGTCGCCGTCAGGAACGGGTTCTGGGTGCGCTCGATCGCGATCGTGGTGTCCGACTGGTGTCCCGGGAGGACGGCGGTCTCGTCCGGCAGCGTGAGGAGGTGTTCGCGGATGCTCCGGATGAGCGTCCGGGCATCGCCGCCGGGGAAGTCCGACCGCCCGATCGAGCCCTGGAACAGGACATCTCCGGTGAAGACCACCCCCTCGCCGGCGAGGCAGATCGAGCCAACGGTGTGGCCGGGGGTGTGGAGCGCCGTGAACTGATGTCGCCCCGCTTGCACGATGTCGCCGTGCACCAGCGGGCGGTCAGGCTGGCGCGGGGCTGTGATGACGTGTCCGTACCATGAGGACGCCGTCGCGCGCTGGGGATCGATCGCCTCGAAGTCGTCCTGGTGCATCCAGAACTCGGCTTCCGGGAAGGCCTCGAGCAGCTCGTGTGCCGCCCCGGAGTGGTCCAGGTGGGCGTGCGTGACGAAGATCCCGACGGGACGGTGGCCCCGATTGCGGATCTCCCGCGCGATCGCCTCGCCGTTGTCGCCGGGGTCGACCACGATGACCTCGTGGCTGTCCTCGTCGCCCACGACATAACAGTTGGCCTGGAGCCGTCCGACGACGAATCGCTCGAGGATCACGCGCTCTCCTTCGGTCCGGGGGCGCGTGGAGCGCCCTTCGCGTCCTGATTCTGACGAGGTTCCGTCGCGGAGGGCAACCAGCCCTCCAGAACGCCGGAGACCGGCCGAAGATGAAAGGGCAGGGCGGACCCTCACCGATGCGGCAATGCTGCCGCCCGGTGGGGTGGTGCCTCGGACGCGAGCCCCCGGGGCGTAGCACGAAGGACCGAGCGAGGCGATGGACCGCGATCCTGTCATCCAGACGATCGGCGCGCTGGCTGTTGCCACGCCGTACCGGGCGCGTGAACTCCGCATCCGGCCGGCGCGGCGCATCGACCTCGTGGCTCGCTTTGCTGGCGCCTTCGACCTCGCCGAGCACCAGGAGCCGGGCCACGCGGCCCGTGTGGCGTACCTGGCGCACCGGATCGCCGAGGAGCTCGGGATGAGCGCCGAGGGGCGCGCCAGCGTCCTCCAGGTGGGGCTCCTGCATGCTGCCGGCCTCAGTCCGATGCTCGACGGCTCCGAGGCCGACGCGAACGCGTGGGTGGCCGACCAGTTCGGCCTGACGGACGCCGTCCAGGAAGCCTCACGCAGCGTCTACGAGCGCTGGGACGGACGCGGTGAACCCCTGGGGCGCGTTGCGACCGACATCCCGCCGGAGGCGCTGTGTGTGAGCGCAGCCCACTGGGCCTCCGAATACAGCAACCACGTCGACCACCCGCTTCGGGCGCGCGCCAGCCTGCAGCGCGCGGACCGCACCGACCTCGTCCCGCTGGTGGGGCCAGAGGTCGCCGACGCGCTGTACGCGGTCCTCCGCGACGACGAGACCTGGCTGGCGCTGTTCACCGACGACCCCGCCGGCATGGTCGCGCGCCTCGGGAGCGGCGAAGGCAAGCCCTCCCGCCGTCGTGTCGAGGAAGCAGCCGGTGCGATGGGGGTCGTCATCGACCACTCGGTCCGAGAGCCGGGCCGCGCGGTGCGCGTCTCGACCCTGGCGCAGGCGATGGCCGCCTGCTTCGGCTTCTCCCAGGGTGCACAGGACGCGATCGGCCTCGCCGGCCAGGTCCTGGACATCGGGCAACTCGGCGTCCCGCGGAGAGTGGTGGAGAAGCCCTCGATCCTCACGGTCGAGGAGATGGAGCTGATGCGCCGCCACCCCGGCACCGGCGCGCGCCTGCTGGAGGGCATCCCGGGCTTCGAGGAGGTCGCGCTCTGGGTCGAGCAGCACCACGAGCGCCCGGATGGCCGTGGATACCCGGAGATGCTGGGGGACGAGGAGCTCGCGGTCCCGCCGCGCATCCTCGCGGTGGCGGACGCCTACTGGGCGCTCCGCGCGCACCGACCCTACCGGCCGGCGCACACCGCGGAGGAGGCGCTGGACATCCTGCGCGCCAGCGCGGGGCGGCAGTTCGATGCAGACGTGGTGACGATCCTGCCGGACGCCCTGGACGCGGCGGCGGATGTGCTGACGCAACTGGGCCGCGCCCCGGCGGCGGCCGAGGAGATCCACGTCGTCCGGGACGACGCCTAGCGTCGGCCTGCGGGCTTGTGGGTTAGATGCGCTGGAAGCGGTCGACGTCCAGGACGAACACGATCGCGCCGCCGACGCGTACTTCGATGGGCTCCGCCGAGAACGACCCGTCGCCGATGAACGGCAGCGTCTGGACGGGGACGAACTCCTTGCGGGCGTGACAGATCTCGGTGACGAGCTGCATCACGTTGTCTACCTCGGACTCCACGACACCTGAGAAGATCGTCACGTTGCCCCGGCGGAGGAAGCCGCCTGTTGAGCCGATCTTCGTGACGGGGAACCCCTTCTCGACCAGGGCGGCCATGAGGTTGTCGGCGTCCGTGTCGGACACCACCATCATGACCAGTTTCGTGGGATCCGGTCGCTCGGGCATGCTCAGGCTCCCATCGTGTGGCCAGCACTCGGCCCGGTGGGCCGACTCGCGGGCGTTGTCG
>CAYPYF010000049.1:0-5665 GCA_964414675.1 uncultured Dehalococcoidaceae bacterium
GGGGGTGACGCGGTCGCAGACACCTGAGCACCCGGAACTCACCACCGCCCCCCGCCAACAAGCCCCAGCAACCCACGCTTCAGCCTCCAACTCACCCCCGAACCCACCCGCTCACCCTGAGCCCCCCGAAGCGCACGCGCGCCCACCACCCCGCGACCCCACTCCCTCAACACCCTCCGCCCGATAGAATCCCCACCGACCATGGACCCTGACACCGAACGCCTCCTCTACCCCTACGTCACCACCCCCCGGCGCATCGCCCTCGATGTCATCGCCGCCCTCCAGGCCTGCCCCGCCGTCGCCCGCGTCGCCATCTACGGCTCCCTCGCCCCCCTCGGCGCGGCGGCCAGCAACGACGGCTACGCCGACATCGATGTCCTCGCCCACGTCGAGGGCGACGATGGCCCCTGGCAGGCCGCCCACGCGATCCGCCGCGCCATCCCCCTCCGCTGGCACGGCCGCTTCTCCGACCGCGAGACACCCTCTGGCCGCCACTGGCCCCTCGGCGAGGCACCCTTCCACTGCATCGACCTCGGCTTCGTCCCCGGCGAGGAGTTCGACGCCCTCCTCCGAGACGGCCTCCGAGGGCACCCGCTCCGCGCCGACGTTGTCCTCGACCGCCCCGGCGAGGCGTCCCCCGGCCGCCCGACGCTCGCGGTCTGCGCCGATGAGTACGAGTTCACCCACGCGCTCTACATGGGCACGAAGGCGCTCAAGGACTACCTCCGCGAGCACGGCGACTGGGACGCCGTCGCCGCCGCGATGAAGGACCTCGAAGGCGCCGCGCGCACCCTCGCCGTCCGCCCGCCCGGAAGCGAACCCGAGGACGTACTGAACGAGATGCGTACCCTCTACTTCGCACTCATGAACGAGCGCGTGCGGTACGGAGGCAACGGATGATCCGCGTAGCGGTCAGCGGCAGCGGCCAGATGGGTACGCTCGTCCTCGAAACCATCGAGGCACAACCGGACATGGAGCCCGTCGGCGTCCTCGAGACCGTCGGCTCGCCACCGGCCGAGGAGCGCCTCGCGTCCGGCACCGTGGTCAGCGTGTACGCCACGCCCGAGGCGCTCTTCGCCGAGGCGAAGCCGGACGTCGTCGTCGACTTCACCAACGCCGCCTTCACCCCCACCCTGATCGAGGCCGCGACGAAGGCCGGCGTCCGCCTCGTCGTCGGCACCTCTGGTGTGAAGCCCGAAACCATCGAGGGCTGGCGCACCGCCTGCGCCGGCGCGGGCATCGGCGGCGTCTACGCCGCCAACTTCGCCATCGGCGCCGTGCTCCTCATGCACATGAGCGCCATCGCCGCGAAGTTCTTCGACAGCGCCGAGATCATCGAGCTCCACCACGACCGCAAGGTGGACTCCCCCTCCGGCACCGCCGTCAGCACCGCCCACCTCATGCGCGAAGCCCGCGGCCGCGACTTCGTCGCCAACACCTCGGACCTCGAGACGCTCGAGGGCGCACGCGGCGCACGCGACGGCGGCATCCCCATCCACTCCGTGCGCCTCTCCGGCTTCGTCGCCAGCCAGGAGGTCATCTTCGGCGGCCAGGGCCAGACCCTCACCCTCCGCCACGACTCCACCGGCCGCGACTCCTTCATGCCCGGCGTCGTCCTCGCCGTCCGCGAGGTCACCAAGCGCAACGAGCTCGTCGTCGGTCTCGATACCCTCGTCGGCCTTGGATAGAACGGGCCAGGACGCGCTAGGCTCCCCCCGGCGAGGCAGCACGCCCGGCGGTACGGAGGCCCTCATGCGGTGGTGTCGATTCCAGACGAGTGACCGTGCGGGCCAGCCGGCGTACGGCATCATCGAGGGCGACCGCGTCACCCCCGTCACCGGTTCACCCTTCGAGGGCTACGAACGCACAGACGACTCTCACGCCCTCGCGGACGTGCGCCTGCTCGTTCCCGTGATCCCCTCGACGTTCTACGCAGCCGGCGTGAACTTCCGCGAGCACGTCACCCACATCGCCCACCTGCAGGGCCGCGAGCCCGAGTTCCCACCCGCCGCCGACGTCGGCTACCGCGCCAACAACGCCCTCATCGCGCACGGCGAGACCATCGTCATCCCCAGCGACGCCACCGACCTCGTGCAGTACGAAGGCGAGCTCGTCGTCGTCATCGGAAAGACGTGCCACCGCGTCGCTGAGTCCGAGGCGCTCGACTACGTCCTCGGCTACACCATCGGCAACGACGTCAGCGAACGCACCTGGCAGCGGCAGGACCGCACCCTCTGGCGCGCCAAGAACACCGACACCTTCAAGCCCATGGGCCCCTGGATCGAGACCGACCTCGACCCCGACGACGCCACCGTCACCATCCGCGTCAACGGCGCCCAGCTCTACGAATACGCCATCCGCGACGCCATCTTCGGCATCCGCGAGTTCATCTCCCGCATGTCCCAGTACCTCACCCTCCACCCCGGCGACATCCTCTGGATGGGCACCGACGGCCCCACCGAGAACATCAAGCACAGCGACACCGTCGAGGTGGAAGTGCCGGGCATCGGCGTGCTCTCGAACCCGGTGGTACGGGCGGAGTAGCCCCTCCGACCTCCGGCCCCCTCCCCCTCTGGGAGAGGGCTGGGGAGAGGGTCGACGGAACACCCCGCACCAACGGCCACACACCGGTCGAGCCACCGCTCCCGATCTGGACCCCCACCTCAACCCTCCCCCCTCAACGGGGAGGGTTGAGGTGGGGGTGAAGCGGGCAGCGACCTCAAGGCCACCGCGAACCGCTCCGCACGGCGTCAAGTAGTACGCTAGTAGTACAGTTGCCACACTGGAGGAAAGCCCCACATGTGTCACGCCCACCGCCTCGCAGTGCTCTCGGTGGCCCTCACCCTGATCGTTGCCTGCGACACGCCACCCACCGACACGGATCAGCCGGGCGAAGCATCCCCAACCCCGGAGCCCATCGCGTCCGCGATCGTGACGCCGACGCCACTCGACCCGGTGACCGGCGGCGTCCACACCCCCGCCCAACTCCGCGCCTACTTCGACCGCTGGTCCGACAACTACAAGCTCGAACTCACCGAGGACGTCGTCCTCTTCGTCGTCGATCCCATGAGCGCGTTCGATGGCAAGTCTCCCGCATGGCTCGCCCACATCCCCTCGATGTCCAGCCTCCACCTCTTCAGTTTTCGCTCCGAACCTCCTGAGTACCGGACTCCCGAAGGCCAGGCCGCCATCGAAGCCATCCTCGCCAATGAGCGAACGATGGCCGACATCCTCGCCCTCATCCCCGAAGCCTCCAAAGGCGACCGCCCAATGCTCCCGCCCTCCGACTAGTCCCCGATCCGGCCCCCTCCCCCTCTGGGGGAGGGCTGGGGAGAGGGTCAACACCCCACCCGACCGACGCATCCCGACCCGATCTGACCCCTCCGCCTTGAGGAGGGTTGGGTGTTGGTGTGGGTGAAGCGGTCGCATGCAACGAGCCCGAAGAAACCCCGTCACCGCGAACCGGACCGGGAGGCCCCCGACCGGGGCATGACGTTCCGACCACGAGAACCACACAAAAAAACAACGGCCCGGGATTGCTCCCGGGCCGTCATCGTTGCTATCGAACCGCAGTCGCTACCAGCGACGCCCGCCGCCACCGCCCGCAGGACGGTCACCCGCCGGACGCTCCGGACGCGGACCACGGTCACCACCACGGTCGCCGCCACCACCACCGGGGCGAGGCCCACGGTCGCCGCGCGGCGGGCCACCACGGTCACCGCCGCCGCCGTTGCGGCCACCACGGTCGCCGCCACCACCGCCGCGAGGACCACGGTCACCACCACCCGAACGAGGACGGTCGCTGCCACCCTCGCGGATGCCGACAGCGCCCTCCTGGTCAGCCTCTCGCATCGAGAGGTTGATACGGCCCAGGTTGTCGATCTCGATGACCTTCACCTTGACGATGTCGCCCACGTTCACGACATCCTCGACGCGGTCGACGCGCTCGTCGGACAGCTCGGAAATGTGGACCATCCCGTCCTTGCCCGGCAGGATCTCCACGAAGGCGCCGAAGGACATGATCCGCGCGACGGGGCCCTCGTAGACCTCGCCGACCTGGATCTCCTTCGTGAGCCCCTGCACCTGGCGGACGGCGGCCTCAACGCCGGCGGCGTCCTGCCCGCCGATGAAGACCGAGCCGTCCTCCTGGATGTCGATGGAGGCGCCGGTCGCCGCGATGATCGCGTTGATCACCTTGCCGCCCGGCCCGATGACCGCGCCGATCTTCGACGGGTCGATGTGCACGATCGTGATCTTCGGCGCGTACGTCCCCACCTCGTCGCGGGGGTCATGGATCGCCTTCAGCATCACGTCCAGGATCTGCAGGCGCGCCGTCCGAGCGCGGGAGAACACCTCGCGCAGGAAGTTCGGCGGCAGCTTCTTGAGCTTGATGTCCAGCTGGACGGCGGTCACGCCCGTCTCGGTGCCGGCCACCTTGAAGTCCATGTCGCCGAGGGCGTCCTCGATGCCGGCGATGTCCGTGAGGAGCTGCCACTTCGTGGCCATCTCGTCACTCGTCACCAGCCCCATCGCGATGCCGGCCACCGGCGCGTCGATCGGCACCCCGGCGTCCATCAGCGCGAGCGTCGAACCACAGATCGCGCCCTGCGACGTCGACCCGTTCGAGGACAGCACGTCCGACACCAGCCGGATCACGTACGGGAACTTCTCGAATGACGGCAGGACGGCCTCAATGGCCTTCTCCGCCAGCATCCCGTGGCCGATCTCGCGGCGGCCGGGGCTGCGCATCGGGCGCGCCTCGCCCACCGAGAACGGCGGGAAGTTGTAGTGGTGCATGAACATCTTCCACTCGCCCGGCGCAATAGCGTCGATGCGAGCGCGGTCACGCAGCGTGCCCAGCGTCGCCACGGTCAGGACCTGCGTCTGCCCGCGCTGGAAGAGCCCGGAGCCGTGCACCCGAGGAAGGACACCGACCTCGGAGGACAGTTCGCGGATCTGCTCGGGCTGGCGGCCGTCGGCGCGGACACCCTCGTTGAGGATCTTCCCGCGCACCGTCGCCTTGATGTAGGCCTCGGTCTCCGCCATCACCGCGCCGCGGTCGACGTCGGACTCGCCGGCCTCTTCCATCTTCGCGATGACGTGCTTGCCCATCGCGTCCAGGCCGCGGAAGCCCTCGCCCTGGACGGAGGCGAACACCATCTCGTCCTGCCCGGCGAGGATGCCCTCGATCTTCGCGCGCAGCTCGCTGCGGTCGGCCGGCTTCACCCAGTCCATCTTCGGGACGGAGAACTCGGCCATCACCTCGCGCTGGAGGGCGTTCAGCTCGCGGCAGATGCCCTCCGCGTACTCGATCGCCTCGATCAGGTCGTCCTCGGGGATCTGCTTCGCGCCCGCCTCGATCATCACGACCGAGTCGTCCGTCGCAGCCACGGTCAGTTCGAGGTCGGACGCCTCGAGCTCCGCGTACGTCGGGAAGGCCTTGAAGCGACCGTCTACCCGCGCGAGGCGGACCGAGGACACAGGGCCCTCGAACGGCAGCGGCGAGATGTTCACCACGGTCGAAGCGCCGATGGTCATCAGCGAGTCGCCGGGGTTCTGGCGGTCGGACGCCAGCAGCGTCCCCACCAGCTGGACCTCGCGCTTGAACCCCTTCGGGAACAGCGGGCGGATCGGGCGGTCGGTCATGCGGGCGGCCAGCGTGGCC
>CAYPYF010000049.1:5675-20297 GCA_964414675.1 uncultured Dehalococcoidaceae bacterium
CGTCACGGGCTCGGACGGCCCTCGCGGCGGAAGAACGAACCGGGGATCTTCCCGATCGAATACATCCGCTCTTCGAAGTCCACGGTCAGCGGGAAGAAGTCGATGCCCGGGCGGGGGTCGCCATCGGCGAGGGTCACGAGGAGCACGGTGTCGCCGTAGCGGATCGTGCAGGCGGCCAGGGCGTTGGGGGCGAGCCGGCCGAGGCCGATCTCGAAGGTCTGGCCCTCGATCTCGCGGGTAAAGGTGCGCGTCTGTGCGCCGGTGGTAGTCAAGGTATGTCTCTCTTCGTCTTCTCTGGCTCCACACACATCTCAGATCAGCCGGGCGATGAGGTCCCTTCTTGCGTCTCAGGGCTTCGCCGGGCTACCGGGACGGGATCGGCCTGTTGCCGTCCGGACGGAGGATCCTCCTCCGTTTGCGGTCGTCTCCACGGTTGCTTGGGTGGTAGGGGGTCGGGGCGCCTCGGAACTCTGGCCGGCACGCACCCATCGATGAATGCGGGGAATGCGGCGGGCCAGAAACGGGTCGGGCTGCGCTAGCGGCGCAGCCCGAGACGCTGGATCAGGGTGTGATAGCGCTCCACGTCCGTCTTCGACAGGTAGCGAAGCTGGCGTCGGCGCTGGCCGACAAGCTTCAGCAGCCCGCGACGCGTCGCGAAGTCATGCTTGTGCTCACGAAGGTGGTTCGTGAGGTAGATGATGCGGTCGGTCAGCAGTGCGACCTGCACCTCAGGCGAACCGGTGTCGCCCTCGGACCGCTTGTACTCGTCGATGATCTCTGTCTTGCGTTCGACCGTCTGCATCTGCTTGAACTGCTACCCGTCTCTGGCGCCCGTGATCTCCTCGATGATCGATGGAGATCCAACGTCCCTACGCTCGGTGTTGGGCGGCGCCGCCAGTCCCGGCCAACTGACCCCCACCTCGTCGAGGCGTCGGGGACAGCATCAGGGGTTCCCAGGAGTTCGAGGGAGTCCCGCGGCGGCCGGGGAGCGAACCGCTGTCGGCCCGGCTGACGCATCAGCCCGGTGATCGACGGATTCACGCTACCACAAGCCCTCCCAGTGGCACAGTAGAGACGCCGACAACGCCGACTGGCACACGCGCCCCGCCTCCGGCAGACTCGGGCACGAGCGCCCTCCCCCGCCTCGGCGACACGACAGGAACGAGACACCCGTGACCGCACCCCGCGTCCCCACCCTCCGAGTCATCGTCGACGCCGACGTCAGCCTCCCCGCGCCCGTCGCCCAGCGAGGCGGCATCCTCGTCGCCCCCGGCGACGCCACCCTCCTCGTCGCGCACGAGAACATCCCCCGCCTCATGGTCGAGGTGGGCGCACCCCTCGACACCACCCCCGCCGTCGAGGCCTGTCGCCGCGCCGCAGAGGAAGGCGGCCCGGACACCGATGTCCTCTACGTCGGCCCCGGCGACGACCACGGCCACCCCGAAGGCGTCGAAGCCCTCGCCCGCGCGGCCGTCGAGGCAGCCGGCGCACGCTTCCACGCCCTCACCCGCGACGTCCTCATGGCCTCCGGCTGGCGCGCCGCCATCGCCGCCGACGCAGCCGCCGCGGGCGCGACCCCCACCGCCGCCATCGAACAGGCCCGCGCCGCGAGCACCCAGCTCCTCGCCCTCATCGAACACCCCGAGCTCAGCGGCCAGACCGCCCCCGGTAACCTCGGCGTCCCCAGCCGCGTCGTCACCCTCGTCCGCGACGACGGCTTCGCCCTCGACGCCATGCCCCCACGCCGTGACCTCGCCCTCCGCCTCCTCCGCGACCGCTTCGCCTCGATGGTTGAGGAGGGGGCCTCAGACCTCCGCGTCGCCGTCCACCACGGCGGCGTCGGCCCCGCCGGTGAAGCCATGGCCACCTGGATCGAACGCCACCTCCACCCCCTCGAGGTCCACGTCACCCCCATCACCCGCCACGCCGCCACCAAGTACGGCCCCGGCTTCGTCGGCATCGCCTGGACCCACGCCTAGCCCCCTACCTCCGCCACCTCCGGCCCCCTCTCCCGTTTCCGGCCCCCTCTCCCGTTTTGGGAGAGGGATGGGGTGAGGGCGCCCACCGACGACCCACACCACCCCCAACGCAACCACCCGCTCACCCTGAGCCCGTCAAAAGACAAGCCCCCCGCACGCCCAACCACCGACCCCGGCTTCGCCCGCATCGCCTGGACCCACGCCGGGTCCCACCCACCGCCGAGGATTCCCGCCCCGCGCCCCGGATTCCGACCCCCTCCCCCTCTGGGGGAGGGTGGGGGAGAGGGTCCCCAAAACCCACTCGCCTGCCACCACCCCTCCGGGGCGCGCCGCCACCCGCCGAGAACAGGATCCGAAAACCCCCTTCCCGGAGACCGGAAAGGGGGACGGGTCTCGCACGGCAAATGCTGACTCCCTCTCCCTCCAGGGGGGCCTAACCGAGCCAGGCCCGTCACCTCAGCCCAGAACCGAACTAGAAAGGACGCCATCCTTGAACCGTCCGAGAACAGGATCCGAAAAGCCCCCTTCCCCGGAAAGGGAAGGGGGTTGGGGGGGATGGGTTTCACACAGCAAATTCTGGCTCCCCCTCCTCCTGGGGAGGGGGTCGGGGGGAGGGCCTACCGAGCCCCACGCTCGTCACCTTCGGCCCAGAACGAAACGAGGAAACCGCGGGCCGCAGCGCTACGCCACAACCGGCTCAGGCTCCGCCTCTGCCTGCACCTCAGCCACCAGCTCCAGCGCGATCTCACCCTCAAGCTCCGAAGCACGCCGCCCAAAGAACTCGCGCACCATCGGATACCCCGCCGACTGCAACCACAGCGCCAGCATCAGCGCCGCCACACAGACCAGCGTCCCCACCATCGCGTCGAACAGGTAGTGGTTCGCCGTCGCCATCACCGCCACCGTCTGCGTCCCCAGCACCAGGAGGACACCCGCCCGCAGGATCACGTTCCGTGTCGCCATGAACACCACGAACGCCAGCAGCACGGACCACCCCACGTGCAGCGACGGCACCGCCGCGTACGGGTTCACGAACGCCGCCATCGACTGCGCCTGGTAGGACAGGTTCGCGAACTGCTCCAGCGTGTCCACGAACCCCCACTCCGGCAGGTAGCGAGGAGGCGCCACCGGGTACGAGGCGTACATGATCAGGGCCAGGCCACCCGAGATCAGCAGCGAATCGCGCAGCAGCGTGTAGTGGAACCGGCTCTTCACGAACAGGAACAGGCCCGTCCCCACGATCAGCGGGAAGTCCAGCCAGAAGTAGACCCAGTTGAACAGGTCGATGCGCCAGCCCGCGTCCATCGTCCACCCGTTCAGCGCCGGCTCGAGGAGGAGCCCCGCGCCCTTCTGCACCTCGATGATCGCCCGCGCGTTCGCCAGCGCCTCGCCCGTCCGGTCCACCACGGCGCCGCGCACGATGAAGTAGACGAGGAACCCGAAGGCGACCAGACCGATCTCGATCAGGTCGAACCAGGTCACGTGTCGCCGCGTCGGCGAGGTCACCTGGTGGATGTAGCGGTAGACCCGAGCACGCATGAAGCCATCGTCCTGAAACACCGGCCTCGCCCGCTCTCCGGCACGAGGTCGTCTCGCCGGGCAGGATACGCCCGCCCCCGACCGCATGTCTGTTGCACCGTCACCCAGTAACCAGCGCCACCCCCTGCTCCCCTGTTCCCCCACCGCCTCCGACCCCCTCTCCCTCCGCTCATCCTGAGCCTGTCGAAGAGGAGAGGGCTGGTCAGGTCAGGATCCCCCTTCCGGCTCCGACCCCCTCTCCCCACACGGGGAGAGGGCTGGGGTGAGGGCTCCGCCCGCCCACGACCCACCCCCCACGTCTCGTCCACGCCGGAATCTCCGCTGTATGCTCCCCGACGGACCGGGCCGCCACGACTGACCCCGGTCCGCACGAGTCAGCACGAGGAGTCGCCATGCAGATCACGGTCGCCGCCGGCACCATCACGGAGAACGACGCGGACACGATCGTGGTTCCGCTGGCGCAGGGCGTACGCACGCTCTCCGGCGAGACCGCCGCCGCGGACCAGGCGCTCGGCGGCGTGATCGCGCAGATGCTCGCCTCCGGCCTCATCGCCGGGAAGAGCAGCGAGACCACCACACTCCCCGTCCCCGCCTCCGCCCGCCGCCGCACGAAGGCGAAGCGCGTCGTCGTCTACGGCGTCGGCGAGCGCTCCAAGCTCACTACCATCGCCCTCCGCGACCGCCTCGCGAACCTCGCCCGTGCCCTCCGAGGCATGGACGCCGGCAACGTCGCGCTCGGGCTCGGGGAAGTCCCCTCGGGCGTCAGCCCGGAGGACGCCGCACAGGCCGCCGCCGAGGGCGTCGTGCTCGGCCTCTACCGCTTCGACAAGCACCACACCCGCGCTGCCGACAGGCCCGCGTACACCCTCGGCGACGTCACGTTCGTCGAGTCCTCCACCCGCCGCGCCGCCGCCGTCCGTCGCGGCGTCGAGGCCGGCGTCATCGTCGCCGAGGGCGTGAACGCCATGCGCGACATGGCGAACGAGCCCGCCAACCTCATGACCCCCACCGTCCTCGCCACCCGCGCCCAGCAGGTCGCCTCGGACATCGGTATCGAGTGCCGCATCATCGAGCGCGCCGAGGCCGAACGGCTGAAGATGGGCTCGTACCTCTCGGTCGCCCAGGGCTCCATCCAGCCGCCCAAGTTCATCGTCCTCACCTACAACGGCGCCCGGACGAAGGGCCGCTACATCGGCCTCGTCGGCAAGGGCATCACCTTCGACACCGGCGGCATCTCCCTCAAGCCCCCCGCAGGCATGGAGGCGATGAAGGGCGACATGAGCGGCGCCGCCACCGTGATCGGCGCGATCCAGGCGATCGCCCGCCTCAAGCTCCCCGTGAACGTCATGGCCATCGCGCCCTGCACGGAGAACATGCCCGGCGGCTCCGCCACCAAGCCCGGTGACGTCGTCTACGCCTCGGACGGCACCGCCATCGAGGTGATCAACACCGACGCCGAGGGCCGCCTCGTCCTCGCGGACGCGATCGTGTTCGCGCGGGAGAATGGCTGCACCTCGATCATCGACGTCGCCACCCTCACCGGCGCGATGAGCGTCGCGCTCGGCCGCATCCGCATGGGCCTCTTCACCAACAATGACCGCCTCGCCACCGAGGTCGAGCGCGCCGCCGACGCCACCGGCGAGCTGGCCTGGCGCATGCCGATGGACGCCGAGTACTACGAGTCGATCAAGTCAGACGTCGCGGACATCAAGAACACCGGCGGCCCCGACGGCGGCAGCATCACCGCCGCCAAGTTCATCGAGGTCTTCGCGAAGGACACCCCGTGGGTCCACCTCGACATTGCCAACGTCATGAGCGCACCCAGCGACAAGGGCTGGCTCGTGAAGGGCATGCGAGGCACCCCCGTCCGCACCCTCGTCGAGTTCGTGAAGTCGCGGGCGAAGTAACCGCTCCCCGCAGGGCCGGAGACACGGAGGAACGACCATGGGCTTCGAAGGCCTCGCCGGCGTCAGCCTCTTCACCACCCCCGAGCGCTTCGACGCCCTCGTCGCGTTCTACACGCACGCCGTCGGCCTCACCCCGGACCCACCCGGCGGCGGCCTCCGCGCCCAGCGCGTCGCCTACACCTGGGGCACACCCCCCGCCCGCGTCCGCCTCATCATCTCCACCCACGACGGCGTCACCGGCCCCAACGAGGACCCCAACCGCCTCATGGTGAACCTGCTCACCACAGACCTCGAGGAAGTAGCAGCAGCCATGTCGGAACGCGGCGTCACCTTCACCCACGGCCCCACGTCCATGGCCTGGGGCGGCAAGATGGCAACCTTCCGCGACCCGGACGGCAACACCATGCAACTCCTCCAACCCGCCTAACACCCCGAGCCGCCCCCGCCTCCCTCACTCCTCGACCCCTCGACCTCCGCCGCCGCTCCCCCTCCCACCCCACAACCCACCAAGGCCACCCGCACCCGCCAGATCCAGCCCCCTCTCCCCACACGGGGAGAGGGCTGGGGTGAGGGCACCCCACGCCCCGACCGACACCACCCCAACGCAACCACCCGCTCACCCTTCGACAGGCTCAGGGCGAGCCCCAGGGACGCCCGCCCGCCGAACCACGGACCGAGGCCCCCGCAGCCTCCAAGAACCCCCAGGATCTCGAAAGCCCCCTTCCCGTTCCGGAAGGGGGCGAGGGGAGGTGCAGCACAGCCAGAGCGACGCAGATAAGGACTGGCTGCGCAGCACAGCGCCCCCTCCGCCTCCGGCCCCCTCTCCCCACACGGGGAGAGGGCTGGGGTGAGGGCTCCGAGTCCCCGACCCTACCCCGAGACCGCACCCTCCGAGGCCAGCACCCCCACCAGCCGCTCAAACGCCAGCCAGTCCTCCATCGGCCTCGTCAGCGCGCATCGCTCCAGCGCCGCGTTGTACGGCGTGTGCAACAGCGCCGGCACCATCGCGTCAGGGTGGTCCATCAGCACCAGCGGCGCGTCGTCCAGGTGCACCTCCGTGCGCAGCCGCTCCCACGCGCCGCGCTTCGTCTCCCACGCCGTGTGCACCACCTCGATCCCGCCGAGGCCGCGACGACGCAGCCACTCGCGCGCCAGCTCCACTTCCTCGTCCAGCCGCGCCGTCACCACCACCACGTCGTGCGACGCCAGCAGGCGACCCGTCACGTCGAGGGCGCCCGGGATCGGTGGCGTGTCCAGCATCGCCTCGGTCCGGTGCGTCGCCGCCACCATCTGCAGGTAACGCTCCTCGCCCAGCACCGGCAGCGCACCCGGCCGCGCCGTGTCCGCAATCGAGAGGTCGAGGTCCCAGGTCGCCTTGATGTACTGCTGCTTCGCGAGCGCGATGTCCATCAGCGTTCCGTCGAAGTCCAGCCCGATGCGCATCGCTAGCCCCCCGGGAGCCCACTACCCCTTGAGGGCGCGCGCCGCGATCGAGGGCGGTACGCCCTCATCGATCTCGCGCACATACTCAGCGAACCGCTGCCACGACTCCACCGAGCGCACGTGCCCGAGCGGCTCCTCCGCGCGGTCGAACACGCTGCCCACGAGGAGCGCGCTCGCGCACGAGTGGTCCACGAAGTGGTCGAACACCCGCGCCGTGTCGTCCAGGTGCACGCTCAGGCCGAGGTCGCTCGCGAACGTGTGCTTCGGCTCCCGGCTCGTCGAGACCACGCGCTCAATCGGGATCCCGTGCTCCCGCAGCCACGGCCCCACGAACGCCGACTCGCGCTCGTAGCGCGCCGTCAGCACCACCAGCTCGTGCCGCTCCGCCAGCTCGCGCGTCACCTCGAGCGCCCCCGCCTTCACCGGCAGCGAGAGGCTCAGCTCCGTCTCCAGCAGCTCAAGGATCAACTTCCGCCAGTCCTCGCCCACGCGATCCTCGGGCTTCCCGCCCGAAGCATGCAGCGCCGCCAGGTCCAGCTTCCACCGCCGCGCCGCCTCGGACGTGAGCATCGCGCCCCAGTCCGAAAGCGTGTCGTCGAAGTCGATCCCGATCCGCATACCCCGAGGCTACCAGCGCCGAGTTATACGGCGGTGATCCTCCAGGAATCCGGCCCCCTCCCCCTCTGGGGGAGGGCGGGGGAGAGGGTCCCCAGGACCGCTGTCCCCAACCAACCGCTCGAGGCACCCTAAGACCCACCTCCCCATACGTCCGAACGATGGCACGAACAACAGGAACGATGCGACCAACGCTAGGGGCAGGATCGCCGTTGTAGCTCGGCGGCGGGCTGCGATGATTGCCATCTTGCCTAGTCCTCCCCTTCGAACTTGAGCCAATCCGGCGGATCCTCCGAGAACGCCGGCATCACGGTCCCGTCAACCTCCACGAGGTTGTTCGCTGCGAGCCAAGCCGTTCGCGCCGCCTCGGCAAGTCCCTCCGGCGAGAATGGGCGGGTCACTGCACCTGCCATGAGTCCCCCGTCTGCTTTCGGGGGGCTCCGATATGCGACAGCGAACTGCCCCTCCTCGAAGGGAGTGATCGATGACTCTGGATGCGTAACATTAGCCGGGAGTTTGCGCTGCTCGTTCTCAGCAAACGCCCCAGGATGGGACGTGATAGCCCCCATGAGTCCGGGCCCACTCATGTCCAGCGCAACGATCACCAAACCAGAGCGATACCAAGTTGTGAGGCGATCGCCTGCTTGGGCGAGCGCCTCCTCGTCGAGGATGACACCCGCTACTCCCGCCGGAACTGGCTGGTTCATAGCAGAGCGCTCAACGTCCTGAATACGTAGAACTCCTGAATCCACCTCAATCCCTCGCTGCGAGAAATTCCACAGCAACAAGGCCTCATCATCAAATGACGATCCGGTGGTGCTCTGTGTGTAAGCGATCGCGACCAAGAGTCCAACGGTGATCGAAAGCAATATTGGAATCGTCAATTTATAATAACGAGATAAAACACCCATCTACTGGATTCCCATTTCAAGGTGCGTTTCTATCACCAGCGCGTGTGTCAACCTTGTAAGCCTTGACCGTGCATGACCGATCTACTCGGGTAGATTACATCTATAGTCTGCCGAGTCGACACTAGTCGGTCACCGGCCTACTCCTGCGCTTGTCCCGCGCACGACGAGGCCCCGGTCACGCTCGGAGGGGGTGAGCGCGGACCGGGGGCCTCTGGTTGGCGTCGCCCGGGTGCCAGGCGGCAGGGGTATCGGACGACGCGCCTGCTAGGTGGTGGGCTTGGCCGGCTCCCGACCACACCGAATCCCAACCGCCCGAGGCCCACCGAGCCCCGCACCCAGACCCGAACCACCCGCGTCCGACCCCCACACCGCCCGCAAACACCCGCTCACCCTGAGCCCGTCGAAGGGCGAGCCCCGGAACGCCAGAGCACACACCCATCCACGTTGACGCGAGAGATCCGAAAGCCCCCTCCCCCGGAAAGGGGAGGGGGTTGGGGGAGGCTCACTCAAGTACCGCAGCCGAGATCAGGCTCGGATGCCGCGCACACGCTCAACGCCCCTCGAGGTACCCCTTGAGCCGGTCCAGGATCGCGTGCCCCACCGCGTACTTCGACATCAACGGGTAGTCCGTCTGACCCCCGTCGTCGTCAAGGATCGTCACGCGGTTGTCGTCCACCCCGAACCCCGCGTCCGTCGCCGTCACATCGTTCGCCACGACGAACCGCGCGCCCTTCTTCGCCAGCTTCCGCGCCGCGTTCGCCAGCAGGTCGTCCGTCTCCGCGGCGAACGCCACCTTCACGAGCCCCCCGGGCCGCGCGTTGTCCGTCGGCACCGAGGCGATCACATCCGGGTTCTCGAGCAGGTCGATCGAGATGTCGCCCGCGGTCTCGCGCTTGATCTTGTGGTCCGAGGAGGATGCCGGCCGGTAGTCCGCCACCGCGCCGGCCATGATCAGCCCGTCCGCGTCCGCGCACTCCGCCAGCACCGCCTGCTGCATCTGCAGCGCGGACTCCACGGACACCACCCGCACCGTCGAGGGGATCGGCTGCGACACTGTCGAGACGATCACCACCTCGGCGCCGCGGTCGCGGGCCGCCTCGGCCAGCGCGTAGCCCATCTTCCCGGACGACTTGTTGGTGATGTACCGGACGGGGTCGATGTACTCGTGCGTCCCGCCCGCGCTGATCACGATCTTCCGCCCGAGGTAGTCCCCGCCCGCGCGCGCCAGGCGCGCCCGCGCCTGGTCCACGATCTCCAGCGGCTCCACGAGCCGACCCGCACCCACGCGCCCCGAGGCGAGCCGTCCGGACGCCGGGCCGAGGAACTGCACGCCTCGCTCACGGAGGATCGCGACGTTCGCCTGCGTCGCCGGGTGCTCCCACCTCTGCGCGGCCATCGCCGGCGCCACCAGCAGCGGTGACGTCGTCGCGATCGCCGTGAGCGACACCATGTCGTCCGCGAGCCCGTGCGCCAGCCGCGCGAGGCAGGAGGCCGTCGCCGGCGCGATCACCATGATCGAGGCGCGCCGGGCGAGTTCCACGTGCGCCTCGCCGAACTCGCCGTGCGGCTGCCACATGTCGCCGTACGGCTGCCGCGCCGTGATCGAGCGGAAGGTCAGCGGCGTCACGAACTCCGCGGCGTGCGAGGTCAACGCGACGTCGACGATCGCCCCCGCCTGCACCAGCCGGCTGGCGACCTCGACGGCCTTATAGCAGGAGATCGATCCGGTCACACCGAGGACCACGTGCGCCCCACGCAGCGGATCCCCGACGCGTCCCGGCGGGTCAGCAGCCGTGTCCAGGATCGTTGGGGCCGTTGGGGTCATTGGTTCTGCTCCCAGACGATACGCAGCCCGGTCAGGTTCAGGTCCGGCTCGATCACGTCGAAGCAGCCGGCCTCCTCGGCCAGCACGTTCACGTATCCACCGGTGCCGATCACCAGTGCTTCCTCGCCGATCTCCGCTTTGAAGCGCCGCACCATCCCACGCACCATCTCCACGTACCCGAAGAAGATCCCGGACTGCATCGAGTGCACCGTGTTCCGGCCGATCGGGCTCCCGGGCTGCTCGAGGCCCACGCGGTGCAGCATCGCCGCCCGCGTGAACAGCGCCTGCGACGCCAGCCCGATGCCCGGCGCGATCGCCCCGCCCAGGTAGTCTCCGTCGCGCGAGACCGCGTCGAAGACGCACGCCGTCCCCAGGTCCACGATGATCAGCGGCGGGTCGTACGTGTCGAGCGCGGCGACCGCGTGGAGGATCCGGTCTGGCCCCACCTCGCGTGGGTTGTCGTACAGCACGCGCACGCCGGTCCGGACGCCGGGCCCCACCACCAGCGGGTCCACGTCGAAGTGTTTCCGGCAGACCTGCTGGAACGTCGTGATCAGCGGCGGGACCGTGCTGGACATCACCGCGGAGGTCACGTCCTCCGGCGAGATGTCGCGCGTCCGGAGCAGCCCCAGCAGCAGCATCGCGTACTCGTCCGGGAAGTTCTCCTGGTCGCTCGCCACGCGGAACGTCGCGATCTCCTCGGCGCCGTCGAAGACCCCGATCGCCACGCTCGTGTTGCCGATGTCGATCGCGAGGAGGAACCCCTCGGCATCGTCGGGTCCGTCCGCGTCCGCGGCTGGAGACGCGTCACGACGAGCGGATCGCGCGGGGAGGGAGGCATCGTGAGTCATCGGTCAGTCCGTCGATTCCGCCGCCACCAGGGGTCGGCGTTCCGGTAAGAGTGGCGCGCAGTATAGCGACCCGCGGCCCGCACCACTGGTGTTATCAAGAGTTTCGATGGTTGTAATGAAAAGCACCACCGACCTCACATAAGTGCCTTGATCGGCCTGATCAGCCGATGGTATTGTCCGGGTCGTTCGACCGATGGCCCGCTGACTGCGGCAAGCCGGTGGCCGGGTCGAACATGAAATTGGACGTACACTCACTCAGCGGCGGCTCTTGCCTCGGCCTCCGGCAAATATTCCTCAGACCTGAACCTCTGTGGAACCCGAAGTCTCACACAGACTCGGGGCCGGGATTCGTGCGCGCTTTAGCAGTTCGCTCAAACTGGTTGGCTCAACCGCGGAGGGCGGACGGCGTTGCACGACGAACCCTCTGCGCTCTGGCAGGCCGCACTCAAGGTGCTGTCACAGCAGGTCTCCCGCGCGAACTACGACACCTGGCTCGAAGGCACCGTCGGCGTCCGCATGGAGGGCGATGAGGTCCTCGTCGTCGGCACCCGCTCCGAGTTCGTCACCGAGTGGCTCCACAAGCGACTCCGCCCCGCCATCCTCCGCACCCTCGCCGAGATCAACGGCATGGAGGTGGAGGTCCGCTTCGAGCCCCTCCGGCCCGAGGAAGGCGCGGTCGCCGCGCTCCACTCGCCCGTCGGCGACACGCCGCGCGTCGCGCAGCAGCGTCCCCGCCTCCGCGAGCGCTACAACTTCGCCAACTACATCGTCGGCCCCGGCAACCGCCTCGCCTTCGCCGCTGCGGAGGGCGTCGCGCGCGAGCCGGGCCGCCTCTACAACCCGCTCTTCATCTACGGCGCCGCCGGCCTGGGCAAGACCCACCTGCTCCACGCCATCGGCCACTCGCTCCTCGAGAAGGGCCAGCACGTCGTCTACATGAGCGCAGAAGCGTTCACCAACGCCCTCATCACCTCGATCCAGGGCCGCAAGATGGACGACTTCCGCGCGCGCTACCGCTCCGCGGACGCCCTCCTCATCGACGACATCCAGTTCATCGCCGGCAAGGAGCAGACGCAGGAGGAGTTCTTCTACACCTTCAACGAGCTCTACGAGGCCGGCCGTCAGATCGTCATCACCTCGGACAAGAGCCCGGCCCACATCGCCCAGCTCGAGGACCGCCTCCGCACCCGCTTCGAGTGGGGCATGATCGCGGACCTCCAGGCGCCGGACATGGAGACGCGGGTCGCCATCCTCCGGCACAAGGCCGCCGAGCAGAACATCCGCGTCCGCGACGACGTCCTCCACGCCATCGCCGCGCGCTTCAAGAACAACATCCGCGAGCTCGAAGGCTCCCTCACGCGCGTCGTCGCCTACTCGCGCCTCACCGGCGAGCCGCTCTCCCCGGACGTCGTCGCCTCGGCGCTCGCATCGCTCGAGACGAACGAGCCGAAGCTCCCGCCGTCCCCCGAGCTGATCATGGACATCGTCTGCCGCTACTTCGACATCGACCGTGACGGCCTGCTCTCGGTCAGCCGCGAGAAGCGCGTCGCGTACCCCCGCCAGATCGCCATGTACCTCATGCGCGAACTCGCCCACCGCTCCCTCGTGGAGATCGGCCAGGCCCTCGGCGGCCGCGACCACTCCACCGTCCACCACGGCTGGCGCAAGATGGAGCGCTCCCTCAGCGTGGACCCGGAGACGCGGCGAGATATCGGTAGCCTCCGCGAGATGATCGAGCAGTCGCGCCGCATCGCGTAACACAACCGTGGTCGCGAGCATCCTCGCGCGGGCTCGTCTCACCTCACGTTGTACGCGCCCATACACTCGCTCCGCTCCCACGTCAGGGCCGAAGGTTTCGATCTATCCGCAGATGCGCATAAACGGTTGTTTGCACCGATCTGTGGACAAAGTGACGCCAAACGGTGGATAGACGCTCAGACTGTGCGCTTCTTGCTCCGCCAACAGTTGCACGTCCAACCACCCGGCCCCGAAGCACGACAGACATCCCTGAGGCACGAACGTCCCGTAGGAGGGTTCCCGAGCGGCTGTGAACGGGAATCACGAATCCATGACCGTGATCCGTGAAGCCATCCACACGATCCACACCACTACTACGACTACGATCTGATCGCAGGTGTCTTCCACTGGAATGTGGAATCCTCTCTTCCACATCCACAACACCCCTGATCGAACCAGACCCAGACGGGCAAGAGTCCCTGGGCATGAATGACTGCTCATGATCGACCAGATCGAAATTGACGTAGCCGCCGGCGATGGTGGGACGGGCGTCGTCTCCTTCCGCCGCGAGAAGTTCTCGCCGCGTGGCGGTCCGGACGGCGGCGACGGTGGCCGAGGTGGCAACGTCTTCCTCGAAGCCCAGCGGCGCATCTCTACGCTGGACCAGTACGCCGACGGCGCCACCCGCCGCGCGGCCCCTGGCGTGTCGGGTGGCCCCAACCAGCGTCGAGGCGCCACCGGCGCGTCGATTACCCTCCCGGTCCCGATCGGCACGATCGTCTACGACGCCGAGACCGGTGAAGAGCTCGGTGACCTGGACGAGGACGGCGCGACGCTGATGGTGGCTCGCGGCGGCCGGGGCGGCTGGGGCAACAAGCGCTTCGCGACCTCCACGCGGCAGGCCCCGAAGTTCGCCCAGCGCGGCGCGCCCGGCGACCGCCTCCGACTCCGCCTCGACCTCAAGTTGCTCGCGGACGTCGGCCTCGTCGGCCTGCCGAACGCTGGCAAGTCGACGCTCCTGACCTCCTGGAGCCGCGCGCGCCCGAAGATCGCGTCGTACCCCTTCACCACCCTGCAGCCCGAGCTCGGCGTCGTGTACGTCGGCGACGAGGCATTCGTCGCCGCGGACATGCCCGGGCTGATCGAGGGCGCCAGCGCCGGTGTCGGCCTCGGCCACGAGTTCCTCCGCCACATCGAACGCACGCGCGTCCTCGTCCACGTGCTCGACATGACCGCGGAGGACCCGCTTGCGAACTACCACCTGATCAACCAGGAGCTCGCCGAGTTCGGCCACGGCCTCGCGGAGAAGCCTCAGATCCTCGCCCTCAACAAGATGGACGACCCCGACGCCGTCGCGCGCACCGAGCTCTTCGAGGCGGACCTCGACGCCCTCGACGTGCGACGCTTCCCGATCTCCGCCGCCACCGGCGAGGGCACACGCGACCTCGCCCAGCAGGCGCTCTGGTTGCTCCGCGCGCAGCAGGAGGCCGAAGCGGACGCCGAGTCCCGCGCCATCCCCGTCCTCACCCCGGAGCCAAAGCGCACCGGCCGCTTCGAGGCCTACCTGGACGACGATGGCGTCGCCGTCATCGACGGCCCCACCCCCAACTGGCTCGCGCTCACCCTCGAGCTCAATGACCGCGATCCGCGCGAGGAGTTCTTCGGTCGCCTCAAGAGGATGGGCGTGAACCGTGCCATGCGCCGCCTCGGCGTCAGCGAGGGCGACACAGTCCGCGTCGGCGAGGTCGAGGTGCGATGGGAGGAATGAGCTCCATCATTCCGACCCCCTCCCCCTTGAGGGGGGAGGGTTGGGGT
>CAYPYF010000050.1:0-5543 GCA_964414675.1 uncultured Dehalococcoidaceae bacterium
GCAGCGATCCGGATGGCTGAGGCGGCTGGCCGGTCGCCGGACGTCGCGGTCAGCGTCGAGAAGCGGATCCCGTCGCCGGGGGGGCTCGGCGGTGGGTCGTCGGACGCGGGGGCGGTGATCCGGGGGCTGAACGAGCTGTGGGGCCTCGGCTGGCCGATGGCGCGCCTCGAGGCGGTGGCGGCGACGATCGGGTCGGATGTCCCGTTCTTCATCCACGGGGGGACAGCGCGGTGCACCGGCCGCGGGGAGCGTGTGGAAGAACTGCGCGACGTGACGGCGCTGCGGCTGCTGGTGCTGGTGCCGCCGGTGCCGGGCGGGGAGAACAAGACGGCGCGGCGCTATGCGGGCCTCCATCACCACGACTTCAGCGACGGCGGGCGCTCGAAGCGCCTCGCCGCGCGGATCGCGCGCAAGGCGCCGCCGCCGACCAACGACCTGGTGAACGCCTTCGAGGCGGTGATCGAGCGGACCGAGCCGGAGCTCGTCGCGCACTTCGCGCGTTACGCGCAGGCGGGCGCGATGCGCCTCCACCTCTGCGGTGCGGGGCCGTCCGTGTTCCTGTTCATCCATGAGAACGCGAAGCTGTCCGAACTCCGCAAGGACTTCAAGCAGGTGGGCGCCGGGGTCTTCGAGGTGCACACACTGGGGCGCGCGGCCTCGACCGCCATCGAGCGGGTGTAGGTGGACGCTGACCTCGCGGGGGCGTTGCTCGCGGGGTGGATCGCGGGCGCGGTGGCCGGCCTGACCTCGACGGCCGTGCTGCTGGTCTTCGCGGCGCGGTCGCCCTCGTTCGCCTCGCGGCTGCCGACGAGGCGGCTCCCGCTGCTCGGCATCGTGCTCGCGAACGGGCTGACGATCGGGCTGACGCTGGTGGGGCTGCTCCTCGGGGGGTTGTTCTATCGACTCGGCGGCGATGGGGCGGGCGGGGCGTTGCGCTTCGGTGGGGTCGTGCTCGTCGTGGCGGCGGGGTTCCTCGGGCTGTACGTGTTCGTGCGGAGCGGGCTGCGGGGGCGCGAGGCGCCGATCGTGGTGGTTGCGCTGGCGGTGGCGGGGGTGTGTTTCGGGGTGCTGTTGCCGTGGCTGGCTGCTCTGGCTTCGTAGTGGGAGGCAGAGCCCTCACCCCAGCCCTCCCCCGTGTGGGGAGAGGGGGCCGGACTTCGGAGGTAGGGGGCGCTCTCGGTCGTGAGGCAGTCCCCCACCCCAGCCCTCCCCCATGAAGGGGGAGGGGGTCGGATCCGGAAGGGGGGCAGGCCGGAGGTGGTGGGTAGCCCTCGGACGGGGCGGGTAGCCCTCGGACGGGGCGGCCCGTAGACTCTGGCGACCTCATGACACGTCCACCCGACTCACATCCGTATCCGGGGGGCGAACGACGGGGGAGGTTCCGCTGGAACTCCAAGACGGCCTGACTGGCTCCATCTTCGATATGCACATCCACACGAATCCGATGTCGTCGGACTCGATGCTGGATCCGCACGAGCTCATGGGTATCGCCCAGGAGATCGGGCTGCGCGGGGTGAACCTCGCGGAGCACGACAAGGTACTGGAGCCGCACCAGCGCAAGGACTTCCGCGACCAGCACCCCGAGGTGTTCGTGAACTTCGGGATGGAAGTCTCGACGGACATGGGGCACATGCTGGCGATCGGGCTGCCCTCGTACCTCCAGGGGATACGGCGCGCGGAGAAGCTGCGCGAGGAGCTCGACAAGCTGGGTGGCTTCCTGATCGTGGCGCACCCGTTCCGGCGTCTGTTCGACCCGGTGACGGCGATGCGGACGGGGGAGAAGTTCGAGCTGACCCCTGAGCAGGCGGCGGAGACGATGCCGGTGTTCAAGGTGGTCCACGCGATCGAGATCGGGAACGGCGCCAACACGCCGCAGGAGAATTATTTCGCCGCGGAGGTCGCCAAGATCCTGGGGATCCCGACGACCGGCGGCTCGGACGCGCATTCATCGAGCGGCGTCGCGACGTTCGCGACCGGCTTCGCCAAGGAGGGCATCAACAGCCCGGAGGAGTTCCTGGAGGAGCTTCACGGCGGGCGGTTCGAGGCGGTGCACCGGACGCGGACCAAGCGCTGGGTGCGCCTCGAGGAGGGGTCGATCGAGGCTGCGCTGGAGGCTTAGCGGCCTCGTACGGTTGTGGCCCGCAAGCGGGCCGGAGCCCTCACCCCATCCCTCTCCCCGTGTGGGGAGAGGGGGTCGGACTTCGGAGGTAGAGGGAGCGCTCTCGGTCGTGAGGCAGTCCCCCACCCGAGCCCTCCCCCACGAGGGGGGAAGGGGCCGGAACTGTCAGTCGCCTCCCCAGCGACGCTCTCGGAGGCACCACAATGGGTGCGAGCAGCTGAGCCGGGAGGCCGCACCGCGTGCTGGACGAGTTTGTCGCCGTTGACCTGGAGACCACGGGGCTGAACGTGGAGTCCGACCTCATTATCGAGGTGGGGGCGACGCGCTTTGACCGCTCGGGATACCGCGAGACGTTCCAGACGTTCGTGAACCCGGGACGGCTGATCCCGATCGAGGTCCAGGAACTTACCGGCATCTCGAACGCCGACATCGCGGGCGCGCCTCGGTTTTCCGAGGTGCGCGAGGCGGTGCGCGACTTCATCGGCGACCTGCCGCTGGTGGGCCAGAACATCGCGTTCGACATCGCGTTCCTGGAGGCGGAGCGGGTGCGCTCGTACGCGCCGTCGTTCGACACGTGGGAGCTCGCGTCCGTGCTGCTGCCGACGGCGGACCGCCTGAACCTCGGGAAGATCGCGGAGCACCTGGGGATCCCGATGCCAGTGGCGCACCGGGCGCTCGCGGACGCCGAGGCGACGCGGGACATCTTCCTCGCGCTGCTCGGACGGCTGGAGGCGATGCCGCGCTCGCTGCTGGTGGAGCTGCGCGGGTTCGCGGCGCGCGCCGGGTGGGGTGTGATCGTGCTGATCGACGATGCGCTGGCGCGCGGGGGCGACGGGACGATCAGCGCCGAGGAGGCGCTGGCGGTGATGTCGTCGCTGCCGATGACGCCGTCGCGTGAACGCCTCGAACCGCTCGTGCCGCGGTCGCAGCGGATCGTGACGCACCCGGACGAGATCGACGAGGTGTTCCGGATCGCCTCGGAGCGGCCGGACCTGTTCGCGACGTACGAGTCGCGGCCCGCTCAGGTGACGATGGCGCGCGCGGTGGCGGCGCAACTGCGTGACGGCGGGCACCTCGCGGTGGAGGCTGGGACGGGTACCGGGAAGTCGATGGCGTACCTCGTGCCGTCGTTGCTGCACGCGGTGCGGAACAACGACCGGGTGGTGGTGAGCACGCACACACTGAACCTGCAGGACCAGCTAGCGCACCGCGATGCGCCTGCCTCGGCGGCGCTGGTGGAGACGTACCTGCGCGAGCGCGGGGAGACGGGCGGGGCGCGGGTGTCGGTGCTGAAGGGGCGCGGGAACTACCTGTGCCTCGAGCGGTGGGCGCAGGTGCGCCAGGACCCCTCGCCGCGGACGGAGGCCGAGGTACGACTGTTCGCGCGGGTCGCTGCATGGCTGCCGACGACGGAAACGGGCGACCTCGCCGAGTTGTACATGACCTCGCAGGAGCGCCCGGGGTGGGCGCAGATCTCGGCGGACGACACGGACTGTCTCTCACGGCGGTGCCCGTACGTGCGGGACGGCTCCTGCTTCCTGCTGCGGGCGCGGCAGCGCGCGGCGGCCTCGCACGTGGTGATCGCGAACCACTCGCTGCTGCTGGTGAACGCGGTGCGGGACGACTCGGTGTTGCCGCCGTTCGACCATCTCGTCGTCGACGAGGCGCACCGGCTGGAGGACGTGGCGACGCAGCACTTCAGCGCGACGCTGGGGATGAAGGAACTACGCGACATCGTGGACGTGCTGGGGATGAGCGACCGGCACAACGAGCCGGGGTTCGCGCGGCGGCTGCAGGGGCTCTCCGACGGCGAATCGGCGCTCGCGCTGTCGCCGATGGCGGGGCTCGCGCCGATCGCCGGGCAGATCGAGATCGCTGTGAGCGGGACGCGCGAGCACGTGCGCGGCCTTACGGACGCCCTCCGGCGGTTCGTCGAGGAACTCGCGGAGTCGGGTGCGCCTCGGACGGACATCTCGCTGACGGCGGCGCGGCGCGGGCAGGCCTCCTGGGAGGAGGTCGAGACCGTCGCGGTGAACGTCGACCTGGGGTTGAAGATCCTCGGGGACCGGCTGACGCAGGTGCGCGAGACGGTCGACGGCCTCGAGGCGCAGGGCGCCCTCACCCCCGTTGTCGGCGACGCGCTGCGGCACGAGGTGGGGCGGATGCAGGAGGCGCTGGCGACGGCGCGGGACACGCTGCTGCGGACGGTGCTGCGCCCGCACCGCGAGGACGTGGCGTGGGTGACGCGCGCCGAGGGCGACCTGCGGCTGGGGCGAGCGCCCCTCGACGTGTCGCCGCGGCTGATGACCGACCTCTACGGCGACCGTGCCTCGATCCTGGCGACGAGCGCGACGCTGACGGCGGCGGGGTCGTTCGACTTCGCGACGCGACGCCTCGGACTCGGGGAGGCGGATACGCTGCTGGTGGAGTCGCCCTACGACTATCGCAAGGCGGTGGTGGCGTTGCTGGCGGAGGACGTGCCGGAGCCGGGGATGCCCTCGTACGACACGTCCATGCAGCAAACGATCGCGGACGTGGTGCGGGCGGCGGCGGGGCGGACGCTGGTGCTGTTCACGTCGCACCATTCGGTGCGGTCGACGGCGACGGCGCTGCGCGAACTCCTCGCCGAGGACGACATCAACGTGTTCGCGCAAGGCCTCGACGGGTCGCCGCAACGGCTGCTGCGGCTGCTGAACGAGCGACCTCGGAGCGTGATCCTGGGGACGGCGGCGTTCTGGGAGGGGATCGACGTGCCGGGGGAGGCGCTGTCGCAGATCGTGATCGCGCGGCTGCCGTTCCCGGTGCCGACGGACCCGGTGTACGAGGGACGCTCCAACCAGTTCGACGACCCGTTCGCGGAGTACGCGCTGCCGCAGGCGGTGCTGCGCTTCCGGCAGGGGTTTGGCCGTCTGATCCGGGGCGCGACCGACCGCGGGGTGTTCGTGGTGGTCGACAGCCGCATCGTGCGCCGCGCGTACGGCGAGACGTTCCTCGAGGGGTTACCCGACCTCGAGGTGCGGCGGATGAAGGCAGACGCGCTGGCCGGGCACGTGGAGCGCTGGCTGTCGTGAGCGCGGGAGTCCCACCCCACCCATCTCGCTTACCTGGGTCGGGGGTGTGGACGCGCTACCTCGGCGTGACGCTGGTGCACTCGGACGCTGCGCACGTGGCGTCGCAGCCGGCGCTGGTGCGTGCGCTGACGGACGGGGTGGAGCGGTCCGCCGAGCCGGCGATGCCGGAGGCCAACGGTGACTGGTACGAGATGCGCGAGGGCGGCACCACCGTCGGGGTAGCCCTCGTGCGGCGCGACTGGCCTCGGGTGGGGCAGGCGTCGCTGCTGGCGGTGGTGACGGCGCGCGAGGCGCGCGGTCGGGCGACGTCGACGAAGGCGCTGCTGGCGGTGGAGCGGAAGCTGGCGGCCGAG
>CAYPYF010000050.1:5553-6044 GCA_964414675.1 uncultured Dehalococcoidaceae bacterium
ACGGCACCGCAGACGATGAGCCGTCGTCCGCGCCCTCGGGCGGAGCTGGCGGCCGAGGGGTATGCGCCGATGCTGGTGCGGGTGCCTCGGACGAATGGTCGCGGGTTGTACTTCATGCTGCGGTGCGGGTTTACGCCGGTGCCGGCGGGGGCGCGGCCCTCGGACGGTGGGGATGCGACATGGTTTGCGCGGCGGGGGGCGCTGGCGGACTAGGTCGGTTATGTGGGTGGTGGCGGTGGTTGCGGTGGTTGGAGTTCGGGCTTGGTGGTGGCGGAGCTCTGGGCGGATCGTGGGGTGGTTGGGCGTTCGGGCGTTTCGGGGGCTCGCCCTTCGACGGGCTCAGGGTGAGCGGGTGCTTGCGCGGGGTTGAGTGGTTGGAGTTCGGGCGTCGAGGCAGTTGCCTCGGGCGGGTGGTGCTGCCTCGGGCGGATGTGTTGCCTCGGGCGGATGTGTTGCCTCATTGGTTGCGGCCGCTTCACCCCCACCCCAAC
>CAYPYF010000050.1:6054-20078 GCA_964414675.1 uncultured Dehalococcoidaceae bacterium
GCGTGCGGGTTGACCCTCTCCCCCGCCCTCCCCCAGGGGGGGAGGGGGCCGGATCCGGAGTGGGATGGGGTGGCCGCCTCGGCTGTGGGATGGGGCGGCCTCCTCGGCTAGCGCTTTGAGCGCTTCGGGGGGCGTGGGGCGGGGGAGGACGCGCGCTGGCGGCGGCGTTCGGCGGCGAGGTGGCGCTGGATCATGGCCTGGCGGGCCCAGGTGCGCCACGCCCACGCGAGGCTGAGCGCGAGCCCGGCATACATCGCGAGGTCGAGGAGGTCGAGGGCGCCGGGGGCGAAGTTCGTCGAGGCGATGCGGCCGATGAACATGCCGGCGAAGAGGAGGGCGATGTAGCGCATCTTCGAGGGGCGCGGGACGAGGTCCTCGTCGCGCTCATCGTTGAGGGCGGCGTCCTGGACGGGGCCCCGGTCGTGGGGCGGCTCGGCGCGGGGTTCCTCGGAGGGTCGAGGCATGCGGGCTACTCGTCTTCGACGCGGCGGAAGGTGCGTCGTGCGCCCTCGGCGGGGGCTTCTCCGGCGCGCTCGGGCGGGAGCGGGAAGTGGCTGCCGAGGATGGTGCCGGCGAGGCCTTCGAGCTTCGAGCGCTCAGCGCCGAGGGCGGCGACCCGGCGGCGCTCTGCTGCCTCGATGCAGTCGTTGCACGTGGTCTCGATGCCGTCGCCCATGCCGATGAGGGCGTCGCCGCAGTCCTTGCCGGGGCGGTTGGAGTACGGGTTCAGGTGGAACCAGCGGCTGCACTCGAGGCACTCCGCGAGGTATGCGGGGTCTTCGGCGACCTCTTCGCAGACGGCGCAGGTCAGGTCTGTGGGGGCGCGCATCTGCTACCTCAACTCTAGCGGTGACTCTGGGGGTGTATCCCAGTCGGTTTCGTCGGCGAGGACGCGTCGGACGTGGTGTCGCGCGGCTGCCTGCGTGCTCAGAGTGCCGAGGTAGCGGCCCCGGCGCAAGCCGCGGAGGGCGCGGCCGAGGGCGGGGCCCTGGGGGACGCCGAGGGCCATCAGGGCTTCGGCGTCGATGGCCGGCCGTGCGCGCTCCCAGCGGGCGAGGGCGGCCTGCAGCGAGGGCTGGGTGTCCGGGGCGAGCCAGCGGGCGGCGATCCGGGCCTCGGTGCTGATGCCCTCGAGCGGTGCGAGCGCCTCGGGGGTCGTCGTGGTGAGGGCGAGGAGTCGGGCGGTGTCCTCGACCACGGTCCGGGCGGAGCCGGGCGCGGCGAGGCGTTCGAGGATGGCGTCACGACGTGGGAGCGGGGCGAGGAGGACGGCGGCGAGGCGCTCCGGCGGGATCGGGCCACGGCGTTGGAGCGCCCTCGACGTGTCCGGGGTGAGGCGGAAGGCGGGGTGGACCGCGGAGAGGACGCCCCAGGCGTCGAGGCGCTCCATGGTGGCGAGGTGGCGGCCACGGCCGGCGCGGGTGGCGGTGTAGGCGAGTTCGCTCCAGAGGCGCTGTCCGGAGATCTCCTCCACCCAGCGAGCGCCCTCGGCGATCAGTCGCTCAGTCGTGGCGTCCGGGGTGAGGCCGAAGAGGGCGGCGGTGCGTGCACCGCGCCAGAGGCGGGTGGCGTCGTCGACGAACGAGCGGTCGTGGAGGACTCGGAGGCGGCGGGCGGCGAGGTCGGCGAGGCCGTCGAACGGGTCGACGAGGACGTCGCGCTCGGGGACGAGTTCGAGCGCCATGGCGTTCACGGTGAAGTCGCGGCGGGCGAGGTCCGTCTCGATGTTCCTCGTCGCGCGGACCTCGGGGAGGGCGCCGGGGACGACATAACGCTCCGTGCGGATGCGGGCGAGGTCGAGTCGCGCGTCCTCGGACGAGATCGTGGCGGTGCCGAAGCGGTCGGAGCGTTCGACGGTGACGTCCGGGCAGCGGGCCGCGACGCCGTCGACGAAGGTGACGGCGTCGCCGCTGAAGGCGAGGTCGAGGTCGTTCAGGGGACGCCCGAGGGCGAGGTCGCGGACGCCGCCGCCGACGAGCCAGAGCGAGACGCCGAGGGCGCGTGCGGCTTCCTCGGCAGCGTCGAGGAGAAGGCGAGCTTCGGGGGCGATCGCTGCCAGGAGTGCGGTATGTGTAGGGCGCATAAGCAGTTGAGCGATTCTTGACACTGCGAGAGGGCGGTTCTTACGATGCCCGCACTGGCAGTTTCTCTCCCCGACTCGCTGCCATCCGTTATCTAACGCATCGTACGTGCAGGTGGGGCACGTGCGGCTGGATAGGGTCGGGCGTGAGCATTGTGGCTCCTTCAGATCGTCCCACCGATGTCTCGTCAGGAACCGGCCCCCTAGGCGGGGAACTGCCCGGCGGCGACATCGCAGCGTTCGAGGACGCCATCGGCGTCAGGTTCGTCGACCACGACCTGCTGCGCGCCGCCCTCACCCATCCCTCCTACGCGAACGAGCACCCCGAGGACCCCGCGCCGACGAACGAGCGGCTGGAGTTCCTGGGTGACGCGATCCTCGGCGCGGTCGTGGCGGAGCACCTCTACACGCGCTTCCCGCAGGTGCAGGAGGGCCGCCTGACCGAGTGGCGGTCCGCGCTGGTCTGCGGGCCGACGCTGTCTCGCGTCGCGGTGGAGGTCCTCGACCTCGGGCCGTGGCTTCGCCTCGGACGGGGCGAGGAGCAGACCGGCGGGCGCGAGCGCGAGGGCAACCTGGAGCGTGCGTACGAGGCAATCGTGGGTGCGGTCTACCTCGACGGTGGGCTCGCTGCCGCGACGGAGTTCGTGGAGCGCACGCTGGGCGCCGAGGTGGAGGCACTGGCCCGCGATCCGGGGGTGCTGAACCCGAAGGGCGTGTTGCAGCAGCTGGCGCAGGAGCACTTCGGACGGCCGGAGTATCGGCTGATCGACCAGGACGGACCGGAGCACGACCGGCAGTTCACGGTGGAGGTGTACGTCCAGCGCGAAGCCCTCGGACGGGGGCGGGCGGGGACGAAGCAAGAGGCAGAGAAGGAAGCGGCGCGTCAGGCGCTGCCGAAGGTGCGGGCATGGCTGGAAACACCAGGCTCGACAGGGATCAACCAACCGGGGGCGGGGGAACACGGGACAGCCGGTGGCACGGCGGTCCCCGGAAGTGGATCCTAGGTGTACCTCAGACGGCTAGAAGTCCACGGGTTCAAGGCCTTCGCGGACCGGCATCGGTTCGAGTTCGGGCCAGGGATGACCGTGATCGCCGGACCGAACGGGTCCGGCAAGTCAAACGTGGCGGACGCGATCCGCTGGGCGCTGGGCGAGCAGTCCCAGAAGCAGGTGCGCGCCCGCAAGACCGAGGACGTGATCTTCTCCGGCTCGGAGAAGCGCCGGCAGATGGGCATGGCGGAAGTCACGCTGATCCTGGACAACTCCGAGCAGTGGATGCCGATCGAGTTCTCGGAAGTCTCCGTGACCCGGCGCGCGCATCGCTCCGGGGAGAACGAGTACCTGATCAACGGGCAGACGGTGCGTCTGTCCGACGTGATCGACCTGTTCCGGCGCGCGCAGGTGGGACAGAACTCCTACGCGCACATGTCGCAGGGCCTCGTGGACGAGGTACTGGCGCTGAAGCCGGGCGACCGTCGCGAACTGATCGAGGAGGCGGCGGACCTCCGCCGTCACCGGCACCAGCTGACGCTCTCCGAGCGGCGGCTGGTGGAGACGCGCGACAACCTGGGCCACGTGCGGATGCTGATCCGCGAGGTGGAGCCGCGCATCCGTGCGCTCCAGCGGCAGTCGAAGCGCGCGGCCCGCTACAAGGAGCTCGCCGCCGAGCTCGGTGACGCCTTCGAGGTCTACTTCGAGTCCGAGCTGCGATCGGCGCAGGAGGGGCGAACGGCCGCCCAGGCCGAGTACGACCAGAAGGGCGCGGCGTTCGTGGAGGCGCGTGACGCCCTCGCGAAACTCGAGGGGCGGCTGGGCGAACTGAACGCGGTGCTGGGCGAGCGCCGGACGACGCTGGAGACGGCACAGCGCAAGGAGCGCGAACTCGCCGAGGAAGGGCTGCGGCTGGAGCAGGCGATCGCGCTGGCGCAGCAGCGGCTGGACCTCCTCGCGGAGCGTCGCGACGAACTCGAACGCGCGATCGCGATCGCGGACGTGCCGGAGGACGAGTCGGGGTCGTTCGACTCGCTGCTCGCGAGCATGGACGCGAAGGTGAGCGAGGAGCAGGCGCGCCTGCAGCGCGACCGCGCGGCGCTCTCGTCCGCGGACGAGGCGACGCGTGCGGTGCTGCGTGACCTGTCCGAGGCGGAGGCGCGCCGCGCCCGGCTGGAGGCGGAGCGCGAGGACCTGGGCCGGCGCATCGAGGAGGAGCGGACGCGCCTCGAGCGCCGCGCTGCCGAGAAGGCGGAGGCGCGCGCGGCACTCGAAGCGCTCGGCGCCGAGTCGATCACGCAGAAGCAGGCCCTCGAACAGCACGAACGCGAAGCCGAGGCACGCGCCGAGGCGGGACGGATGGCGCGCGAGCGCCGCGAGGCGACCGAGCGACGGCTGGAAGAAGCGCGGCAGGAACTGGACGGCGCGCAGCAGACGCTGCGGGCGGCTGAGGACCGTGTCCGCACACTGCAGGAGCGGCAGTCGCTCATCGAGCAGTTGCAGGAGTCGATGCCGTCCGCCCTCGGCGGCGCGCAGGCGCTGATCGAAGGGAAAGCGGAGCCGGCCCCGGAGGGCGAGGCGCACCCGCTGGCGGGCGTGGTGGACGCCGTCGCGCGGCTGATCCGCGTGCCGGAGGGCATGGAGACGGCGATCGAGGCGGCGCTCGCAGAGCACCTCTCGGCGATCGTCGTCGAGAAGTACGAGGACGCGATCGCGGCGCTGACGTACCTCCGCGAGACGGGGAACGGCACCGCGACGGTCTACCCGCTGGAGAAGCTGGAGCACAAGTACCCGCTGAACCTGTTCAACGAGCGCGGCGTCATCGGCATCGCGGCACGCCTCGTACGGTGCGAGCAGCAGTACCGGCCGCTGGTGGACACGCTGCTGGGGCGCGTGATCGTGGTCGAGGACATGCGCGTCGCCGAGGCGATGATCACGCGTGGCCTCGGTGCGGTGGTGACGCGCGACGGGACGCTGCTGCGGCCCGGCGGCGCGCTGTACGGCGGCCGTGCGGGCGGGATGTCCGAGCGCTTCTCGATGCAGCGCGAGCTGGAGGGGCTGCCGGCGCAGATCGAGGCGGCGCGCGAGGCGATCGCGCCGGCGGAGGCGCACCTCGCGGCGGTGCGTGCGACCGTCGCGGAGACGCAGGACGCGATCGCCGCGGCGCGGCGCGTGGTGGACGAGGCCGAGGAGGCGCGTCGCCAGCACGGCGCCGGCCGGACCGCGATCGAGCGGCGGCAGGCCGAGATCGACTCGGAGGTGCGCGCGCTGACGCGCCGCATCGAGGACGACCCGGCGGACGCGCCTCGGGCGGAGGAGCTGCGGACGCGGCTCGGGGCGACGGTGACCTCGATCGGCGAGGTGGCCGAACGCATCACAGCGTTCCGCGACCGCTCGACGGCGGTCGGGAGCGAGCGGGACGCGGCGGCGACGCGCGTCACGGAGGCCACGCAGGCCCTCGCGGGGGTGGAGGCGGAACGCCGCGCCCTCGTGGCGCAGCGCGAGGAGCGCATCAACGCGCGCAAGGCGGCGCTGGAGCAGCTGCAGGAGCGCAAGGCGTCGCTGGATCAGATCACGCGGGAGCGCGAGGACCTGGAGCTCCAGTTGCGCGACCGGCGCGAGCGGCAGGCGAACCTCCGCACCGAGCGCGCGGACGTGCAAGCGCAGATCGGGCCGGCGCACGCGCTGGTGGCGGAGCTGACCTCCGAGGAGCGCGAACTCACCGCCTCGCGCGGTGACTCGCAGCGCACGGTGCTGGGCGTCGAGCGCGAGATGATGGAGTCGGAGAACCGACTCCGGCGCGCCGCGGAACGCCTGCAGGGGCTCGAACGGGAGATCGCCGAGGAGGGGATGCAGGTCCTGGCGGACGGCAGCGTGCGGCCACTCCCGAAGGCGGCAGGCGCCGCCGTCGACGGTGACGCTGCCGAGGCCGACGAGGAGGAGGACGCCCTCGTCGGGTCCGTGCCGCTGCGCGGCGGCGCGGATGTGGACGTGGTGGCGCTGCGCGAGCGGATCACGGAGCTGCGTGCGGAGATCCGCGCGCTGGGTCCGGTGAACGTGGAGGCGGTGGAAGAGCTCACGACCGAGCAGGAGCGCTTCGACTTCCTCACCGAGCAGGTCGCCGACCTCGAAGGGGCGGAAGCCGAACTGCGCGAGGCGATCCGGGAGCTGAAGAAGCTGATCCGCGAGCGGTTCGTGGAGACGTTCCACCTGGTGAACGAGCGCTTCGGGGTCTACTTCACGCGCTTCTTCGGGGGCGGGCAGGCGGAGCTGCGGCTGCTGGAGAACGAGGACGACCCGGAGGCCGAGCCGGGGGTGGACATCTTCGCCCAGCCGCCGGGTAAGCGGATCACGAACATGGCCGTGCTCTCCGGTGGCGAGCGGTCGATGACCTCGGTGGCGCTGTTGTTCGCGCTGCTGTCCGTGAACCCGGCGCCGATGGTGGTGCTGGACGAGGTGGACGCGGCGCTGGACGAGGCGAACGTGGGCCGGTTCGTGGACACGCTGCTGGAGTTGCGTGACCGCACGCAGTTCGTGGTGATCTCGCACAACCGGCGGACGATCGAGGCGGGGGATGCGATCTACGGGATCTCGATGGGTGACGACTCGGCGAGTCAGGTGCTGTCGCTGCGGTTGCAGGACCTGGCGAAGTCGGCGTAGGCACGGCTGCCCTCGGAGGGTGGTTGGGGGCGCGTGCGTTCCGGGGGGCTCGCCCTTCGACGGGCTCAGGGTGAGCGGTTGAGTGCGTGGGGTTTGGTGTGGGGCTGTTGGGCTGCGGTGCCTGGGCCTCGGAGGGAGCCTGGGCTGAGGTCTAGGTGAGATTCGTGCGGGGGCGCCGGTTGCGACTGCTTCACCCCCACCCCCGCCCTCCCCCCTCAAGGGGGGGTAACAACACACTTGACTCATTGAGACCATCGGCGTACATTCCCTTTCATGGACTACGAACACGGGTTGTTCACTCAGGGAATCGAGATCGACTGGTCTGTCGGCGACTCGATGGAACACGCCGAAGCACTGCGCGGGCTCGCGCAGATCTGGTTCCCCCAACTCGAAGCAAACATCGCCATGAGTGGCGATGAGTGGGAGTTGCTGTCGCACGACGTGACGGCGACGCCCACAGGGGCGTTGTTGTCCATATTGGGCCGACGGCCCTCCAAGACGGTTTAGGCATCCCTTACCTCCAGAGAACGAGAACGACGATGAAGAAGCACCCCGAGACCTTGATGCAGGCGATCCGATACTTTTCGGATGCCGACATTGCCCGCGAGTACGTGGCCGCGATCCGCTGGCCTAACGGCGTTGCCTGCCCGACGTGCGGCTCGACCGAGGTGGGGTTCGTGCAGACGCGCGGGACGTGGCAGTGCAAAGAGAAGCACCCGCGCAAGCAGTTCTCCGTGAAGGTCGGGACGATCTTCGAGGACTCGCCCGTCCCGCTCGACAAGTGGCTCGCCGCCATGTGGATGCTGGTCAACGCCAAGAACGGCGTCTCGTCTTACGAGGTCGGTAAGTCCATCGGCGTCACTCAGGCCACAGCCTGGTTCATGCTTCAGCGCCTGCGGCTCGCCCTCGAAGATGGCACCTTCAACAAGATGAAGGGCGAGGTCGAAGCAGACGAGACGTACATCGGCGGCAAGGCCCGCAACATGCACAAGGATCGCCGCGACCGCACCATCACGGGCACCGGCGGCGCGGGTAAGGCTGCAGTCATGGGCTTCATCCAGCGTGAGGGGCCGGACGGACACTCCATCGTTCGTACCACGCGCATCGAGAACCCCCGCCGCGCGACCATTGAGACGAAGGTGCGGGAACACGTCGAGTCCGGTTCCGTGCTCTACACGGACGGCGCTGGCGGCTACCGCTACCTCGGCTCCGAGTACCTTCACGGAGTGGTGGAGCATGACGCGAAGGAGTACGTGCGCGGCGAGGTTCACACCAACCACATCGAGAACTTCTGGGCGCTCCTGAAGCGTTCCCTCGGCGGGACGTACGTCTCGGTGGAGCCCTTCCACCTGTTCCGGTACTTGGATGAGCAGGTGTTCCGCTTCAACACCCGCGAACTGACCGACGCCAAGCGGTTCCACGCCGCCATGAAGGGCGTCATCGGGAAGCGACTCACGTACGCGAAGTTGACCTCCGAAGGGTCTCAAAGTCCGACGTAGGCAGGGACGAGGTAAACGCATGGCACCGCGACCGAAGCAGGTATACGAGGAGCAGGAGCCCGACAGTACGGGGACCCCGTTCGAACGGTTCGAGCGTACTCTGAAGAAGGTGCTCTCCACACCGAAGGAGAGCACCCAACCACAGACCGACGAGAAGGACACACGCGCCTCGGCGTAGAGGGCTACTAGGTGCCGCGAATTGTCTGTGTGTTCTGCCAGAAGGTCGGGCAGCAAAGCGCCGAACACATCCTCCCTCAGTGGCTCTCCAAGGTGATGAGCAAGCACCCCCGCGCGTACCCAGCGGGGGGTTTCACGCTGATACGGGGACGATCCGACAGCGACCAATGGCAGACGATTCCCCACTCCTCGCGCTGGGAATTGACGACCAAAGTCTGCAAAACCTGCAACGAAGGCTGGATGGAGAATCTTGAGAGCGCGGTCAGGCCGTGGCTCACTCGCCTCGTGTACGGCTTGGAAGAGGCCGACATGGACGACGACGTTCAGAGCGCACTCGCAGCCTGGTTTGCGCTCAAGGCGATGTGCCTCGCCTACACGGAGACACCTCCACTTGAGATGCCTCGTGACTGGCTCGACTCTCTGTACGAGGCGAAGCAAGCCCCAGACTACTGGTACATCTGGATCACTCCCTATGAAGGATCGCTCCCGTTTCACTACGAGAGCCGCCCTGTACACGGGGCGCTCATGGATTCAGAGATCCCCATAGAGGGGCCCGCCAACGGTGTGCTTGCGACCCTGATCATCGGTAGCGTGGCCGTAAAAATCTTCGGGATGCGCAATGGCATCCCTGATCATCCCCTCCTCAGTCTCATCTACCAGCTCTGGCCCCCCGCCGATCCCATCCTCCATTGGCCCCGGCGATTCGCGCTGCGCGATCGCTCGATCAGAATGCTGGCCGGGATGTTCTATCTCGATCCGTTGGCGGTTTCGGATCGCCTTCCACCGTTCGCGGGGGGACTCGAAGCGCTCAGCGTTGACATCGCGCCGTCCATGATCAGGCTCCGCAACTACTGAGTCAACTGTGTTGTTACCCAAGGGGGAGGGGGCCGGATTATCGTCCGGCAACAGTTGTTAGCGGTTGGCGGGCGGTGCTCGGGTACGATCCCGGTGCCGCTCGTTGTGTGTCCAAGGGATCACGAGCCCTCGTGATCTGCTGCGTCTGAATGGGGAGTCCTCTTGCCGTTATTTGGACGCCGGAAGCGGAAGGACAGCGAGGCGCCGTCCTCGGTGGAGTCCTCGGACGGCGCCGCTGAGGCGGCGGCCGTGGCGCGCGAGGAGGCTGCGGCGATCGCGGCGACTGACGCGGCGCTGGAGCGGACCCGGCGGTCGTTCCTCGGGCGGTTGACGGAGGTGTTTGCCGCCGATGTGACCGAGGCGACGTGGGAGTCGCTGGAGGAGATCCTGATCGGCGCGGACATTGGCGTGCCGACGACCCTCGACGTGGTGGGGCGCGTGCGGGCGATGAACCTGCGACGGTCCGAGGACGTGCGGAGCGCGCTCGCGGCGGAGCTGGACGCGATCCTCGAGGCGGTGGACGCGCCGCGCGGGCGGCTGTGGGGGCCGCAGGCGGACGATGCCGAGGTGCCGCCGGCGCCGCACATCGTGCTGGTGGTGGGCGTCAACGGGACGGGGAAGACGACGGCCATCGGGCGGCTCGCGTGGGGGTACATGCAGGAGGGGAAGAAGGTGATGGCCGCCGCGGGCGACACTTTCCGGGCCGCGGCCATCGACCAGATCCAGGAATGGGGACATCGCGTCGGGTTCGAGGTGATCGCGCAGGGGCAGGGGGCTGACCCAGCCGCGGTGGCGTTCGACGCGATCCAGGCGGCGCAGGCGCGCGGCGCGGACGTGGTGCTGATCGACACCGCCGGCCGCCTGCAGAACAAGCAGAACCTGATGGCGGAGCTCTCCAAGGTGCGGCGCGTGATCGAGCGGCACGTGCCGCGGGGGCCGGACGAGGTGCTGCTGGTCCTGGACGCGACGACCGGGCAGAACGGACTCTCGCAGGCGCGGGCGTTTGCCGAGGCGGTGGACGTGACCAGCGTGATGCTGACGAAGCTGGACGGGACCGGCAAGGGCGGGATCGTGTTTGCGATCGCGAAGGAGTTCGGGCTGCCGGTGCGGTTCGTGGGCGTCGGCCAGCGGGAGGGCGACCTCGCCCCGTTCGACCCGCGCTCGTTCGTCTCGTCGCTCCTGGGGGAGCCCCTGGCCAGCGGGCGCCAGGCGTAACGAGTGGGGCTCGTGGGGGAGGTCTTCCCGGCGGCGCTCGCCTGGTACGGCGCCGTGGCGCTGGTGGGCGTCGCAGGACTTGTCCCGGTCGCGGTGCTCTTCGAACGACTGTCCTCACGCGGGGTGTTCCTCGCGCGACCGCTCGGGCTGGCGCTCGTCGCACTTGTCACGTGGCTGGTGGTGCGGCTGACGGACGTCCCGTACGGGACGCCGGTGGTGATCGCATCGCTCGTCGCCGTGCTCGTGGCGTCGGGAGGGATCGCGTGGTGGCGGCGAGAGACGATCCCGGCAGTCCGGGCGCGGTGGCGCTCGCTCCTGGTCGCCGAGGTGCTGACGGCGGTGGTGTTCGCCCTCGTGCTGTGGGCGCGGGTGCTGGCTCCGGATGCGTGGGGGACCGAGAAGCCGGCGGACCTGATGCTGCTGAACGCGGTCCACGGCGCCTCGGACTTCCCGCCGCACGACCCGTGGCTCGCGGGGGAGCGGCTGTCCTACTACTACCTCGGGCATGTGCAGACGGACCTGGTCGGGCGGTTGTCCGGGCAGGCGCCGGAGTCCGCGTTCAACCTGGTGACGGCGACAGTGGGCGGGCTGGCGGCGGCGGCCGTCGCCGGGCTCGCGATCGACCTCGTGCAGCTGGGCGGGCCTCAGCGGCGGCGGGTGACGGCGGTCGCCGGAGGGGCCGCGGTGTGCGCGCTGCTGTTCGTGTCGCCGCTGGTGGGGCTGGTGCAGATCGCGAGCGGCAACGGGCTGGGGGGTGAGGCCGTGTGGGGGTGGCTGGGGCTGGACAGCGTCCCCGCCGCGCCGAAGGCGGTGACGTTCGTCCCGGAGCAGTACTGGTGGTGGTGGCCGACGACGCGCGTGGTGCCGGGCGTGATCAGCGAGTACCCCGGGTTCTCGCTCGTCCTCGGCGATCCGCACCCGCACCTGCTGGCGCTGCCGCTGGGGCTGACGGCGCTGGCGCTGGTGCTGCAGGCGTTCGAGGGCGGGACGCCGCTGGGATGGCGGCGGTGGGTGGTGCGGCCCGAGCAGCTCGTGCTGACCTCGGCGGTGTTCGCGGCGCTGGTGGCGACGAACGCGTGGGACGTCATCACGTACGGGGCGCTGCTGGGGGCTGCGGCGTGGTGGAGCGCGGCGCGGGCCGGGTGGCCGGTGCTCCTCGCGGGGTTCATCGCGGCGCGGTGGGTGATGGCGCCAGCGGCTCTGGCGCTGCTGATCGCGTGGCCGTTCCTGAACTCGCTGGACCCGCAGCCGCTCGGCGTTGCGCCGGTCGCCGGGGAATACTCGGACCCCGGCCGATGGCTGCTGTTCTGGGGGCCGCTGCTCATCGTGGCTGTGCTCGGCGTGGTGGGGACGGGGCTCGGCTGGAGGCCGGGACGTCGTCACCTGACCGGCGCCTGGATCGCGTCGGCACTGCTCGTGACCGCGTGGGTGGCGTGGCTGCCGTTCGAGGGCGAGGCCGGCGAGGTCCTCGACCGGTCCTGGGGGTGGATCACGCTGGCCGGACTGGTCGCGGGCGCGGGCTGGGTGGGCGCGCTGCTCGCCTCGGAGCCGCCGGGACGCCGCGGGCAGGGCGGGGCGCTGTTCCTGGTGGCGGCGGCGCTGGTGGTGCTACTGCTGACAGAGCTGGTGCACATCGACGATGCGTTCCCGGGGCGGCTGAACACGGCGTTCAAGTTCTGGTTCCACGCGTGGGCGCTGCTGGCGGTGGGCGGGGCCGCCCTGGTGGCGCTCGCGAGCGAGCGGCTGATCGAGGTGGCGCGAGGGAACCTCCGACAGCGCGGGGGCGTCGGAGTGTGGCGCGTTCGGGGCCGGGCGTGGACGATCGCGGGTGGGGCGGCGCTGGCACTGACGGGACTCACGATGCTCACGCCACCGATGGCTGCCGTCGCGCGCGCGCGCGAAGGGCAGCCGCCCGGCCTCAGCGCCATCGGGTACCTTGGACGACGGGATCCCGGCTTCCAGAACGCGGTGCGCTGGGGGCGCGCGGAGCTCGATCCGGACGTGCACGTGGTGGCGGAGGCGGTCACCGAGTCATATGACCTCGGTGCGCGCTTCTCGGCGTTCACGGGGGTGCCGACGGTGCTGGGCTGGCCGGGCCACGAGCGGCAGTGGCACGACGCGATCCGCGAGTCGTCACGGCGGCGGGCGGTGGACGCGATCTACGGGCCGAACCGCGACCTCGCGCTGGACGCGATCTACGCGTGGGGAGTGACGCACGTGGTGGTGGGTGAGCGCGAGCGCGAGGAGTACGGGCAGCGGGTGTCGCAGCGGTTCCTGGGCTGGCCGATCCTGTTCTCGACCTCGACGGTGCAGGTGTTCCTCACGCCGTACACGCCGAAGGCGGTGTTCGGCGGGCCGTTGCGGGAGAACGACCTGACGGGACGCGCCGAATGAGGCCGGGGCTGGCGCTCTCCGAGGTCCCGCAGCGCGTCCGCGCACACGTCCGGTCATGGGACCGCGTGACGTGGATCATGCTTGCGATCACGGTGGTGGCGCTGGCGACGCGGGTGGTGGGCCTCGGCGTCCGCGCGCTGCACCACGATGAGTCGCTGCACCTGATGTACAGCTGGTACTTCGCGGAGGGACGCGGGTACGAGCACAACCCGCTGATGCACGGGCCGCTGCAGTTCCACCTGATCGCCGGGTTCTTCCTGCTGTTCGGCGACTCCGAGTTCGTGGGGCGGCTGCCGCATGCGCTGGCGGGGACGGCGCTGGTGGCGACGCCACTGCTGTTCCGGCGGTGGTTGAACGGGCCGTCCGTGGTGCTGGCGGGGCTGTTCCTGCTGTCGTCGCCCTCGATCCTGTACTACTCGCGGTTCGCGCGGAACGAGCCGTTCGTAGGCCTGTTCCTGATGGTGATGGTCGCGGCGATGCTGAACTACCGCCGCGACGGACGCCTGCGGTGGCTGGTGACCTACAGCGCGTGCTTCGCCCTCCAGTTCGCGGCGAAGGAGACCGCGTACCTGATCGCCGCGATCCTGCTGCTCTACCAGAACGGCTGGCTGGCGCATGAGCTGTTCTGGAACCCACGGCGCGAGCGGCTGGTGGGCGCGTCACGCCTCGATCAGGTCCGCGGCGCGGCGGTCCTCGTGCCGACCGCGTGGCTGATCGCGGTGGCGTGGCCATTCCTGGGCAGGCTGCGGTCGCGCTACGGGTGGTATCGCCGCCCGCGCAGCGCGGACATGCTGATCGTGACGGGCACGCTGGTGCTGCCGCTGCTCTCCGCCGCGGTGGAGATCCCGGTGATGGCCGTGGGGCGGGAGATGACCGACGACCTGCGGGTGCAACTCGCGAGCGTCGTGCTGCCGATCACGGTGGTGTCCGCGACGGTGGTGGGGGTCCTCTGGAGCCCGCGCCGCTGGCTGTGGTGCGTGGGGGTGTTCCTCCTGGTGAGCGTTCCGCTGTTCACGACGTGGGGGCTGCACCCGACGGGGATCGCGGGGCTGTTCTGGGACTCGCTGGACTACTGGATCGACCAGCAGGAGGTGCGCCGGGGCACACAGCCGTGGTTCTACTACCTCTGGCTGGTGCCGCTGTACGAGTCGCTGG
>CAYPYF010000051.1:0-20071 GCA_964414675.1 uncultured Dehalococcoidaceae bacterium
GACGATGACCAGCGGCTTAGCCGTCGAGGCGACGGGGCTCGTCAAGCATTTCGGCCAGACGAAGGCCGTCGATGGGCTTGACCTGAGGGTGGAGGAGGGCGGCGTCTACGGCGTCCTGGGCCCGAACGGCGCCGGCAAGACCACGGTCATCCGCATCCTGACGACACTCCTGCGGCCGGACGCCGGCACGGCGCGCGTACTCGGCCACGATGTCGTCAGGGAGGCCGACGCGGTGCGGAGCCGGATGAGCCTCACCGGTCAGTTCTCCTCCGTCGACGACGACCTCACCGGGGCCGAGAACCTCGTGTTCCTCGGACGGCTCTTCGGTTACACCCACGGGGCGGCGAAGGAACGCGCGCACCAGCTCCTGGATGCATTCGGCCTCGCCGAGGCGTCCGAGAAGCTGGTGAAGCACTATTCGGGCGGGATGCGCCGCCGGCTCGACATCGCGTCCAGCATCGTCGTGACGCCGGACCTCATCTTCCTGGACGAGCCCACCACGGGACTCGACCCGCGGAGTCGCAACCAGGTCTGGGACGTCGTCCGCGCACTGGTCGCGGAGGGCACCACGGTGATCCTCACCACGCAGTACCTCGAGGAGGCGGACCAGCTCGCCGACCGGATCGCCGTGATCGACCGGGGCACCGTCATCGCGGAGGGCACGCCCAACGAGCTCAAGGCGTCCGTGGGGTCGGGCGCGCTCCGCGTCCGCGTCGCCGAGCCAAGGCGGCGCCCGGAGGCTCAGTCGATCCTCGAGCGGGTGCTGGGCGAGCCGGCGATGCTGGAGGCGTACCCCGCAGCGCTCTCCGTTCGTGTCTCGGACGCTCAGCCCGCGAGCGTCGCCCTCGCGGAGCTGGCGCGCGAGGGCATCGCCATCACGAACTTCTCGCTGGGCCAGCCCAGCCTCGACGAGGTATTCCTGGCCCTGACCGGCCATGTCGCCGAGACCAGTGCGGAGGACGCCGCGTGACCACCTCCACCACCTCGACCCGCCCCGCGGAGCGCGATTCGTTCGACTCCGACATCGATCGCGTGCGCGCGGCCCTCGGCGCCGGCACGCGTCCACCGAGGCCGAGCGCCGTCTCGACCTCGTTCACGTTCGGCTGGCGCGCGCTCCTCAAGATCAAGCACGTCCCGGAGCAACTGGGGGACGTGACGATGTTCCCCATCATGTTCGTCCTGATGTTCACCTACCTCTTCGGCGGTGCGCTGGCCGGGTCGACGCGGGACTACCTGCAGTTCCTGCTCCCCGGCATTCTGGTGCAGACCATCGTCATGATCACGATGTACACCGGGCACACGCTGAACAAGGAGATCCAGCGCGGCACCTTCGACCGGACGCGCACGTTGCCGATCTGGCAGCCGACCGTCTTCATCGGCGCGCTGCTGGGGGACGCCGCCCGCTACACGATGGCGTCCACCGTCATCCTGACCCTCGGCCTGATCCTGGGGTTCCGTCCGGACGGCGGGCTGCCGGGGATGCTCCTCGGTGTAGCCCTCGTCCTGGTCTTCGCGTTCAGCTTCTCCTGGATCTGGACGGCCCTCGGACTCCTGATGCGATCGCCGGAGTCGCTGATGGGGGTGAGCATGATGATCATCTTCCCCGTCACATTCGTCTCCAACATCTTCGTGGACCCGTCGACCATGCCGGGGTGGCTCCAGCCCATCGTCGAGGCGAATCCGGTGAGCCTGCTGGCTACGGCCGTCCGCGGCCTGATGGCCGGCGACGCGCCGATGTTCGAGGTGACGTGGGTGCTCGTCGCGAGTGTCGTGCTCGTCGCCGTCTTTGGCCCCGTGACGTCCTACATCTACCGCCGGAAGTAGCGCCCCTCACACGAACATCGAGGCGTGACTCTCAGGCTCCGAGGGCGGCCTTCGCGGTCTCGTACGCCTCGCGCGTGTCGAGGTCGAGGCCGACCGTCGGGTCGTCGAGCGGCACGCGCTCGACGCGCTTCTTCGCCAGCACGCCGCGCAGGCCCTCGGTGACCTCGCGCGCTTCGAGGAGCCCGGGAAGCAGGGCGCCGGAGAGCAGCACCGGGTGTCCGCCGTGTTCCTCGCCGCGTTCGTCTCGGTAGACCGGCTGCACGGCGTCTGCGCCGGACTCCTGCAACACCTCGACGAGGCGGCGGACCACCTCGACGGTGGTCGGCTGGTCCACGTTCACCACGAGGATCGCGTCCGGAGCGGGCTCGCGCTTCAGGACAGATGCGCCCTTCGCAAGCGACGTGGCACGCCCCTGCGCCCAGCGAGGGTTGAATGCGAACGGCATCGCCACGGGGACGGCCCGGCGGATCTGCTGTGCGTGCATGCCGATCACGACCGAGATCTGACCGACACCGGCCTCCCGGAGCACGTCGATCTCGTGGCCCAGCAATGTCGAGCCCTGCCACGGGAGGAGCGCCTTCGCACGCCCCATCCGGGAGGACGCGCCGGCCGCGAGGATGATCGCCGCGACGTTCACGAGCCCACCTTCGACTTCGAGCGCCACTGCGCCACCGCCTGGCTGACCGCGGACGCCGCGAGGACGGAGCAGTGGACCTTCGCCTTCGGCAGTCCGCCGACGGCGTCGGCGTAGTCATCTCGGCTCAGGGTCGCGGCGTCCTCGGGCGTGCGTCCGACAACGAGCTCCGTGGCCGCCGAGGACGTGGCGATCGAGGCCGGACACCCCGACGAGAGGAACGAGGCCCGCGCGACCACGCCATCCTCGAACTTCAGGAAGATGCGCAGCGAGTCCCCGCAGACCGGGTTCGTCACGTACGCCTCGGCGTCCGCGTCCTCCATGACCCCCGCGTTGCGCGGGTTCTGGAAGTGGTCGATGAGTACCTCGGAGTACACGTCCGGTGAGAGTCGTTCTGCCATGCCTCTATTGTCGCATGAGCGACTCGAGGGGGCGGAGGCACCGCAACCCGTCGAGGGGTGCCGCCTTCGCCATCGCGAGCACCTTGATGCGGCCGAGGCCGCTCATGTCCGTCAGCGTCTCGGCGGCGCGGCGCTCGGCGGCGTAGCGCTGCACGTCGACGTGGCCCCGTTCCCCGGCAGCCCGGAGGGCGTCCGCGAGGCCGAGGACGGTGAGCGCCTCCGCCTGTGACGTCAGCGGAGCCGCTGCGAAGCCCTCGGCGCTCGCGGTGGCGGCCAGCGTCGTGAAGTCCACGTGGTACGTGAGGTCGGTGAGGCCGGGCCGGTCGAGGACATCGGGCTGGGGACTGTGCGCTCGGAACGCCATCAGTGTCCCCTGCGTCCGCCACGAGGCGTACAGCTCGCGCGCCTCGTACCCGTAGTCGATCGTGAGGATGTATCCGCGCTCGATCCGCGCAGCGATCCGCCGCATCGCGTCCCGCGCCGCGATGCCTACCTCGGCGCGAGCGCCGTCGCCGGGCAGCAGCCCGAGCGCGTCGAAGTACGCCGTGACCTCCGAGGTGCTGAGGTCCCCGGTCGCGAGGGCGAGCTGTCCGTCATCGGCCGTCACGTAGACCTCGCGGAGGTCGTCGCCAGCGCGCTCGACGAGATGCACGGGCAGCGCGTCGAAGAACTCGTTGGAGATCACGACCCCGGTCGTTGCGCCGTCGCGTGCGAGCCAGTCCTCGGTCAGCGCGTGCTCGGCCTCGAACCCGCGGACGCCGAGGGCGGCCCGCTGCTGCTCGAGGCGATGCGGGTGCCCGTCCAGGACGACCGGCCGCGTGGCCGCGAAGCACTCTGGCGCACGGGCACGCAGCCACGTGAGCATGCTCGCCATGAACGCCCCCGAGCCGGCGCCCACCTCGATAAGGTCGAACGCAGCCGGCCGGTCGAGGCGCTCCCAGCACTCGAGGACCTGGCGCGCCCACAGGTACCCGAAGATCGGGTGGACCTCCGGGCTGGTCTCGTAGTCGCCGTCCTTGCCCCAGCGCAGGTCCTCGTGGCTGTAGTACCCGTGCTCCGGGTGCCCCAGGGCCAGCGCCATGAACTCCGCGAACCGGATACGCCCGCCCTCGCGCGTGATCGCGTCGAGGATGACCGGCAGCAGCGGCGGCTCGGCCGTCGCGAGGCCGAACTCGTCGGCGAGCGCGAAGTCATCGAGGGGTTCGGCTGGCTGGGTCACGGGATCCTCGGTGGGTGGTTTGCACGCGCGGGGTCAGAGCGCGTTCAGCACCGTCAGCTGGTTGCTGACCACAGCATCCACGTTCCACGCCGACAGTTCGAGCGCCCGGTCCACATCGTCGACGGTCCACGCGCCGACGGCCCCGGCGCGGTTACGGAGCGCGGTCACGATCGCTTCGCTCCGCAGCAGCGTGTGGCGCACGGTCACGGGTGTCGGCTGGATGCGCCCGGCGTCCACGTCGCTCACGAACTGGCGGAGTTGCTTCGCGCTGCGGATCGAGTAGGCAACGTGGAGGCCGGGGAGCCACTCCCGCAGCCGGTCCGCGATCCGCCACGCCTCGCACGTCACGTGGATGTGCGCGAAGTCGTCCAGTTGCAGCGCGAGCGTCCGTGCGAGGTCGGGCGCGGGGTCGCCGAACCAGGACCGCAGGTCGATCACGAACTCCGAGTGGCCTTGCACGGCCTCCAGGATCACCTCCAGCGGCACGCGGTCGACGCCGAGTGCGAGGCCGTGGTTCCCGAACAGGAACCGCCCGACGGGGCGTTCGTGGTGCGCGAACAGCCGGCCGTTCATCACCCAGATGTCCGCCTCGATCGCGTCGACGGCCGGATGCCCGCTCAGGTGCAGCAGGTCCGTGAAGTTCCCGGCGCGGTGCAGGATGCGGGTCGGTGGCATGCGGCCAGCCTACTCGGACTGGCGCGAGGGATGCCGGGGGGGCTAAGCCTCGGTGGACGGCGGATCGATGTGCCGTCGCAGCGACCGCACCGTCTCCGACACCATCTGGTAGTCGCGCGCGCCGGGGCGGTACTGCACGTACTGCTCGAGGTCGTCGAGCGCCGCCGCAGAGTCGCCGAGGCGCTCCCGCAGCATGCCGCGGTCGCGGATCTCATCGAGGTCCCACGGGAACAGGACGAGCAGCAGGTCGATGACGTGGCCCGCGCGTTCCTCGTCGCCCCGCTGGAGGTAGCCGGCCTTCAGGTTGTGCAGCAGACGCTGGAGCACCTGCCGCGGCTGGAGGCTCGCGAGGTGGTAGTCCTTGAACCCCATGCGCCCGCCGAAGATGTTGCGGACCAGGGACTGGCAGTCACTGCGGGTCAGCAGCCGGCCGTAGGCGAACACGTCCAGCAGCAACTCGTCCTCGTCCGTCTCGGCGTCCTCCGGCCGGTAGCGGCAGATCACGTGGCCGGGGAGGCCCACCGGCTTCACGTCCAGGCCGACGCGCTGGCAGACCTCGGAGTAGACGATCGCGAGGCTCACGGGGATGCCTCGTCGCTCGGACAGGACATAATTCAGGTAGAGGTTGCGCGGATCCTCGTAGTGCTCCGTGTTCCCACGAAACCCGAGCTCGCGGTAGAGCAGCTGGTTCACGGTCATCACCGTGCGCCGGGCGTGGTCCCGGACGTTGGAGCGCGCGAGCTGCTGGTCCAGCGTCTCTGCGATGTCCTGCAGGCGCTGCTCGTACGAGTCGATGTCGAGGTCGGGGTACTCGTGCCGCGCGGCGACGAGGGCGCCACGCGCGAGCGGCACCTCCTCCGCCGGCCCGGCGGTGACGGTGCGGAAGTCGTTGAGGGTCTCTTCGAACGTCATGGCAGTGCTAGCGCGGCGGACGCGTCCGCGCGGGGCTGAAGCCCTCGAACCGGATGATCTTGAGGGCCACGACGGTCAGCAGGACCACGACCCCGATCACGCGGGCGTCGGGGTAGTCCTGCCACGCCGCGAGGGCCGGCACCAGCAGCAGCCCGACGAGGCCGCCGATCCGCTTCGAGTGCAACGCGATGGTGACGACCACCGCGATGCCGGCCGCCGGCAGCGTCGCCTCCGGCACGAGCGCGAGCAGTGCGCCGACGGCCGCGGCCGTGCCATTGCCGCCGTGGAACCGCAGGAAGAGCGAGTAGTCATGGCCGAGGACCGCGAGCAGGCCACAGGCCACCGCGATCGCGTCACCGAAGCCGAGCCAGTACGCGACACCGACGGCCGCCATGCCCTTGCCGACATCGCCAAGCCCGACGACGACGGCCGGGACCGCGCCGACGTTGTCCCAGACGTTCATCGTGCCGGGGTTGCCGCTGCCCAGGGACCGGACATCCCGACCGGTGACGAGGTACGTGATGATGTACGACGTCGGGATCGCGCCGAGCAGATATGCGACCGCAAAGGCGATCGGAAGCGTCACGCTGATCCTCCACGCGAAGCCGGTTTCACCCGAATCCTACCACCCGCACCCGCCAGGGCGCGCGGCCCGCTGGCACGGGATCGTCGCCCGGACGCCGCTGGAGACAGCGACGCCGCACCCGGAGGTGCGGCGTCGGGATCGTCCAGTCTCATGCTGGCGGGACTGACCGGGGTCGCCTGCCAGACTGTGACGAGGTGGGCCTACGAGACGGTGATGGTGCCCATCTCCGCGTCGTCGACCGACACGGTCCAGATGCCGGCCTCGTCGAACGTGTAGTCGTACGTGCCGCCGGCCTCGATCTCCTCGTCGATCGCGCCGTCGTCAGTCGTGAGGTGGATCGTCTCCGCACCGTCGTTGGTGAAGGTGACGGTCGAGCCAGCGGTGAGGGCGACGTCCTCGGACACTGCGCCGTCCACCAGGAGGCCGTCCGCCGTGATGCTCACCGCGACGTCCTCGCCGGCCTCGGTGGTCGTGGTTGCGGTCTCGGTCATGGTCTCGGTGGCGCTCGCGCTCGGCGTCTCGGTCAACGTCTCCGTGGCCGTCGACGTGGTCGTCGTCGTCTCGTCGATGCCGATGTCGTCGCCCTCGTCGTCGCTACATCCGGCGATGAGGGCGATGGCGGCAATGCCAACGCCGAGGCCAAGCGTCATGCGGTTCTTCCAGGCAGATCGGTACATGTGTTCCCTCTTGAAATGACCCAGCTACCCGATCGACGTTAAGAGCCGCATGCCTAGAGAGAAGCACCGAAACGTTGCCCCCGGATGGGCGCAAATAACAGTTACGTGTCAGCGGAGATATCCGGCGGAGAAGTAGGAGTGAGCCTTCGGAGGCCTCTAGATACCGGCTAGATATTGGCCGGCGGTGGTGGCGGGGGCATCGCGCCCCACGTGGCTCGTGGCGGCATGCCGTCGTCGTTCGGCTCGTCCTCGTCGGCGTCGTCCCAGCCACCGCCCATCCCGAACTCGCGCGCGTCGAGGCCCACCGCCTCGAACGCCATGCGCTCCGCGCGCGCCTTCAGGGCGGCGATGTCGCCGCCGGCCGCGCCGACGCCGAGGTTCACGGCGAACGCCGCGAGCCAGGCCGGGATGTGGAACCAGGACCACGGGGCGTCCTTCACCCGGAACGCCGCCACCAGCCCCGGGATCACGTCCTGCACGCGCGGCGTCACCCGCTGCAGGTCGATGTCCGTCGCCGGCTCGCCCGCATCGATGCGTTCGCGCGCCTGGAGGATCACGCGGCCGAGTACCGCTCCCAGTGCGGCGGCGATCATCACGAGGATGGCAGTGCGCAAGCGACGCAGCATGGGGCCTCCGAAGCGACAGTCTGGAAGTCGACGGTACGAGCGGGCTCTCCGGCCGGTCAACCGAGCCGCCCGACGCCGGCTCGGGGAGTCGTGGTCGGCCCGCACCCTTCGACGCAACGAGGGGCCGCCGTAGACTGGGTGTCGCGCCCACCTCCTGCGCGATGCGCTGCCCTCGCGGAGCACCGGATCGGATCTCGCTGTGACCTCGCACGCGGATGTCCGGTCAGCACCCGACGCCAACCCCGACGCGTCGCCCCCGGCCTCCGGGATCTTCTACGGCTGGTGGGTCGTCCTCGCGGCATTCTTTGCCACGTTCGGGTCGGTCACGTTCTTCAACCCCGTCCTCGGGGTCTTCAGCCAGTTGCTGGAGGAAGACTTCGGCTGGACGCGCTCAGACGTCGCGGGTGCCCTCTCCGTCGGCGGCCTGGCCGCCGGCGTCGGTGCGCCGTTCGTCGGCCGCATCCTCGATCGCTGGGGCGGGCGATGGGTCGTCGTGGTCTCCGGGATCACGATGGCGCTCTGCGCCGTCGCGCTCAGTCAGATGACCGCGCTGTGGCACCTGCTGTTCTTCTACGCGATCGGTCGGGCGCTGGCGGTGGGGGCGATGTCTCCCGCAGGCTTCGTGGCCACGGCCAACTGGTTCGTCCGACGCAGGCCGCTGGTCGCCGGGATCGTGGCGGCCGGTCCCCGCGTGGCGATGGCGCTGTTCCCGGTGGTCGTCGCGGTCGTGATCGACATCTCCGGATCGTGGCGTGCCGGCTGGATCGCCCTCGCCGTCATCGCCGCCGTCGTGGTCATCCCCTCCGCGGTGCTCATGCGCCGACGCCCGGAGGACATGGGGCTGCGCCCCGACGGCGATCCTGAGGCCGTCCTCGTCGAGGGCGTCACGCCCTCGATCGCGCGGGAGACGGACTTCACGCTCCGCGAGGCCCTGAGGACGCGCGCGTACTGGCTCGTCGGACTCGCGATCGCGCTCGTCGTGTTCTGCGGCGGCGCGATCAACTTCCACCAGATCCCGCACCTCGTGGACCAGGGGCTCTCACGGACGGAAGCTGCACTCGTGGTCACGGTCTGGTCGGGCGTCGGTGTGTTCGGCGCCGTGACGGGCGGCGCGATCGCGCAGCGGTTCACCATGCGATGGACGATGACGGTCTCCCTGGCGGGGATGGCCGCGTCGATCCTCCTGCTCATGAACGTCACCACCGTGCCGGGTGCGCTCGCCTATGCCCTCATCTACGGCTCGTTCTTCGGCGTGATGGTCTCGCTGATGCAGGTGGTCTACGCGGACTACTTCGGACGCCGCTCGATGGGGACCATCCGTGGGTCGTTCCAGCCCGTCGAGATGGGGATGAACGCCGCCGGTCCGTTCCTCGTCGGGCTGTGGTTCGATCGGACCGGCTCGTACGACGCGCCGTTCATCGCCTTCGCGGTGCTCTTCGGCCTCGCAGCGGTCGCGCTCGCGCTCGCCTCCTACCCGGCGACGCCCACGCGCACGCCGGAGCAGGAGGCCGCCCGGCAGGCCTCGATCTAAGTCGAGGTAGGTCGAGGTAGGTCGGCGGAGGCGTGCGCGTGCGTCGGTCGCTGTGGCGCCTACCGGCAGAGCGTGAAGACGCTGCGCTCCGGGTTCGCGTAGCCGTAGTTCCAGAACTCGACGTACTGCGCACGGAACGTGTCCAGGAACGTCTCGGTCGCCGTGCACGCCTGCTCGGGCGTCGCCCCGCCGGTGAGCGCCACCAGGTACTGGATCGCGGCCGTGCCATGCATCGTCGAGGGGTACTGCGTCGCGGTCCGCTCCAGCAGCTGTCCCGCCCCGACGAGGTCGTTCTGGCGGAACGCGGCGATGCCTGCCCGGAACGTCGAGTACGCGCGCAGCTCCTCGCGGCCCGGGGCCTGGCCGATCTCCGCCTTCCAGTCGGGAAGCGTCGTGTCTGAGACCGCGCCCAGGTAGGCCTCGCGCGCCTCGGCGTAACTGCCTGAGTTGAAGAGCGCGTCGGCATCGTTCACGAGGTGCACGAGGTAGGCGGGAGGGCCCTCGACGATCTCCGTGCGGAACCGTGCGCCCGCCCATCGGACGACCGTCGTCGACTCGCGCTGCGGCCCGGCCCCCACCGATCCGGCGATGCCGCCGCGGAGCCGGATCTCGCCGCCCTCCATCGTGAACTCCTCGATCGTCTCGATGGAGGCGTCCGACGGCGCGAGGTTCTCCAGCGTGCCGTTGTGGAACGAGGCGATCGAGACGTGGGTCACGCAGGTACTCGCGCCGCACTCGTCCCAGGTCAGGACTACATCCGGCAGTCCGTCGCTCGTGAGGTCGTCCGTGCTGCGGATGCGCAGCGCCGCCGTGGAGGCGTTCGCGAGCGCGCGCGCCGAGTTGAAGAAGCGATACCCGGCACCCTCGTCTTCGAAGAACCACAGGTCCGCCGGGTAGGGAGACTCGTCGTCAGGCCCGGAGCCGAACGAGACCAGGAAGATGAACTCGTCCGAGCGGTCCCCGTCGAGGTCGAGCGAGGCGCAGCGGATGCCGTCGACCTCGGCCTGGAGGCTCCACTCCTCGACGATCTCCGGGAGGCACCCCTTGATATCGGGCTCGCCGTCGGCGAGGTAGGCCTCGACCAGTCGCCCGCCGGAGAACGCGTTCTCCGGCGCCTGCGGCACCGGCAGCGGCGGCGGCGTGGCCTCGGTCAGTGTCGCCTCGCTCGAGGCGACGGCCGTGCCGCCCCCGGAGGGCGTCCCCGTCACCGCCGCGATACGGATGCCGTCGCCCCCGCCGCAGGAGGCCAGCAGGGCGAGGAGGAGCCCGCCCAGCAGGAGGCTCCCGGCGCGAGATCGTCGGGGACGGAGAGGGATACCCACGAAGGGGACGTTAGCACCGGCCCTCGGCACGTTCTTGTGGCACATCGTCCAGATTGTGGAAGATTTAATTGCTCAAGCGTGTTGACGGCTTTGTAGTTGCATGGTTTCATTTCCGAGGTCAGGACGGGCACAGACGCCCGGTCTGGCGACGGTTTGGGGGCAGCCGTGGGCGACGCACTGGATCCGCGAAAACTGGTAGCCGAGGCCATCGGCGTGTTTGCCCTCGTGTTCGCGGGTGCCGGATCGATCGTGCTCGCCGCGGGGAACGTCAACATCGGACTGCTCGAGATCGCGCTCGCGCATGGCCTCGCCATCGCGTTGCTGATCTCAGCGCTCGGCCACATCTCCGGCGGGCATTTCAACCCGGCGGTGACGGCAGGCTTCTGGGTGACCCGGCGGATCAGCACGACGCTGGCCATCGGGTACGTCCTGGCACAGCTCGTCGGGGGCATCCTTGGCGCGGTCGCGCTGACGTTGCTGTTCCCGGAGGGGCTGCGCGAGGCCGCGAACCTCGGGACCCCGGCACTGGGGCCGGGGATCGACTTCGGGAAGGCTGTCGGGATCGAGATCATCCTGACCTTCTTCCTCGTGCTGGTCATCTTCGGGACGGCCGTGGACCGCCGCAGCGCGAACCTCGGCGGACTCGCGATCGGCCTCACGATCACCATGGACATCCTCGCGGCCGGTCCGCTGACCGGTGCGGTGATGAACCCCGCGAGGGCGCTCGGACCGGCGCTCCTGACGGGGACCTGGGACGACCAGCTGGTGTGGTGGATCGGCCCGGTCATCGGCGGCGTCATTGCCGCGATGCTTTACCACTACCTCTTCTCGGAAGAGGCAGAGCAGGGGGCGGCCTCCGCCTCGTAGGACACATCAATCCCGCGTGACCCCGATCGATGGGGGTGGGGCCACGCAGTCGTACTGAAGCCGCATCTGTCGAGAATCAGTACCCCCGCCGCACGGCAGATGTTGGTGAGAGAGCGGGCCGCGAGGCCCGCTCTCGCTTTGTCTCACGGGAACGCGTGTCACGGGAACGCTGGGTATCCTCACGGCGTAGGAGGATGCCGCTGGTGGCCCTCAATGATGACCTGCGAGCGATCGAGGAGGAGCGCGCCGCCCTCTACGTACTCGTCCGCGCCACCTCGTCATCGCTGGTGGACCGCCCGGAGCCTGGCGATTGGTCCGCCATCGAGAACCTGCGCCACCTCCTGTACGCGGAGGAGCGTCATCTGCTGCGACGCCTGACGCCCGGCTCACCTGGACCGCGATCGGCCTTCCGACGAAGGGCATCGTGAAGCGCAGCGGCGCGGGTTCAGAGTCGTCGGACGACCTCGACGAGGTGCTCGCGGCGTGGGACGCAGCTCATGCGCGTGTGATCGACGCGCTTCGTGCCGCGCCGGCTGGAAGCGTCCCGGACCGGCTGGCGGAGGGGAACCTGCGCCACCTGCGCGCCCACGTCCGGACGATCCGTCGGCTGCTGGGCGCTCCTCGTGAGGTACGCCGTCCGAGGACCTAGCGCACCCCCGTCGAGCCGTGCCCGCCCGCGCCGCGGTCGGTCTCGTCCAGCGAGTCCACCTCGGCCCACTCGACCTCGGCGAGGCGGCTCACCACCAGTTGGGCGATGCGGTCGCCGTCCTGCACGACGAACGGCGCTGCACCCGGGAGGCAGTAGAGCGTGACCATCAGCTCGCCCCGGTAGTCCGCATCGATCGTCCCGAGCGTCGCGATGATCCCCCTCGCCGAGAGCCCGGAGCGCGGCCGGATCTGCACGTCCGCGTCCGCCGGCGCCGCGATCGCGACGCCACACGGCACGCGCACCGGCATCGTCCCCACCTCGATGGGGGTGTCGAGACAGGCGTGAAGGTCGAACCCGGATGCGAGCGCGGTCTGCCGCGCGGGTACGCGGGCGCGCTCCTGCAGGCGGCGGAACTGGATCTCGATCGGGCGGTCCGTCCGAGGGTCGGCGGAGAGGGTCATCGGCGTGCCGTTCTGCACATGCTGCGGGTCGTGCGGAGGGGAGGGCACCACGCTACGGTTGTCCGAGGCAGCGCGGGGTGGATCGTCCACGGAGTTACGCACAAACAAACAGCCCCGCCGTCCGGCGGGGCTGTTTGAGTCGTCTCGGAGGCGGCTACGCGGTCGCCTTCTGGAGGCCCTTCCCCTTCTTCGGGGTGAGGATCTCGATCGGGTAGACCTTCTTCTTCAGCATCTCGCGTGGCGGGTCGATGTAGATGGCGGACCAGCCACAGGACTGCTCGCACAGCCGGCAGCCGACGCACTTCTTCGGGTCGACGGTCGCCATGCCGTAGTAGTCGTGGTGGTTCGGCGCGTCCTGCAGCGACAGCGCTTCGAACGGGCAGATGTTGATGCATAGCTCGCAACCGGAGCCGATGCAGTTCTCCTCGACGATCTTCGCCAGGGGGAGCTCGCGGCGGGGGAACGTCCGGCAGAGGTCGCCGATCTCGTCCAGGATCGCCTCGGGCGGGCAGACCGCGCCGCATGCGCCGCAGTCGATGCAGACCTCGGCGTCGATGATGTGGATCTCGTTGCGGAGACCGGAGATCGCCTCGACCGGGCACTTCTTGACGCAGGCCGTACAGCCGATACAGGTTTCGATGATCTTGTAGGCCAAAGGATCACCTTCCGGTGGGTCGGGCCGCCTGTGCATACTCGGACGGCGACCCGGATGCGCCCGTGCAACGTAGCACCGGCTCCAGTGTGCATCAAGAATCCGAGCAGCCACCTACACCGTTCCGGTCGACCTCTCCGCCTGAGGACTACCGCCGAAACCGCAGCACACCCCAGAGGTCCTGCCGGTCGTCCGTCCAGAGGACGACGTCCGTGGCCGTCGGCGGCTGCAGGAGTCCCTCGGCGTTCCGCTCGAGGGCGCTCAGGTCCTCGCCAAGCAGCGCCCAGTGGCTCGCGGTAGCCGTCGGGACGCCCTCGGGGTCGTCGTCGCGCACCAGGAGGTCGAGGCCGAACGCGTCGGCGACCCCGCGCATGACGGGTTCGAGGCGGACATAACGGCTCGAGAGGTGCACCGCGACCAGTCCTTCCGGAGCCAATCGGCCGCGGTACCCCTCGAAGGCTTCGCGCGTGAGGAGGTGCGTCGGGATCGCTGCGCCGGTGAACGCGTCGAGCACGAGCAGGTCGAAGTCCGCCTCGTCTTCGCCCATCAGCGCGAGACGGCCGTCTCCCACCTCGATGTCCACGGTGGCTCCGCGTGCGCGGGCATCGTCGAGGTAGGTGAAGGTGGCTTCCGCGATCTCCGCGATCCGTGGGTTGATCTCGTAGAACGTCCAGTGGTCGCCAGGCTGCGCGTAGGCGGCCAGGGTGCCGGCGCCGAGGCCGATGACGCCCACACGGAGGCCTCCATCCGCTCGACCGGGGTGGTGGACGAGCGCCTGGCTCACGCCGCTGGTGGCGGTGTAGTAGCTCGTCGGCATCGATCGGGCATCCGGCTCGACGAACTGCGACCCGTGGTCGATGCCCGCGTTCACGATCCGCAGCACCGCGGCACCCGAGGATGCGCTGCCCTCCTGGATCTCGACTAGGCCGTAGAAGTTCCGGTACTGGGCGATCACCCCCGCGTGGTCGGCCTGCGTCCGCCATCCGAGCGCTCCGCCGAGCACCACGATGCTCACAACCGCGAGCGCCACGGGCTGCCGTCGAGCCCAGGGCGGAGGCGTGCCGGCGAGCCGCCACTCGCGGAGGCGGAACGTCGCGAGCAGCATCGCTGCCGCGGTCACCCCGATCGGGTATTCCCACCGGTCGACGAACCAGAGCGGAGCCGCGACGGCCACGAACGTCCCGCCGAGGGCGCCGCCGGCCGCAATCGCGACATAGAACGAGGTCAGGCGCTGCGGTGACGGCCTCGACCGCGCGATCTCGACGTGCAGCGCTAGGCACGTCACGAACAGCACTCCGAGGTGCAGGATGAGCGACCACCCCAGCGAGAGGTAGGGCCGGCCGGCCAGGAATGTCCCGTAGCAGCAGGCAGCCGCGAAGAGCACCACGAGGACGGTTGGATGGAACGCCCGGTCCGAGGAGAACGCGAGGGCGAAGGTGGCGAGGTAGATCGCGAGCGGCCAGACCCAGAGGAACGGGAACGTCGCGACACCATCGGTCATCGCATTCGTGGCGGCCATCAGCATGGTCGTCCCGGTCGCGGCGGCGGCGGTCCAGAGGAGGAATCGCGATACGGTGACGCGCCCGTCAGGCGCTCCCGGCCGACCCGCGCCGGGCGCCTCGTCGTGCCTCGGAAGGTCGCTGGGGACGAGCCGGGTGAGTCGCCACCCGAGCGCGACGACCCCCGCCGCGAAGAGCAGGTACCCCACCGCCCAGAGGCTCGCCTGCCTCGATAGGCCGAGCGCCGGCTCGATGGTGACGGGGTAGGCCGCGAGCGCCACGATCGCCGCGACGTTCGAGACGGCGTACAGGCGGTAGGGCGAGCGCCCCGGCCACAGGTCGGTCGCCCAGCGCTGCAGGAGGGGCGCCGTGGTCGCGAGGAGGAGATACGGCGGGCCGGCAGTCACCGTGAGCAGCAGGAGGATCTGCCCGACAGGTGATCCAGAAGCTTCGGACGGCGACGCCTCGCCCGGCACGATCGGCAGCGCGAGCGTCGAGAGCAGGACGAATGCGACGTGCACGATCGCCTGCCGGCGTCGCGAACCAAGTCGCGCGAGCAGGTGCGAATAGCCATAGCCGGCCAGCAGCGCCGTCTGGAAGAATAGGAGCGTCGTCGTCCAGACTGCCTCGCCTCCGCCGAACCTCGGAAGGATGAGCCGGCCCTCGATCGGCTGGACAAGGAAGAGGAGGAAGGACCCGAGGAGCGTGAGGGCGCCGAGCAGCAGCAACCACCCGCGCCCGGCGGGTGGCTGGGTCGATCGATCGGCTGCGGCCCCGTCCGACGCTGCTGTCACGCGCACACCCTAGCGGGTGGGTGTCGCACTGGACCTCGTCGAGCTCTCGCTAGTCCTCGCGGAACAGGTCGACCATCTCGTTGACGTCCACGGGCGCGTCGATCGTCTCGATCCCGAGCCGCGCGGCGTCGTCCACGCGCATGCCGGGCTCCGCGATCACGAGGATGCGGCTCCGCGGCGCGGCCTCGCGGATGCGGGTCGCAAAGCTGAGGACGCCGACACCGACACCACCGGCGAGGACGACGTCGTACCGCGCCCGCTGGAGCCAGCGCAGCGCATACGCGGGCTCGGCGCCCAGGTCCACGCTGTACCCCATCTCCTGGAGGATCAGCGTCGTCGCGACCGCCGGGTGCGGATCCGCGAGGATCACCAGCGCCGTCCTCGTGGACGTGCGTTCGCTGCGGGGGACCGGGGCGAACCACCCTTCGAACATGGTCATGGGACCCTCCGCTGTGATTGTCGGCGGGGGATGACATCTCGACAGACCGTCGAGACCACCGGCGCTGGTAGACTCGGGTCATGTCCCTCAACGGTGCGCTCCGCAGCCTCAATGCGGCACGAAGCCACGGCCTCCGGGTGCACCTCCGCCGGCTCCTCGTCGCTCCCGCGATCGAGGGTGCGACTGCGAGCAACGAGGACGGACTGCGGACGTACCGCCTGAGCGGCGTGGTCTGCGGCGTCTGCGCGACGCGCACGGAGGACGCCCTTCGGTTCGTCCCGGGTGTCGAGGTCGCGACGGTCGACCTCGATGCCTCGCGAGCGACGCTGCGCCTCGCCCCCGGAGCGACCGTGGACGCACCGGCCCTCCAGCGGGCGCTGGAGGGCGTCGTCGTGGGGATGGGAATGCGTCGTCGCATCGAGCGTGCGACGAGGCGACTGATGAGCAACCTCGTGCGGTCCTGACGCACGACACCGGACGTACGGAGGATCCCATGGCAGCGAACTTCCAGGTCGGCGGACACGTCTCCGCCGCGGGCGGACTATTCCGGGCGGTCGAGCGGGCGGTCGAGCGCGAGATGGAGGCGGTGCAGATCTTCGTGAGCGCCCCCCAGACGTGGCGTGCGACGAAGCACACGGACGCTGACGTCGAGAAGTTTCGCGAGGCCCACGCCGCCGCGGGCCTCGGTGAGGTGTGGATCCACAACATCTACCTCGCGAACCTTGCCACGGAGACGGACGAGCAACTCGAGAAGTCGCTCGGCTCCGTCGTCAATGCCATGCAGATCGCCGAGCGCATCGGCGCGCGCGGCGTTGTCCTTCACACGGGGTCGCATAAGGGACAGGGCATCGAGGCCGTCCTCGACCAGGTGGTCGCCGCCATCAAGCAGATCTTCGACCAGGCGCCCGGCGAGGCCGTCCTCGCACTGGAGACGATGGCTGGCCAGGGTGGCGCCATCGGCACGTACTTCGAGGAGCTCGGCGCGATCATCGGCGAGGTGAAGTCGCCGCGACTCAAGACCTGCCTCGACACCGCGCACTCGTTCGCCGCGGGCTACGCCATCAACACGCCGATCGGGCTGGAGGAGGCGATGGCGGACTTCGACCGGCACATTGGCCTCGATCTCCTCGCGGTGGTCCACGCGAACGACTCGAAGATCCCGCTCGGTGGGTTCCGCGACCGCCACGAGAACATCGGTGACGGCCACATCGGCACCGCCGGGTTTGAGGCGATCGCCGCGCACCCCGCGTTCCAGGGCAAGGCGTTCCTCCTCGAGGTGCCGGGCATGGCGACCGAGGAGCACCCCAAGGGCGACGGCCCGGACATCGAGAACGCGCGACGCCTCAAGGCCATCCGCGACGCCTCGACGCTGTCGAAGGCTGCGAAGAAGGCGGCCGCCAGCGCCTAGCGTCCCTGGAGGCGTCGGGGCCGTCCGCGAGGCGACGATATGAGCCTGCACCGCATGGCCGACACGCAGCGGCTCCCGATCTCGCTGGAGGAGGCGTGGGACTTCTTCTCCGATCCACGGAACCTCGCCGTGATCACGCCGCCCGAGATGGGCTTCGTGGTCCGCACTGAACTCCCCGGGCGGATGCATCCGGGACTCATCATCCAGTACCTGGTGCGCCCCCTCTTCGGGATCCCGGTGAACTGGGTGACGGAGATTACCCACGTCGTCGAGCGCCAGCTGTTCGTCGACGAGCAGCGGCTTGGTCCCTACCGCTTCTGGCACCACCAGCATCACCTTCGGGAGGTCGACGGTGGGATCGAGATGCGCGACATCGTGCACTACGACGTCGGCTTCGGCCCGTTCGGCGACATCGCGAACCTGCTCGTCGTGAAGCCTCGGGTGCAGGCGATCTTCGACTTCCGTCGCCGCGTCCTCGAGCAGCGGTTCGGGTTCCTCGCGCAGTCCGCGCTGTAGCGTCGTCCTCGCATCGCCGCAGTCGGATCAGCGGGAGACCGGCACGGTGCGTTTCAAATAGAAACCCGATAGGATCGCTCGTGCACCGAGAGGATCCCCGTGCCCGAGTTTGTCGTTGCCCGTCCACCCACCGAGGAGCCGACCGAGCGCCAGGTCGCGCTCGACGGGGTCTCGTTCACCTACTTCGACTGGCCGGGTGACGGCCCAACGGTGGTGCTCGCACATGCGACCGGGTTCCACGGGCGCACCTGGGACGCCGTCGCGAGGGCGCTCCCCGGCTTCCGGGTGCTCGCGCTCGACCTGCGCGGCCACGGACGTTCCGACCAGACCGGCGAGCCCGACTCGTGGGAGGTCTTCGGCCTCGACACCGCGGACTTCGTCCGCGCGCTTGGCCTTCGGGGTGTGCTTGGCGTCGGGCATTCGATGGGCGGGCACTCGGTCACGATCGCCGCGAAGCGCGAGCCCGAGGCGTTCGGCGGGCTGCTCCTCGTCGACCCGGTGATGCCGCTGGACCGTCGCCCGCCTCGGGAGGGGCAGGGTGGCGTCTCCGACTTCGTCCGCAAGCGCCGGAACGAGTGGGCCAGCCCGGAGGAGATGGTGGAGCGGTTCAGGGACCGCTTCCCGTACTCGTCCTGGCAGCCGGCGGTCCTCGACGACTACGCGCGCTGGGGCCTCCTCCCGAACCCGGCGGGGGAGGGCTTCGTCCTTGCGTGCTCACCGGACATGGAGGGCGGCACGTACGCCGCGAGCGGTAACGGCCCCGCGATGGGCGCCGAGGTCATCCCGTTCGTCCAGGTGCCGGTGACCGTGATGCGCGGGAAGCAGCCCGTGCCCGGCGTGCAGGGCGCGCCGTTCTCGACGTCGCCGACACCGCCCCAACTCGCCTCGCTCTTCGCGGACGGCGATGACATCCTCCTGCCGGACCTCTCGCACTTCATCCCGATGGAGGCGCCCGGCGCTGTCGCCGAGCAGGTACGCGCCCTGGCGGCGCGGGTGCGCGCCCGTGCGGGCGAGGATGAGGGCTGAATGCCCTCGGGCGGTGGCCTTGGGCAGGCGTGACGGGCGAGGTATCCTGTAGGGGCATCGCTTACCAACCGTGAGGTGGATCGAATCATGAGCGAAGTCGAGACCGTCACCCCGGCCATCCAGTTCACCGAGACTGCCGTCTCGAAACTGTCCGAGGTGATCGACAACCATCCCAACCCGGTCGCCGGCCTCAGGCTTGAGATCGCGGACCGCACCGGCGGCCAGTTCCGCCATCTGCTGTCCATGGTCGAGGAAGGCGCGGCGGTCGAGAACGACCTGCGCGTCGAGACCTCGGACGGCATCGCGGTCTACGTGCCCTCGCAGGACGCGCGCTACGTGAACGGCGTCGAGGTGCACTTCTTCGATGACGGCGACGGCAACCAGGGCCTTGAGTTCCGTAACCCGAACCCGATCTGGACGGATCCGCGTGAGTTCGCCATCCAGGACCTGTTCGATCAGCACCTCAACCCGCAGATCGCCAGCCACGGCGGCCAGGTGAAGTTGCACGGTGTCGTCGGCCGCACGGCCTACGTCGAGTTCGCCGGCGGCTGTCAGGGCTGTGGCATGGCCGGCGCGACGCTGAAGAACGGCGTCGAGTCCACCGTGCGTCAGCAGGTCCCGGACATCGAGGAAGTGACGGACGTCACCGACCACGCCTCCGGCACGAACCCGTACTACAAGCCCCAGCCGGCAGGCGGCCACGGCCACGCGCACGGCGGGCACGCCCACTAGCGCGCTCCCGTCTCATCGAGACAGCAAGAAGCCCGGCCATTGGCCGGGCTTCTTGCTGTCTCGGTTTGTATCTGCTCAGGGGCAGGCGCTAGTGAGCGCCGCCGCCACAGCCGCAGGAGCCACCGGCCGCAGCGTTCGGGGCCGTGATCTGGAAGCCCTCCTGCATCACGTCCTGGATGTAGTCGATCGAGGCGTCCTCAAGCTGCGAGGCCGAGGTCGGGTCGACGATGAACTTCAGCGCGCCGAACTCCATCACGGAGTCCTCGTCGGAAGCCTCGTCCAGGCCCATGCCGAAGCGGGGGCCGGAACAGCCACAGCCGCCCTGCTGCATAAAGACGCGGATGGCCTTGTCCTGCTCGCGCATCTGCTCACCCACCAGGGTGTTCAGGCGCTCCTGCGCGATGTCGGTGATGGTGAAGTTCACGGTGCCCCCTCAGGGTTCGCGACGAATTGCCGTCTGTCCCCACATCATGCCGTACTGAAGGTAAGCGTGGCAACAGGCAGCGGTGCACAAATCTCCGGCCGCTGTTCGGCTCTGCCTCCGGCCCCCTCCCCCTCGCGGGGGAGGGCTGGGGTGGGGGACTGCACCCACTGCTGGAAGACAGCGTCCCGAGGGCTCCC
>CAYPYF010000052.1:0-7682 GCA_964414675.1 uncultured Dehalococcoidaceae bacterium
CATCGTGCCGGCGTCCTTGAGGCACGCGCCCTGTCCGTTGCACTGTTCCGCGGCGCGGGCGATGCCGCCCTCCCAGGACCAGTCGAAGACCGTGGGGATCTCGCCGTTTACCGTCCACGGAGCGAGGCGCAGGTTGTCGTCCAGGTCGGGGGTGTCCACGATCTTCCCGGGGTTGAGGATGCCCGCGGGGTCGAAGGTCCGCTTCACGCGCCGGAACGCCTCGGTCAGTCGCGGCCCGAACATCCGCTCCGTGTAGTAGCCACGGAGGATGCCGTCGCCGTGCTCGCCCGAGAGCGACCCGCCGAACTCGATCACGAGGTCGGCGACCTCCGAGGTGATCGACCGCACCATCGCGAGGCCGTCTGCGTCCTTCACGTTCACTGCCGGCCGGATATGCAGACAGCCCTCGGAGGCGTGGCCGTAGTACGCGGCGGTGGTGCCGTGTCGCCGGACGAGCGCGTCGAACCGCTCGACGAAGTCCCCGAGGCGCTCCGGCGGCACGGCGGCATCCTCCACCGTCGCGACCGGCTTGGTGTCGCCGCGCACGCTCATCAGGATGCCGAGGCCCGCCTCCCGCATCCGCCACACGCGCATCTGCTCGCCCGGATCGGTGAAGACCACGCCGGCGTACGCGCCGCCATCGCGGACCATGCTCGCGCCCAACGCGTCGAGGGTGGCGTGGACCTCGGCGGCCACGTCACCGTCCACCTCGATGAGGAGCAGCGCGCCCGGGTCGCCCCGGACGAACTCGACGAGCGACGCGTAGCCGATGCTCGCGCGGCAGCGCTCGATGATCGTGCGGTCGACGAGCTCGACGGCGGCCGGGTCGTGGGCGAGGGCGTCCGGGACGGCATGGCACGCCGCGACGACCGATGGGTAGTGCAGCGCGATGACGCCTTTCACGGGCGGGATCGGCGCCAGGCGCACCGTCGCCTCCACGACGACGGCGAGTGTGCCCTCGGACCCGACGACCATCTGGCAGAGGTCCATCGACGAGGAGTCCACGAAGGCGTCCAGGTTGTAGCCCGAGACCCGGCGCCTGATGTCCGGGTAACGCTCCGCGATCTCCTCGGCGTGCTCGTGCGCGAGGTCGCGGACGCCGCGGTAGAGGTCGCCCTCGGTGCCGGGCGTGTCGAGGAGGCGCTCGAGCTCGTCGCCCGACTTGCGGTCGAACGTCACCACGGAGCCGTCCGCAAGGACGGCGGTGATCGAGAGCACCTGGTCCGCGGTCTTGCCGTAGCGGACGGAATGCGCCCCGCAGGAGTTGTTGCCGATGCCGCCGCCGATCGTCGCGCGGTTCTTCGTCGAGGGGTCGACGGGGTAGTGGAGGCCAAACGGACGTGCCTCCTTGCTCAGTCGGTCGAGGACGACGCCCGGCTGCACGCGCGCGGTCCGCGCCTGCGGATCGAGGTGGAGCACCTGCGCCATGTGCCGCGAGAAGTCGAGGACGACGGCATGGTTCACGCCCTGCCCCGCCAGGCTCGTCCCGGCGCCCCGAGGCAGGACGGGAATGCCACGCTCCGAGGCGACCTGCACCACGTGACTGACGTCCGCGGCGGAGCGCGGGAAGACGATCGCGACCGGCTCCATCTCGTAGATCGAGGCGTCGGTCGCATAGAGGAGACGAGAGCCACGGTCGATGAGGACGTCGGTCGCGCCGCCCTCGATGCCGGCGGCGAGTGCGTCCGCGAGGTCGTGCAGCGAGGCGGGGGCGTGGAGGAGGGCGCGGGCCGCCTCGACGGGAGCATGGAGCGACGGATCGCGCCCCTCGATCACCTCACGATGGCGCTCCGGGGGCAGGTCCGTGGTCATTGCGGGACGTTATCACGAGGAACTGACACGGCCCCGTAAATATCGTCCATGATGACGGTCGATCGGCGGTACCTCCGTTCGTCGTACTGACAAAGGCGGCACCGGGCCGTCTCGGAGCGAAGGGCACCGAAGTGAAGTACATGTTCCTCATCTACCACGACGAGGCGACGAACGATCAGTCCGAGGCGATGATGGGTCGCTGGTGGGCGTTCGACGGCGAGACACGCTCGACCGGCGCGAACCAGTCCGGCGAGGCGCTGCATCCGGTGGCGACGGCGAAGACGGTGCGGGTGCGTGGCGGCCAGACGGAGGTCACCGACGGCCCGTTCACGGAGACCAAGGAGCAACTGGGCGGCTACTACGTCCTGGAGGCACCTGACCTGGACGCAGCGATCGAGTGGGCGAAGAAGTTCCCGAACGTCGGCACCGGGAGCATCGAGATCCGCCCGGTCGTGGACTTCTCGGCCGAGCAGTAGCGATCGCGCAGGGGAGGTCGGGGATGCGGTACATCCTGCTGGTCTATACAGATGAAGCGTTGCTCCCCGGCCTCATGACGTCGGAGGCCGTCGATCAGTTCATGTCGCTCGGTCGCGAACTCTCGGCGGAGGGCCGCCTGGAGTTCACCGGGGGACTCGCGCCCTCCTCGATGGCGACGACGGTCCGGGTCCGCGACGGGCAGGTCATCGTCACGGACGGTCCGTTCGCCGAGACGCGCGAGCAACTCGGTGGGTTCTCGATCGCCACGTTCGACTCGGAGGAGGAGGCGCTGGCGCATGCCGCTCGGGTGCCCACTGCGGTCGCGGGGTGCGTCGAGGTGCGGCCGGTGCTCGACATGCGTGCCCAGTAGGCCGCCTCCGTGACCGGAGCGTCCGAGGCGCTGGCGGAGGTCTTTCATCGCGAGCACGGCCGCATCGTGGCGACGCTGATCCGGTCGTGTGGTGACTTCGACCTCGCGGAGGACGCCCTGCAGGACGCGGTCGCGATGGCGGCCGAGCGCTGGGAGCGCGAGGGCGTCCCGGGCAACCCCGGCGCGTGGCTGACCACCGTCGGCCGCCGGAAGGCGATCGACCGCATCCGCCGCGACCAGCGGTTCGCGGCGAAGCTGGACGCGCTGGGCGCGCTCATGGAGGACCAGGAGGGCCTCGAGCCGGAGCCGGTGGACGCCAGCCCGGTGACGGACGACCGCCTCCGGCTGATCTTCACGTGCTGCCATCCGGCGCTCGCGCCCGAGGTGCGCGTGGCGCTCACGCTGAGGACGCTCTGCGGCCTCACGACACCGGAGATCGCGAGGGCGTTCCTCACGCCGGAGCCCACGGTCGCGCAACGCATCGTCCGGGCGAAGCGCAAGATCCGCGACGCCCGGATCCCTTACAGGGTGCCACCACCCGAGGCGCTCGCGGAGCGTCTCGGTTCCGTCCTCGCGGTGGTCTACCTCATCTTCAACGAGGGTTACACGAGCACGTCAGGCCAGGGTCTGCAGCGGGTCGACCTCGCGGAGGAAGCAGTCCGCCTCGGCCGCCTGCTGGCTGGCCTGATGCCGGGCGATGCGGAGGTCGCGGGGCTCCTCGCGCTGATGCTCCTCCAGCACTCGCGTCGCGAGGCGCGGACGACGCCGTCGGGCGACCTCGTGACCCTCGATGAGCAGGACCGGGGCGCGTGGGACCGCGTCCTCATCGACGAGGGGCTCGCGCTGGTCGACCGCGCGTACGCGACTGGCTCCGTTGGCGCGTACGTCCTGCAGGCTTCGATCGCGGCCCTGCATGCCGTCGCGCCGACGGCTGAGGAGACTGACTGGGGCGAGATCGCCGCGCTGTACGCGGTGCTCGAACGGGTGCAGCCCACGCCGGTCGTGCTCCTGAACCGCGCCGTCGCCGTCGCGATGGCCGAGGGGCCGGCGCACGGCCTCGTGATGCTCGATGCCCTCGCGGGTGAGTCCGTCCTGGCGGACTACCACCTGTATCACGCGGCGCGTGCGGACTTGCTGCGCCGCTCGGGGAGCACGGACGCGGCAGCCGAGGCCTACCGGGACGCCCTCGCGCTCTGCGAGAACGACGTGGAGCGTCGGTACCTGGAGCGACGGCTGGCCGAGGTGAGCGCGGTGTAGCGTCCTCGGAGGGCCGGACGCGAAGCGCCCCCTGCTCCGCGGGGAGCGGAACAGGGGGCGGGAGGGGACTGATGCGGGCCAGGTGGGGGGTTAGTCGCCACCCGCGGCTTCGGCAGCAGCGCCCTCGGGGATGCCGGGCTCGCGCTCGACGCGCAGGTCCGGCAGCCAGTTCAGCCAGGACGGCATCCACCAGTTGCGGTCGCCCAGCAGCTCCATCGTGGCCGGCACCAGGATGGTGCGGACGATCGTCGCGTCCAGCAGGACCGAGACCGCCAGGCCGACGCCGATCTGCTGGAACATCGGCATGTCACCCAGGGCGAAGCCACCGAAGACGGCGACCATGATGGCCGCGGCGCCCGTGATGATGTTCGCCGTGCGGCGCAGGCCGAACGCCACCGACTCCGTGTTGTTGTGGGTCTCGTCGAACCGCTCTCGGATCCGGCTCAGCAGGAAGATGTGGTAGTCCATCGACAGGCCGAACAGGATCGTGAACATGAACAGCGGCAGCCACGCCTCGATGCTCTCGACCTGCGTGAAGCCCAGCGGCTTCGCCAGCCATCCCCACTGGAAGATCGCGACGACGACGCCGTAGGAGGCGCCCACGGACAGCAGGTTCATGATGATCGACTTCACGGGCACCACCAGTGACCGGAAGATCAGCGTGAGCAGGATGAACGAGAAGCCGAGGACGAAGGCGAACACCCACGGGGTGAAATCCTTCACCACGTCGAAGAAGTCCGAGTTGCCGGCCGTGGGGCCGCCGACGTAGACATCCGCGTCCACGTCCGCGAAGGCAGCGGGGACGATGTCAGAGCGGATGAACTTCATCGCGTCGATCGCCTCGTCGCTCGCGGCCTCACCCGGGACGGCGACCGAGACGACCGCGAGGTCGTCGCGGAGGATCTGCACGCCGTTCACGATGGCGTAGCGCGAGTCCGCGGCGAGGGCGTCCTGCAGGTCGGCGATCGCGCGCTGGATCGCCGGGGCGTTCACGTCCGAGGCCTGGACGACGATGTCCGTCGGCTGGATGCGCCCCGCCGAGAACTTCTCGTCGAGGATGTCGAACGCCTGGCGGGCGGAGTACTCCTCGGGCAACGACTCCGTGCCCGACGCGCCGAGCTTGATGTCGAAGTAGGGCAGGGACATGACGACGAGGAGCGTGGCGGTGCCGACGGCCATCGGCCACGGGTGCGCCATCACGAAGCGGGCGGCGCCGGCCCAGAACCCGCTGTCCTCGTCCGTCTGCTGGCCGCCGCCGATCCTGGGGATCGAGAGCCAGTTGATGCGGTCGCCCATGATGCTCAGGACGGCCGGCAGCAGGGTGACGGACTGCAGGATCGTCACCAGCACCACCGCCGAGGCGCCGATGGCGAACGACTGGAAGATGCTGGTAGGCACCACGAACATCCCGAAGAGGGCGATGACGACCGTGATGCCGGAGAACAGCACGGCGCGCGCGCCGGTGTCGCCGGCGATGCCGATCGCGTCGTACTTGTCGCGGCCGTGGCGGCGTTCCTCGCGGAACCGCGCCATCACGAAGAGCGCATAGTCGATCCCGACGGCGAGCCCGATCATCGTCATCACGTTGGTGACGAAGAACGACATCTGGAAGACCTGGGAGATGATCGCGATCAGCCCGAAGGTGATGCCGATCGCGAGGAACGCCAGGAGCATCGGCAGCAGCGCGGCGACGACCGCACCGAACACCACGATCAGCACGAGCAGCGCGATCGGGAGCACCTTGAACTCGGCGCTCAGGTCGGCCTCGGAGGCCTCCGTGAACGCCTGGTTGACCGAGGCGTAGCCGCCTGTCACCACCAGGAAGCCATCGCGCCCGCTGAACTGATCGAGGGTCGCCTCGAGCGGGACCACGTTCTCGGTAGCCTCGTCGAGGCCGCCGAGGAGGAGCGCTGGGATGATGGTGGTGTGACGGTCATCGGACACGAGTCCGGGGTCGCCGGCCTCGTAGAAGTTGAAGACCATCGACGGGTCGACCGACTCCTCCGTCGCGCGGACCGCGGCCGTGAGGTCGGTGACGAATGCCTCGAACGCCGGGTCGTCCACCGTGAGGGTGTCCGACTGGACGACGATCTGTTCGTAGAACTGCTCGGTGCCGCCGCGTGCCTCCTCCAGGAGCTCACGCGCGATCTGTGATTCGGGCTTGCTGCTGAACGAGATGTCCGTGGTCAGGTTGGAGCCCGTGGCGGAGCTGATCCCCATGATCGCGAACAGGCCGACGATCCACCCGGCGATCACCACCCAGTGGTGACGTGCGCTCCAGGCGGAGAGACGGCCGGTAAAACCGAGACTCTTCACGATGTTGCTTCTCCCGTGACTTGCAGCATGTTCTGGACCCTGGACCTGAAGTCCGGGGTGAAACTCAGTGCGGCCAGCCCGATGAGTTGGTCCCAGACCGCGTCCGTATCGAAGTCCGGCCCGTAGAGGACGGAGAGCGCCCCGGTGCCCGCGCCGAAGGCGTGCAGGAAACGGGCGAACTGGTCTGCGTCGATCGCCGGGTCGAACTCCCCGGACTCCTGGGCGGCGCGGACGAAGCCGCCCAGGAGGCGGATCGACTCGTCCATCTTTGGCACGATGCGGTCGCGCAGCTCCGGATCGCGGTAGCAGGCGAGGTACGACTCGAGGCGTAGGACGCACTCGTCGTTGCGGCCCTCGGCGGCGAAGTCGGCCTTGGTCTGCTGCCCCAGCGCGAGGAACGCCTCACCGGGGGTGATGCCCTCGGGCAGCTCGGTCGACCAGACCTGGAGGTCTTCGTCGATGCAGGCGTTGCTCGCGGCGGCGATGAGGTCGCGCTTGTTCTCGAAGTAGCGGTAGATCGTGCCCGCCGCGAGGTCCGCTGCTGCCGCGATGTCGTTCATCGTGGCGTTGTCGTAGCCCTTGTCCACGAAGACGCGCCGCGCCGCATCCAGGATCTCCTGGCGGCGTTCCTCAGCGTATCGGTCGGGCAGTTTCGCCATGCGGGCCTCGGGTTGTTGCGTGGTTGCGGGTGCGAACGTTGTGATGGATGGCACCATCTGAGTGAACGTTCATCAATATGAACGATGGTTCAACGCGATGAATGCTCGTTCAGCACGCGCGCAGCGTCAAGGGCTGTCGCCGGACAATTCCGGACATCGTGGGCTAGGAGGACGGGCCAGCAGGAGTGGAGGGAGGCTTCGGTCAGGCCTTGCCGGACTTGAGGTCCTCGATCGCCTTCGCGACGCGACGTTGTCGCGTCTCCTCGGTCTTCGCGCCCTCGACTGAGAGCGTGAGGCGAGACTTCCGGCTGTTCGACAGCTTCTCGAAGACCTCGCGCGCTGCGGTGTCGGCCTTGAGCGCGGCGGCGAGGGCCTCCGGTACGTCGACCTCGCGCGGCGCCGTGTCGACCTCGATGTCGACCTCGACGACGTCGCCGCCGACCACGTCCGCGGCGGTCCGGTTCGCGGACGAGAGCGAGATCATGAACTGCCCACCCATCGAGGCGATCGCGCTGCGGTAGGTGTGTCCGCCCACCGTCACGACGACGAGTGGGCGCTTCCCGGCTCCCAGCGCTTCCACGACCTCGTCGGGCACGGGGATGCCCGCGTGGTTCTTGCCCGGCTCCTGGTAGATCGTCGTCGTGAACTTCATGGGCTCCTCGCGTCCGGTCAGGCTAGTTGAACGAGTTCTGCAGGGTCTCGGGGTCGATCGTCCCGCCCTCCGTCGGGTCGCCGATCACGTCTGCCGGCTGCATGATGCGGATCGGGTTCCCGAACGGGTCGCGGATGCC
>CAYPYF010000052.1:7692-13598 GCA_964414675.1 uncultured Dehalococcoidaceae bacterium
ATGCCGAAGTCGGTGCCGTAGAACCGCTGAGTGGGCGGGTCGACCACCTCGACGCCCTTCGCGAGGAGCTCGTCGTGCAGCTTCTGCGCATCCTCGGTCTGGAACCCGAGCCAGCCGCCGCCCGCGCCGCGGGTGACCATGTTCCGGATCTCCTGGTTGGCGGCATCGTCGAGGTAGGGGCGTTGCGGCAGCTCCAGGAGGACCTCGCCGAACGGCTGCCCCGGCACGCCGATGGTGAGCCACCGCATGAAGCCGAGGTCGTAGTCCGCGCGTACCTCCATCCCGAGTTTGCCGACGTAGAAGTCGAGCGCCTCCTGCTGGTCGAGCACATAGAGCTGGGTGAGTGTCAGTGCGTTGATCATGGCGTCAGGCTACCTCCGCTGCCCGCCGCGCCGCTTCTCCGAAATTGCTCTCCTGCGGACTCGGGTGGTCAGGGACGGGCGACTGGATTAGTCTCGCCGCGTGCTCGGTCGGGGTCATCGAGGGCCGAGTCGGGAGGTCTGCCCATGTCCCTACGTCCAACGCTCGCCGCGATCGTCGCGACGCTCCTCCTCGTCGCAGCCACAACGATGGTGCACGCGCAGGCTCCGGTCACCCCACCGCTCGAGGATGGCGACGTGGCCTGGACCTTCGCGTACGAGGATCCGCTCTTCGACACTTGCGTGACGGGTGCGCTCGGGACGCTGATGGCCCCGATCATCGAGTCGGCCGCTCCTGCCGGGATGCGTATCGTGCGCGTCGAGACGAACGGCCCGGACTTCCAGAGCGCGACGATCTACCCCACGCCCGATGTCCCGAAGCTGCTCGAGGCTGCCGGCTTCAACTCCGTCACGCCGTTCGTCCAGGTGGGGACGTGCCTCTACTGGACACCCGACGCGACGGACGCCGTGGCATGGACGTCACCTGAGTCTCCGGCGGTCGTCGTCGTCGAGGCGCTCCGGGACGCCCTCGGATCGCTCGGGCTGCCGGGCGTCACCTGTGACCGCACGGACGACCCTGCCGCCGCGCACGTCCTGTTCTGGCTCCAGGGCGAGACGCCCCCGACGCTCCCTCAGCGCGCCGCTCCGACGTTCCTCGCGGGCACAGGCGCCCTCCCCGGCCCGACGACACCCCCGGGGCCGAACGCCGTCCCGGCCGGGCCCGGACCAGCCGAGACCGGCATGGGTGGCCCGGGGGCCGAGACCGACTCGTCGAGGAAGGCGCTGGTCGTCCTCGGGCTGGTGGGGGCCGTGTTCGTCGCGGGGGCGGGACGCCTCGCCACCCGACATCGCGGATCGCGGTAGCCCGGGGGCGGTGAGCCTCTAGGTGGGGCGTCCCGTGGGGCGGCCCCACACCTTCACGAAGCAGCTCGGGACCGGCGTTAGGACTCGGTCCTCGCGGTAGGCGGAGGGCGTCTGGCCGACGATCGCCGTGAAGGTGCGGCTGAACGTGCCGAGGCTGTTGAAGCCCACGTCCAGGCAGACTTCCGTGATGTTCTTGTCCGTCTCGCGCAGCATGAACATCGCGCGCTCCACTCGGCGCCGCTGCAGGTAACGGTGCGGCGTCTCGCCGAACGTAGCGTGGAACACGCGGATGAAGTGTGCCTCCGAGACCGCGGCGATGCTGGAGAGCGCGGCGATGTCCAGCTGATCTGCGTACGCGCGGTCCATCGCGTCGCGGGCGCGGAGCATCCGGCGGTTGGAGTCCTCCACGGAGGTGAGCGGTCGCGCGGTCATGGGCGAGGGCTCCCAACTGGTCGAGGCCTTAGACCGCCTCGGCGTCCGGGTCGAGGTAGGGCAGAAGCGCGTCCAGCAGGTCGGTCTTCGAGTCGAGTGCGCGTCCGAGGCCCGAGAGGAGGCCCATCACCCGCGCGATGAGGATGACGTCACCGGGGATATCGATCAGCGGGTTGGCGCGGAGGACGCGGCCCATCCGCTGGTTGATGTCCGCCATCATCGCCTGGTCCGCGTACGCCTGCCCGGACCGCAGCACGTCGCCGAGGAACGCCTCGCCGAGGGCGTTGTACGTCTCCACGTTGTCGTCCCGGGTGCGGAACCCCATCTCGCTCATGCTCTCGTACACGCTCTCGGGCTGCTCGGCCACGATCGCGCTCGTGAGGACGATGAGCTGCTGGCGGAACTCGTCCGGGATCGCCTTCGTGAGGCCGAAGTCGACGAGCCCGATCTTCGCCTTGCCGCCCGGGCGCTCCGAGGGGATGACGAACAGGTTGCCCGGATGCGGGTCGGCGTGGAACGCGCCGTTCTTCAAGATCATCGTGTTGAACAGGTCCACGAGGGTATCCGCGACCTGCGAGGGGTCGACGCCGGCCGCGCGGAGCGCCTCGACATTCGTGATCTTGATGCCGTCCAGGTAGTCCATGGTCAGCACGCGGCGCGTCGAGAGGTGCCAGTAGATGCCGGGGATCACGACGTCGTCGCGCTCGGCGAGGGTGGCGGCGATCCGCTCCGCGGCGCGGCCCTCGTGGACGAAGTTGACCTCTTCGGGGGCGTTGCGCGCCATCTCCTGTGCGATCGGACGGAAGTCGATCACCGTCTCGAGGCGCGCCCAGGTGTTCGCGAGGAGCCCGATCACCTCGAGGTCCCAGCGGACGATCCGGTCGATGCCCGGGTACTGCACCTTCACCGCGACGTCGGTGCCGTCGTGGAGCCGCGCCCGGTAGACCTGAGCGAGGGATGCCGCCGCGATCGCGCGCGTGTCGAACTCGGCGTAGAGGTCCTCGACCTTTCCGGCGAGCTCGTCCTCGATGATCGGCTTCATCTCCGACCACGGGCGGGGCGGGACACGGTCGTGGACGAGCGAGAGGGTGCGGACGTACTCGTCCATCAGGACGTCCGCGCGACTGCCGAGGAACTGGCAGGTCTTGATGATCAGGCCCTGCTGCTTGATGGCGCGGTTCACCACCGCCTCGGCGGCGCTCAGGTGGAACTGGTGCGTCTGCTCGGCCATCGCCTGGACGCCGTACAGCCGGCGCTTGATGCGGAGCACGCGCCAGCGCAGCCACAGGAGGACCACCGTCCACCCCATCGGGACCCACCGGCGCAGCCGTCCGTACGGCGGCCGCGAGTGCATCTCGGTGAGCTGGAGCTCCGGGGTGAAGAGGGGCGTGGGCGCGCCGGGGGCCATGCGGTCATGCTCTCCAGAGGCGTGCTGCACCTCGTCCATCCAGCGTACCCCGGCCTACGCCCTGGAGTCGCTGACGGCCCGGTTCCGGCGAGCGGGGTACGCTGGATCCATGACCACCAGCGTCGTCTTCAACCCGTTCGTCCCCTCGTTCAAGAAGAACCCGTACCTGCAATTCGGCCGACTGCGCGCCACCGAGCCGGTGCACTTCAGCCAGGCGCTCCAGGCCTGGATCCTGACCCGGTACGAGGACTGCGTGGCCGTCATCAGGGACCACGAGACCTTCTCGTCGGACGCGCGGAACGCGGGCGGACAGGTCGCCGAGGCGATCGCGAGGCAGCGGCAGCAGTCTGACCTCCAGCGCGCGGACACCATCCTCGGCCTCGACCCCCCGAGGCACACCGTCCTCCGCGCGCTCGTGAACCGCGCCTTCACCCCACGACGGGTGCAGGAGCAGCGGCCGCACATCGAGGACCTCGCGCGGATGTTGCTGGACGAGGCGGGCGAGGAGTTCGACCTGATGGAGGCGCTCGCGCAGCCGCTCCCGGTGATCGTGATCGCCGAACTACTGGGGATCTCCCCGGACGACCGGCTCCAGTTCAAGGCGTGGTCGAATGCGATCGCTGAGACGACGAGCATCATGCAGACCGAGGCCACCCAGGCGCGGGTGCGCCAGGCGACGCTCGAACTCGTCGACTACTTCGGCCGTGTGATCGACGCGCGCGCCGCGCAGCCTCACGATGACCTCATCTCAGCGCTCGTGCGCGCCGAGGAGGACGGGAAGCGCCTGCGGCGGGAGGACCTGCTCGCGTTCTGCATCCTGCTTCTGGTCGCGGGCAACGAGACCACCACGAACCTCATCGGCAACGGCCTCGCCGCGCTCCTCGACCACCCGGACGCGCTCACGGCACTCACCGAGGAAGCGGACCGCATCCCCGACGCGATCGAGGAGATGCTCCGCTACGACAGCCCCGTCCAGGGCCTTGCGCGGTTCGTCACGCGCGACACCGAGGTCGGCGGCGTCGCGCTCCGCAAGGGCGAGATCGTCCTCGCGATGGTCGGTGCGGCGAACCGCGATCCCGAGGTGTTCGAGACGCCGGACGCGTTCGACCTCGTGCGGGGCGGTGGGCGTCACCTCTCGTTCGGCCAGAGCATCCACTACTGCCTCGGCGCGCCGCTGGCGCGGATGGAGGCGGACATCGTCTTCCGCGCGCTCCTCGGTCGGTACCCGCGCATCGAGGCGGGCGAGGGTGCGATCGAGCGGGGCGGGACGCTGCTGCTCCGCGGGCCGGTCTCGTTCCCCGTGCGCGGGCGCTAGCGGGACTCGATGCGTGGAGACTGCTCTACGAAGGTGGTTGACCGCGCCCGAGCAGCGCCGAGTCCCGCGTGACGTACCGTGCGTTCCGATGCCGCGTTATGGCGACGCTCGCGGGGATGATGGACGAGTAGGAAGGTGGTCCGCGTGGCGTATGACGCCGACAACGTATTCGCGCGCATCCTGCGCGATGAGATCCCCAGCACGCGGGTCTACGAGGACGACGAGTTCGTCGCGTTTCGTGACATCGCCCCGTCGGCGCCGGCGCACATCGTGGTCATCCCACGCCTGGTCGATGGCGTCGCCCCGATGGCCCCGTCCGCACTGACCGCGGGCGATGAGGCGATGGTCGGACGGCTCGTGCTGACCGCCACGCGCATCGCCGCGCAGGAAGGACTCGTGGAGGGCGGATACCGGCTCGTGCTGAACTCAGGCGCGGATGCCGGCCAGACCGTGCATCACCTGCACCTGCACATCCTCGGCGGTGGTCGCCTCGGCCCGCTCGCCTGAACTCGCGTCCGCACTTGTATCGTCGTCAGACGGCACGCATGATGCGTCTGGGCGGGTGAGGTGGTTGCGTGCAGATCGACCCCATCACGGAGGCGTCGCCATCCGTGCAGCAAGTCCTGCTGGACTCGCTGCTCTACTCCGTGTCGCACGACCTCCGCTCGCCGCTCCTGACGATGACGCTCTCCTCCGAGTTGCTAGAGGCGGGCATGAGCCCGGAGGCGACACGATCCGAGGGCGCCGTCCTCGCCATGAACTCGCTCCGGCAGGGTGCCGCGGACATGGAGCGCATGCTCCAGACGCTGATGCTCCTCTCACGCGCGCGCCGTCGCGCCATCGACGGGGGGCGCGGCGCACTGCAGGTGATCCTCGGGGGGCACGTCGTGCGATCCGATGAGCCGGCGCTGGCGCGTCGAGTCGTGCTCGTCGATCCGCTGCACGTCCGGGAGATGCTGGACGCGGTCGCCGGTGACGACGCCCTGGAGGTCCACGTGAGGCTCTCGGACGAGGCCGCCGTCCTCGAGTTCGCCGTCCCATCGCTCGAGCATGGGCCGACGCCGCTGCACGCGGTCGCAGCGTCGTTGAAGCAGTACGCGGGGACGGCCGTGGAGGCGCTGGCGGTCGGCCAGATCCTCCTGGAACGCCAGGGCGCGCAGGTCACCGGCGGCAACGGATCGCTTGCGCTCAGCCTTCCGCTGGCCGGAGAGCCCGCGTGAGTGCCCGGCCGATCCTCATCGTCGACGACGACATCGACCACGCCGTGATCCTGCGGACGGTGCTCGCCTCGGTGGCGCCGGACGCGACCACCGAGGTCTGCACGGACCCGGGGCGGATGCCGGACGTGGTGATCGAGTCGGCGACGGACGCCCTCGTGTTCATGGACCGCCGGCTGGGCGGCGCCGACTCGATTGCCTACCTCGACGCCGTGCGCATCAACTACGTCGCCGAGGACAGCGTGCGCGTG
>CAYPYF010000052.1:13608-18620 GCA_964414675.1 uncultured Dehalococcoidaceae bacterium
CCCCACCGAGACCTGCACGGACGTCGCGCGGCTGCCGGACGTGTTGCTGGAGGCGGCGCACGGCGCGGTCGTCTTCATCGACCGGATGCTCCGAGGGGTGGACTCGGTCAGCTACCTCGACGCGGTCTGCGCGAAGCGCGCCGACCTCCATGTCGTGGTGCTGTCCGCCGCGCTCTCGCGCGAGGACCGCGAGCGAGCCCGGGAGGCGGGTGCGGTGGATGCGTTCGAGAAGCCGTCCAACCTGGTCCAGTGGCGCGCGCTGCTCGGCGAGGTCCTGGGTGATGCCCAGGTCCTGGGTGATGCGGAGCGTCGAGCGGACGGTCGTGATTCGGCGCGGACGGGCTAGCGCGCCTCCGCAGCGCCGGGAGTGGCGAGCGGGGTCTCCTCGGACTTGTCGACCTGCCACGGCCCCAGTCCATCTTCGTCACGCGTCCAGCCGGTCAGCGAGCGCAGCGTCGCACGAAGCTCCTGGCATTCGCGCTCGATGGCGTCGACGGCGTCTCGACGCTCCTCCTCGGTGAGTTCGTGGAGGATCTGGGCGTAGCCGAGGACGACCTGGAGGCGGTTCGAGACGTCGTCCACCAATGACGCGACGACCACGCGGTCCGAGACGCCGGGTCGTGCGGCTCCCGCCGACACGCGGAAACGGACGTGAGAGTCAGGACTCAAGCGGCTTGTCTGCCTCCGCTGGTCGACCGGCAGGGGTGAAGTGACGTCGGTATGTCGCCGTCGCACCCGCCGGACGCATTCTTTTTGGGCACACTACTCCGTCCGAGAGTTGTCTCGTATTGAGTACGTCTACCGCGACCGTCAAGAAAGGGTAAAGACGGCATTCCGATTGTTGATACGAACAGTCACGGTCTGCCTCGTCCGTGGCCGGCGAGGCGGCCATCGTGGTGCCGGGACGGTGGTCGGCGGCTAGCATGACGCCGGAGGGCGTGTAGCTCAGCGGCCTAGAGCAGTCGGCTCATAACCGATCGATCCCGGGTTCGAATCCCGGCGCGCCCACCAACAGCCGACAACCCACGGAGCGAGAGGAGCACGCCCTGGACCACCCGCTTGCTCCCGTCTTCGCCGCGTATCGGCCGCTGGAGCGCCCCCTGGGCGACCTCCGGCCCTCTGCCGTCATGCTGCTCCTGGTGGGAGCGCACGGGCGCGAGGAGGTGGTCTTCCAGGTGCGCACCCAGACGGTCCGCCACCACAAAGGTGAGATCTCGCTGCCGGGCGGCCGGCGCGACCCAACCGACGAGTCGTTCCTCCACACCGCCCTCCGCGAGACCGAGGAGGAGGTAGGCGTCCCGTCCGACGCGATCCATGTGCTGGGCGCACTGGACGACGTGGAGACGATCGCCTCGCGCCACCTCATCCGCCCCTACGTGGGGGTGCTGGCGGAAGGCGTCACGCCTCGCATCACCGCCGCGCGCGAGGTGCATGAGCTCCTCCACGTCCCGCTGGCGCACCTGCGGAGCGAGGACGCCCGGATCTGGAAGGTCGTCGAAGGTGAGGGCGGATCGGAATCGCAGCCGGCCTTCGGGTACGAAGGACACGTGATCTGGGGCGCCACGGCGCGGATCGTCGGTCAGTTCATCGAACTCACTGCCAGCAGGGAGGGCACGCCATGACGGTCATCCTCGTGCGGCACGCGGAGTCCGAGGGCAACGTGGGCGGCATGATCCAGGGCTGGACCGACATGCGGCTCACGGAGGCCGGCGTCGGCCAGGCGCGTTCCGTCGCGAAGCGGCTTGCCGCGCTGCCTATCGTCGCCCAGCCCATCGTTGCGGTGTACACGAGCCCGCTCGCCCGCGCACACCAGACCGCGAGTGGCATCGCGGAGGCGCTTGGCCTCGGGCTCATCGAGGAGCCCGACCTGCGCGAGCGGAACTACGGCCGGGCGCAGGGCCTCACCTGGGCGGATGCTGCGGCGCGCTGGCCCCTCGGCGAGGCGTCCCATCATCGAGACTGGGCGATGGCGGTGCCCGAGGTGGAGTCTCTCGCCGGCCTGCGCCGCCGAGCCGTCGGCGTCGTGAACGCGCTCCTGGACCGCCATGTGGACGAGACCGTGGTCTGCGTGAGCCATGGCGGGACGCTGGTGCAGATCATCGCGCACCTGTTCGGGCTGCCTGAGGACGTGTGGCCGCGCATCCGGATGTCGAACACGTCGCTCACCATCGTCGAGGGCGACTCGGCGAGCCCCGTGGTGCGCACGCTCAACGACATCTGCCACCTGGAGGACCAGGCGCGCGCATCGACCCTGGCGCTGTAGGCCGCTAGGTCAGCAGGCTGCGGCTGGCGACGCGGATCGAGGCAGCCTGTGCGAAGGCCAGCGCCTCTTCGGCCTCGCGCATCAGTCCGGCGGCGGTCACCTCGTCGTCCGGGAAGGACGCGATGCCGGTGCGCACGTCCACGCCGAGGAGCTCCTCACCAGACGCGGCGAGCTTCTCCGCAGCGACCTGCGCGCCCTCCACACCGGTCTCCGGCAGCAGCGCGAGGAACTCGGCGCCGTCGGTCTGGATCAGCGTGTCGACCGCCCGCAGCAGCGTGAGGTAGCCCTGCGCCAGTTCCGCGATGATGCGCTCGGACTGCTGCCGCCCGACGCGCTGGACGTACTCCGGCCAGTCGTCCGGGGAGATCACCAGCACGGTGAACGGCCGCGCGTACCGGCGGGCACGTTCGACCTCGGAGTTCAGGAGCCGGTCCGCGTGCTGGATCTTCGTCGCGCCCGTCCGAGGGTCGATCGACTCGATCTCCTCGATCACCTTGGCCCGCGCCTCGAGCTCCTCGTCGTACTCGACGAGGGCGTCCCGCAGGAGGTCGCCGACGATCGCCGTGAAGACGATCGCGAACGCACCGGCGGCGGCAGCGGGGATGTACGGGGCCTGCGGGTCGGCGCCCTCGGCGAGGGCGCGTAGCCCCTGCACGGCGGCATACGCGCCGGCGGCGAGGGCCGCGAAGATCAGGTGGCTCAGCGGGAACGGCCGGAGCAGGGACAGGCCAACGGTGATCGCGATCAGGACCGCGCCGACGGCTGCCGTGTCCGTCTCCGGGTCGACCGCGGAGACCCCGCCGATCGCGAGGGCGAGCCAGACCGCCAGGATGACGGTCCGGATCCAGATTTCGCGCGTGTAGTCGCTCACGTGCCTGCCTCCGGTGCAGCGCCCTCGATCATGGTAGGGCGGGTTCCGTGACGGAATAGAGGCGGTACGGTCCACGCTCGAAGTCGAGCGCGAGCCCGTCACCACCGTTGTTGAAGAGGTCGTCGTAGGCGCGTTCGATGCGGCCCGCGCCCTGGCCGGCCACCGGCTGTCTCACGAGGATCCAGCGGGCGACCTCCGACGGTTCGTACAGCGTTGCCTCGTCGCCCCGGCTGGCGGTGGTCTGGAAGACCCTCGGGTCGCCCACCAGGAGCATGAGCGCCGCGTGTCGGTTGAGGTCCACCACCACATCGCCTGGCCCCGCGTTTGCGCGGATGTACGCCGCCATCTCCAGCTCGTCGACCGTCGCGGGAGCCGGCGCCACGCCGGTGCGGATCGTGCTCTCCAGGGCTCCGGCCGGCGGATCGGTCTCCGGCATCAGCCAGACCGCGCCGGCCGAGGCCATCGAGGCGACGAAGAGCGCGCCGGCGAAGGCGAGCTGGGCGCGGCGTCGGGGGCCCTCCATCCCCGTCGGCGTGTTGCCGCGCGTCAGGCGTCGCTCGCGATACGCCATGATCGCGAAGCCGGGCACCACCGCCACGAACAGGTGCGGGACGTGCGCCTGCCCCCATCCGCCGAGGAGCGCGACGGCCTCCGGGAGGACGACGGCGGCGCAGAGGATCGCGAGGACACCTTCCGCGCGTCGTTGTGCCTGCACCGCGTAGCCCGCGAGGGCGAGCGTGGCGATCACCGACGCGGGAGCGATCGCGAGCGTCCACCCGCCGACCCATTGTCCGACGGAGAGCAGGTCACCCCGGAAATCCGCCATCCGGATCAGGACGGCCGGGTCGTCATTCCCGAGCGCCGTCAGATCGCGTGCGAGCGTGACGTACTCGGTGATGTACCCCCGGGGAAACCACGCGATCAGCGTCCACAGGCCGCTGATGAACACGATTGGCACGAGGAACGCGAGCATGTTCGCCTGTGCGCCATCGAGTTCGCCGGAATCGCGCTCTTCTTCGCGCGCGACGTACCAGTACCCCCACGCCATCACCGCGGCCAGCAGGACCACGTTGTAGCGAAGGAGGAACGCCAGCCCGAGCGCGACACCGGACGTGATGACGCTCGCGACGGTGCGGTCCTGCACCCAGCGTCCGAACTCGACCAGCGACAGCAGGATCAGCGTCGAGTAGATCATCTCCGGCAGGCCGAAGACACCGGCGAAGATCAGGACGGGGCTGAGCACGAATCCGAGGACGAAGACCACCCTCGCCGGCCTCGTGAGCCCCGCGTCGTGCGCCACCTTCGTGGCGACCGGGAGCGCGATCGCCGAGCCGAGCGCCGTACCGATGGCGGCGGCCATGCCGTCCTCGCGAAGGCCGTCGTACAGCGCGAACGGGATCGTGAGGATGGTGAGCATCGGCGGGCGGTCGAAGCCGAAGCCCACCATCGTGATCTCGTAGCCGTCCCACAGTGTCCCGGCTCGGGCAGTGCGGGCTACCGCCTCGGACGAGGTCAGGCCCAGCTCACCGACGAGGTAGACGGCGCCGCCGATCAGCCCGGCCGCGAGCAGCGTGGCGGCGAACTCCGCCCAGCCGTACCGGATGGACAGCAGCGACTCGCGGCGCGGCGCCTGCCGGCCGCCGGAGTGTGCGCCCAGGCGGATGCTGGATGACACCTACGACTTCTCGTCGATGCCGGCTGCCTCGAGTCCGGAGACGTTCGAGAGGCCGTGGACGGTCTTCTCCCAGTAGAACGGGCGGTAGAACAGCTGGAGGAAGCCCTTCCACGCCGCGATCGACATGAGCACCCAGTAGACGGGCGAGAGCAGCGCCCACTTCACCAGCGAGTAGTAGCGGCGCCGGAGGCAGCCCGCGACGT
>CAYPYF010000053.1:0-18269 GCA_964414675.1 uncultured Dehalococcoidaceae bacterium
CGAACGCAGCCCGTTCGAACGCAGCCCGTTCGAACGCAGCGAGGTGCACGCCTACGCTGGGCGCTCCAACCATCGACGGTGTCCGAACAGCCCAACGGGAACGAGATCCGCGTGCTCAGTGTCTTCCTTGAGGTCGTTCTGCCGATCGCGATCGTCGCGATCCTTGGAGCACTGATCGGGCGGTGGAAGTCGATCCCCGTCCAGCCTGTCTCGACGCTCGTCTTCTACCTCTTCAGCCCCGCGCTCGTCTTCCACTCGCTCGCAACGACCGAGGTGCCCGGCGACGAGGCTGCCCGCATCGTCGCCGTCATCCTCGTGCTCTACGTCGCGATGTACGCCCTCGCCGCCGCCTGGTCGACGGCGTTCCGGCACGGCCGGCCCCTGCGCGCGGCGTTCGCCCTGTCCGCCGTGACGGCGAACGGCGGCAACATGGGCCTGCCGGTCGCGCTCCTCGCCTTCGGCGAGGCGGGGTTCGATGTGGCCGTCGTGAACTTCGTGGTCGGCGCCGTCCTCGCCTACTCGGCCGGGATCGTCATCGCGTCCATGGCCGGAGGTGGCGCGTCCGGGGCGATGCTCGCGCCCTTCCGCTACCCCGTGGTCTACGCCGCCCTCGCCGGCGTGCTCGTGAACGTCCTCGCCCTCGACCTCCCCGTGACGATCGAGGCTCCCGTGGAGACGATGGCCGGCGCCGCCGTCCCTGTCATGCTCGTCGTGCTCGGCCTCCAGCTACACGGCGCCGCACGCCTCACCGAGCTCCGCGACACCCTCGCCGCGAACGCCGCGAAGCTCCTGGTCTCCCCCCTCGTTGCGTGGGGCCTGATCACGCTCGTAGGGCTCGAGGGCGTTACGCGGGACACCCTGATCGTCGTCTCCGCCATGCCGACGGCGGTCATCGCGACCGTCGTCTCGACGGAGTTCAACGCCCGCCCGGACTTCGTCACGCGCGCCGTGGTGCTCTCCACGCTCCTCAGCATGGTCACCACCACCGTCCTCATCACGGTCGTCCGGTAGCGCCGCCGCTAGCCGAGCTGCATCAGTTCGATCTGATAGCCGTCGGGGTCCTCGATGAAGCCGATGACGTTCTTCGAGCCGGGCGCCTTGCTGACCCCGGGCTCCCGCGTCACCTTGAACCCGGCCGCACGAGCCTTCTCGGCTGTCGCCTTCGCGTCCGCGACCTGCCAGACGATCTTTACCGGGTTGCCCTGGTAGTTCCGCGCCGAGCCGTCCTTCCAGTGCATGAGCACCAGCCGATGACCGTGACCGCCCTCGCCGTTCGGGAATGAGACGACGACCTCGTCCATGTAGTCGAGCTCGAACGTCTGGACTTGCTCCATCCCCATCACCCGCGTGTAGAAGTCCACGGACCGCGCGAGGTCGCTGACCCCCAGGCCGGTGGAGCGGAAGTACGGAAGTTGCGGCTGATCTGGCATCGGACTCCTTGAGGGCTGCATCGCACGGACCTCGGTGCCCGCGCCGCCGGAGTGTAGCCACGGGACGCAGCCCCCGCCGTCTATCGTGGACGAGCAGTTACGGAGGGCCGCATGACCAACAGCCCACGCGAGATTCCCCGCCGCCGCCTCGGACGCACCGGCCTCATCGTCACGGAGCTCGGCCTCGGCGCGATGGACACCCCGCACTCCGAGGAGTCGCACGCCACCATCGAGGCAGCCCTCGACGCCGGCATCACCTTCATCGACACCGCCCGTGACTACGAGGGCAGCGAGTTCCTCCTCGGCGAGGTCGTCCGCGCTCGTGGAGGGCTACCCGAGGGCGTCCACCTCGAGAGCAAGACCTTCAGCCACACCGCCGCCGGCGCCCAGCGCGACATCGACCGAGGGCTCTCGTTCCTCGGCGTCGACCAGATCAGCGTCTACCAGCTCCACGACATCTCGACCCGGGAGGCCTGGGACGAGGTCCGAGGCGAGGACGGAGCGCTGGAGGGCCTCAAGGTCGCGCAGTACCGCGGGCTCATCGGCCACATCGGCGTCTCCTGCCACAACACCGCCCTCCTCGCCGACCTCATCACCTCCGGCGAGTTCGATGTCGTGATGCTGGAGTACTCGGCGTTCTTCACCGAGACCGCTCCCATGATCGACCTTGCAGCGGAGCACGATGTCGGCGTCGTCGTGATGCGTCCTCTCGGCGGCTCGGGTCGCACGAGCGTCATGCGCGGCCAGATCGAGCAAGGTGCAGCCGGGATCCTCACCCCGGCCAACCTCCTCTGTTATGTCCTCTCGAACCCCGGCGTCTCCGTCGCCATCCCCGGCGCACGCCACCCCTCGCGCATCCACGACAACGTCGAGACGGTCACATCGAGTCCCCCGATGACTGAGGGCGAACGACGTGAGCTCGAGGAGGTCGCCGCCCGGCTGTACTAGCACAGGGACGCCCTCGCTATGCTCGCGCCTCACCCTGCGGCAGCACGCAGCGGACGAAAGTGATGCGCATGGACGCCCTCAACATCCTCCTGGTCCCCACGCTCCAGATGCCGACGCCGGACGCCACCGTCCTCGCGCGCATCCAGGACGCGGCTGGCCCCGAGTCCACGATCACGATCGCCGAGTCTCCCGGCGAGGCCTACGAGGCGATCGCCGAGGCAGATGTCCTCCTCGGCCGCATCGACGCCGCCCTCCTCGCCCGTGCGAAGCGCCTGAAGTGGGTGCATGCGACGACGGCGGGCGCGGACGCGTACCTCTTCCCGGAGATGATGGCCGCACCCGTCGTGCTCTCCGGCGACAAGGGCCTCGTCGGCAGCCACCTCGCCGAGACCGCCTTCGGCCTGCTCCTCGCCGTCACCCGCCGGATCGCCGTCGCCATCATGGACGGCCCGAAGTCGTGGGATCACCGGGTCGAGTACCGCATGGAGGAGTTCGAGCTCGAGGGCCTCACGATGGGCATCGTCGGGTTCGGCGGCACCGGCCGCGCCCTCGCACAGCGCGCCGCTGGCTTCGGTATGCGCTGCCTCGCCGTCGATTCCTACCCCGTGTCCGCCTCCCCACAGGTCACCGAGGTCTGGGGCATCGACCGGCTGGAGGAGCTCCTCGGCCAGTCGGACGTCGTCGCCTCCGGCCTGCCCCTCACCCCCACTACCGACCGCATGTTCAACGACGCGCTGTTCGCGAAGTTCAAGCGCGGCGCGATCTTCGTGAACGTCACCCGCGGCGAGATCTGCGACTCGGACGCGCTCATCCGTGCGGTCGAGTCCGGCCACCTCGGCGGCGCCGGCCTGGACGTGGCGCACGAGGAACCCCTCTCCGCGGACCACGCGCTCTGGACCACCCCGAATGTGGTGATGACGCCCCACACCGCCGGTGCGAGCCAGCTCCGCCTCGGTCGCAACCTCGACCGTTTCTGCCGCAACATCGCCCTCTTCCGCGAGGGCGCACCGCTCGAGGGCATCATCGACAAGCAGGCGGGATTCTGATGACGCGACTCCCGAACCTCACGAAGCGCGACGAGGTGCCGCCCGAGCTGCTCGAGGCCTACGACCGCGTCGCCGCCGCCCGTCAGGGTGTCGTCTCCGGCCCGTACGGAATCCTGCTCCACAGTCCGGAGCTCGCCCTGCGTACCGCGGTCCTCGGCGAGTACACCCGGTGGAACTCGGTGCTCACGTCACGCCAGACCGAGACCGCCGTCCTCGCGATGGCGCGCGAACTGGACGCCAGCGTCATGTGGGCCTCACACGTGAAGATCGGCGCCGAGGCCGGCGTCCCCGCCGCGACGATCGAGGCCATCGCCACGCGCGCGGCCCTCGACGCCCTCGAACCCGACGAGGCCGCCATCGTCCGCTACGTCCGTGAGCTCATGGGCGCGACGCACCGGATCTCGGACGCGACGTTCGAGGCCACCCGCGACGCCCTCGGCGATCAGGGCGTCGTTGACCTGACCGGCCTGCTCGGCTACTACTCGATCGTCGGGTACACCCTCAACGCGTTCGAGGTGGAGCCGCCGGCCGGCTCGCCGGCGCTCCCGGGCGACGCCTAGAAGCCACCGCCGTTCACCGTGATCCGCTGGTTCGTGATGTAGCGCGCCTCGTTCGACACGAGGTACGCCACCGCCGCCGCGATGTCCTCCGGCTGGCACACGAACCCGAACGGCGAGGTCTTGTCGCGTTCGCGCATGTCGTCCGGCCCCGGCAACTGGCGGATGAGGTTGCGCCCCATGTCCGTCTCCACGAGGCCCGGTGCGACGACGTTCACGCGCATCCCGTGCTCGCGCTCCTCCTTCGCCAGCGTGTACGCCAGCGACTCCACGCCCGCCTTCGTCATGCTGTAGAGGCCCATTCGCGGCCCGTGGTTCTGCGCGGCGATCGAGGAGATCACCACGATGTCGCTGCGGCTCGCCTGCCGCATGTGCGGCACGAGGCGACGGCAGAGGTTGATCGGCCCCAGCAGGTTCGCGCCCATCAGCAGGTCCACCTGCTCCTGCGTCGAATCCGTGATCGTGGGCCGGCCGATGCCGCTGCTGCCGATGCCCGCGTTGTTCACGAGGATGTCGACCTGCCCGAAGTCGGCGATCACCTGGTCGACCATGCGGTCGGTCGCGGCGTAGTCCGCCACGTCCGCCTGGTACGCCTTCGAGCGGCGGCCCATGCCCTCAATCTCCGCAACCAGCGACTGCGCCTCCGCCTCGCTCCCGCGGTAGTTCACCGCCACGTCCGCCCCGTCACCCGCGAGGCGGAGCGCGATCGCGCGACCGATCCCCTTGGCCGCCCCGGTCACCAGTGCCGTCCGTCCCTCAAGCATGCAGTCCCCCTCGCGCGATCACCTCGGATCGCCGGCAGGATACCCCCGGAGCACTGGCCCGCGGGGGTACTATCCCGCCCGCAGACTCACCGCAGGAGGCATCCGATGACCACCACCACGAACACCATGATCGACGCGCAGCCCGAGGAAGTCGGCATGTCCTCGCGCGCCCTCGAGAACATCGGACGCATCGTCGAGCGCTACATCGACGCCGGGAAATACCCCGGCGCGATCACGATGGTCGCGAGGCACGACCAGGTGGTGCACTTCCAGACATACGGCAACATGGACGACGAGGCCGGCAAGGCGATGCGCCCGGACGCTATCGTCCGCGCCTACTCGATGACCAAGCCCATCGCCTCGGTCGCCCTCATGCAGCTGTACGAGCAGGCGCTCTTCCAGCTCGACGACCCGGTCTCCGCCTACGTCCCCGAGCTCAAGGACCTGCAGGTCATGACCGGCGGCACCGCTGATGCCCCCGAGACGAGGAAGGCGACGCGCGAGATGAGCGTCCGCGACGTGCTGATGCACACCAGCGGCCTCGTGCAGCGCGGCAGCGAGAGCGGCGTCGCCGCCCTCTACGGACGCGCCGGCTTCGTCGGCCCGGACACCCAGTTCAACCTCGCCGAGATGGTGAAGAAGCTTGGCGAGATCCCCCTCTACTGTGACCCGGGCTCCGAGTGGAACTACGGCATGTCCACCGACATCGTCGGCTACCTCGTCGAGGTGCTCTCCGGCCAGACCCTGGACGTCTACCTCCAGCAGCACATCCTCGACCCGCTCGGCATGGTCGACACCGGCTTCACCGTGCCATCCGAGGACCTCGACCGCTTCGCCGCCTGCTACAAGCGCGACGACCGCGCCTCCGTGGTGAGCGAGGCCGGCAAGCACTACTCGCTCCAGGACGCCCCCTCGACGAGCCCGTACCTCGGCCCACGGCCCTACCTCTCCGGCGCCGGCGGCCTCGTGACTACCGCCGCGGACTACATGCGCTTCTGCCGGATGCTCCTCAACGGCGGCACGCTGGAGGGCGAACGCGTCCTCGGCCCGCGCACCGTCGAGTTCATGCAGACGAACCACATCCCCAACGACGGCGACCTCGCCTCCATGGGCCAGCCGCAGTTCGGCGAGACCACCATGGAGGGCATCGGGTTCGGCCTCGGCTTCGCCGTGCTGCTCGATCCCACCCGCGCGCAGGTGCTCGGCACCCCCGGCGAGGCCTACTGGGGCGGCGCTGCGTCAACCGCTTTCTTTGTAAACCCGGAGGAGGACCTGGCTCTAGTATTCCTGACGCAGTTGCTGCCCTCCTCCTCGTACCCCATCCGCCGCGAGCTCCGCATCGCGGCATATCAGGCAATCGAGGACTAGCCCCGAAGGACGTCGCATGACCACCGAAACCGCCTCGGTCCTCCTCCAGGAACGCATCGGGGACGTCCTCGTCCTCACGCTCAACCGCCCGGAGAAGCACAACGCGCTCAACGCCGCCGTGCACCACTGGCTCGGCGATGCGGTCGCCCGCGCGCCCGAGGACGGCGTCAAGGTGATCGTCATCACCGGCGCCGGCGAGAAGTCCTTCTGCTCCGGCGGCGACATGGCGGAGATGACTGGCCTCGACCAGAACCAGACCCCGCTCCCCCCGCCCGCCGAGCGCAAGAACGGCACCGTCGAGCTCGCCCGCTCGCCCCTGCCCGTCATCGCCGCCGTCGACGGCTACTGCTACGGCGGCGGCCTCCGCCTCGCGCTCGTCTGCGACATCCGCCTCGCTGTGAAGGGCGCGACCTTCCGCACCCCCGGCGTCGAGTACGGCCTCGTCGTCGGCGCCTCCCACCTCCCGAGGCTCGTCGGGGCCTCGCGAGCGAAGGACTGGATCTTCACCGCCCGCACCTTCGCCGCCGACGAAGCCCTCGAGGCAGGCCTCGTCAGCTCGCTCCACGAGCCCGGCGAAGTCGTAAAGGCCGCCGTCGAGATGGGCACCATCATCGCCGGCCACTCCGCCGCCGCCGTCCAGCAGGCGAAACGCGTCGTCGACATGGCCACCCTCGACATCGAGGTCGTCCGCGCCGAAAACGCCATCAACAACGAACTCCGCGCCAGTGACGAGCAAAAGACCCGCTTCCGCGACGCCACCCGCCGCATCACCGGCCGCTAGCCGGCGACGCGAGCTCGCCTCAGGAGGTCCGCCTCCCCATCTGAGCCTCCGGCCCCCTCCCCCTTGAGGGGGGAGGGTCGGGGTGGGGGTGATGGCCCACATCGCACCCAGGAGGGACGGATCACTCAAGGTTCTCTCCGCTGGACGAGGAGAACCGCGACCGGCCGAGGTCGCCCGTCTGCAAGATCCGAAAGCCCCCTCCCCCGGTAAGGGAGGGGGTTGGGGGAGGGGTTCCACTCAGTTCTAATCTCCCCCTCCCGCGCAGGGAGGGGGCCGGGGGGAGGGCGCCCCGCTCAGCACGAGCACCGCCCGATGACAGACCGCGGCGCGCACGCGCCCGAGGAGGGACGACCGAATGCCAGGACCGCTCGACGGAATCACCGTCCTCGACTTCACGTGGGCCCTCGCCGGCCCCTACGGCGTCATGCAACTCGCCGACCTCGGCGCAGACGTCTGGAAGATCGAGACCGTCCACCAGAACGAGAAGCGTCGAGGCAACGGCCCCTACGTCCACGACGTCAGCACGTACTTCTTCTCCGTCAACCGAGGCAAGAAGAGCATCATGCTGGACCTCAAGGCCCCCGAGGCGAAGGAGATCATCCACCGCCTCGTGAAGGAAGCCGATGTCCTCACGGAGAACTTCTCGCCGGGATCGATGGAGCGTCTCGGCTTCGGCTATGAGGACCTCAAGAAGGTCAACCCGAGACTGATCTACGCGTCCACCTCCGGCTTCGGCCAGACCGGCCCCTACCGCAACCGCGGCGCCGTCGACATCATCGTGCAGGGCATGGGCGGCCTCATGAGCACCACCGGCCACGAGAGCGACCCGCTCCCGTCGAGGGCCGGCTACTCCATCGGAGACATGGCCGGCGGCCTCTTCACCGCCATCGGCGTCCTCTCCGCCCTCGTGGAGCGGAACCGCAGCGGCGAAGGCCAGCACGTCGACATCGGCATGCTGGACTGCCAGGTCGCCCTCATGGAGAACCCGATCATTCGCTACTTCGCCACCGGCGAGGTGCAGAAGCGCGCCGGCCTCCGGCACCCGCTCGGCACCCCGCACCAGGCCTTCCCGGCCAGCGACGGCTGGGTCGTCGTCGCCGGGGTGAAGGACAACAACTGGCAGCTCTTCTGCGGCATGGTCGGCGTCGACGAACTCGCCGTGGACGATCGCTTCACCGAGAACGCCGGCCGCACGAAGCACTACGACGTCCTCGAGCCCCTCCTCTTCGAGGCCTTCCGCAAGCGCACGAAGCAGGAGTGGCTCGACCTCCTCGGCGAGCACTTCCTCATCGGCCCGCTCAACACGATCGCGGACACGGCCCAGGATCCGCAGGTGCTCGCCCGCAACATGATCGTCGAACTGCCCACGTGGACCGGCGGCACGCTCAAGGTCTCGAACTCGCCCGTGAAGCACTCCCGCACCCCCGGCGGCGCCACGCGCGGCGCACCGAAGCCCGGCGAGCACAGCGTCGAGATACTCTCCGGCGTCGGCTTCGCCGTCGACGAGATCGAGGCCCTCGTCAGCAAAGGCATCGTCGCCACCGGCCCCGTCTAGCCCGCGCGCCCCCCCTCCGACCTCCGGCCCCCTCTCCCCACACGGGGAGAGGGCTGGGGTGAGGGCTCCCCCGCCCCGAACTCGAACAGACGCCGCCGATCGCCTCCGGCCCCCTCTCCCTTGAGGGGAGAGGGCGGGGGTGAGGGTGCTGAAAGCCCCACCCCATCGCAGATCGCCAAACCTCGACCAGATCCGCTAACCCACCCGTAGCTCCAACGTAGAGACCGCCGCGGCCCGTGCCGCGTCCGGCTCGATGTGCATCGGCACCCGCTCGTTCACCCGCCACGCCTCCTGCTGGTCGGCCGCATGCGCCGTCCCCGGGATCGCCGATGCCCCACCCGGGATGATCCACGACGCCTCCGAGGGCGCCGCGAAGTCCACCACCTGCCGGTACACCGACAGGTTCGAGAGCCGGAAGTCCGTCCCCGGCGTCGCCCGCCAGCCCGACACCTGCAACGTGTCGTGGTCACCACCGACCGCGATCGGCGCCGGGTCAAGGGCGCTCGCCACGTCCGGGAACGCCCCGCTCAGCGTGTGCTGCGCCTCCGTGCGATGCACCGCATCCCACCGCCACGCGGAGGCGTCCGCGCCGCCGAGCTCGTTCGCACGCGCCCACGCCGCCTCCAGGATCCCCGGGAGCACGTCGTCCCACGCGCGCCCATCAGGCGTCCCGGCCGCGCCGCCCGGCGTCCGCAACGCCTCCCCGAGGTAGTACCACCACCGCAGCAGCGTCGCCGGCCCCTGGTCGTTGCCCCCGGTCAGCGCCCACCTCCACGCGTCCTCGCCGAGGATCGGGCGGAAGACCTGCTCCATCCCCCGCAGTTTGAAGCACGCGTAGAGCAGCGCCGCCCCGCTCTCCGCGGCGAGGTCGCCGTCCCACCCCGCGAGCATCGCCCGCGCTTGCTCCGCGACGCCCTCGTACGGCCCGCGCTGCGCGAGGAACTCCGCCCACCCGCGCGCCCGGATCGAGGTGGTGTCGGCCTGCATGCGGATCACCTCGTCCGGCTCGTACGACGCCTTCGAGGTCAGCACCTCCGCGATCCGCGTCGAGCGGCCCGGCGTCGTGAACTCGTGGGCGAGGTAGTGCTCCGTGGACTGCACCGGCCGCTGGTTCGCCGTGCCGAGGAACCCCTCCGACGGGTTGATCACCTGCGGCAGCGCCTCGAACGGCACATCGCCTATCCACGTGTGTTCGCCCGTCCACCCCGCCACGGGGAACTCCCGTGCCTTCGAGGTCGAACGGACGGGGATCCGCCCACGGAACAGGAACCCGATGTTCCCCGCGGTGTCCGCGGAGAGGATCGCGTTGACCGGTTCCTCCCACCGCCGTTGGGTCTCGTGGAGCTCCGGTACCGTGGAGGCGAAGATCATCGGCCGCAGCGTTTCCCACTGCACGTTGGGGCGGTCGGTCGCCGTGTACCGCATCGCGATCGCCGATCCGGCCGCCGGCTCGCCGTGCACGATGTCGCCGTTGCGAGTCCGCACGAGCGTGATCTCCTCGGGCGGCGCACCCCGCACGTCGATGGTCTCGGTGCGGACCTCGGCCTCCGCCCACCCCGACTCCGTGCGGTACCGCAGCGCGCCCGAGGCGTCCGAGGGGGCGAACTCCTCCGCCCAGAGGTCCTGGTAGTCGGCCTGCCCGTGCGTGATGTTCCACGCCACCTCGCCGTTGAACCCAAAGTGTGGGAACGCGGGCACGCCCGGGAATGCTCCGCCGGCGACGTTGAACTCGGGGCACCAGACGTGCGCCTGCCAGTAGACGTTCGGCACGTCCAGCGGACGGTGCGAGTCGTTACACAGCACCGGCATCCCCGTGCTCATCCGCGACCCATGCACCGCCCACGAGTTCGATCCGCCCTCGTCGCTCCCGAGCGGCCCGAGGTCGGCGGCCATCGCGCGCACCTCCTCGGCCGTCGAGGCGTACGCGCGGTCGGCGACCCCGCCCGGCGGCAGGATGAGGTTGATCCCGGACGGCTCGATGCCCTCCAGGAGCGCGTACGTCTCTGCGCCGGCGCGACGCAGGAACTCCAGGCGTGCCAGCTTCGTCAGCCGCTTCCCCATGATCGCGTGACGCACCTTGAACACCATCACGGAGTCCTCGGGCCGCCATGCGCTCCATCCGAGGCCGGTGAGGGCGAACTCCGGCGGCAGCGGCTGCCCCGCCGCGACGTAGGCGTTCACACCCTCCGCGTACGCCTCGAACATCCCGAGCGTCTCGGCGGACATCGCCTCCACGTCGGCGCGGCACGCCTCCACGAGACGCAGGCGACGGAACATCCGGTCCGCCGCGAGCCCCGAGGACCCGACGACCTCCGCCCAGCGCCCCGCGCCGCGACGGCGATACCACTCCAGTTGCCAGAGGCGGTCCTGGGCGCAGGCATACCCCATCCCGAACCACGCCCCGCGCTCCTCGGACGCCTCGATGTGCGGGATACCGTGGCCGTCGCGATGGATGCGGACGCCCCCGGGCGCGCCGGGGACCTCGAGGGCGCCATCGGCCTGGGGCAGGTGTGCGGCCGGGTCGAACGTGGTGGTGGCGGGCATGGCATGGCTCCACTTCGTGTCCGCGCCGTGCACCTCGAGCGGTCGAGGCGACACGGTCGGTCGAGCGAGGGGCGGCATCCACCACCCGTCTCGGAGGCCGGCGTCCGCGCCTCGGATCGGGAATCACCAGAGATTCCTTCACAGGAGCAAAACGACGCTGGCGCGACCTGCTTATTATGCGCCCGGGTGATAACACCTGTTCTGGCCGCGGCACGCGGATCCAGATGCGGGGCACAACGAGGGGGTACACATGGGAGCGTTGGACGGAAACGTCGTCGTCGTCACTGGCGGCGGACGCGGGATTGGGCGCGAGGTCGCACTCCTCGCCGCCGCCGAGGGCGCCTCGGTGGTCGTCGCGGACAACGGCTGCGAGGACGATGGCACGGGGTCGAACCCGGCGATCGCCCAGGCCGTCGTCGATCAGATCACCGCGAAGGGTGGCAAGGCCACCGCGGTCACGGAGGATGTCTCCACCATGGCCGGCGGCGAAGCCGCCATCAAGGCCGCGCTGGACACCTATGGCCGCCTGGACGGCCTCGTCTGCGCCGCCGGCATCCGCCGCGACACGCCGATCTGGGAGATGACGGAGGACGACTTCGAGAGCGTCGTCCAGGGCAACGCCAAGTCGGTCTTCACCGTCACCAAGTCGGCATCGATCGCCATGCGCCAGCAGCGCCACGGCCGCATGGTCTACCTGACCTCTGACTACGGCCTCGGCTCCGTCGGCGCGTCGAACTACGCCGCGGCCAGCGAGGGCATCATCGGCCTCTCGCGCACCGTCGCGCGTGACCTCGGACGCTACGGGGTCACCTGCAACGCCATCTCGCCGCTCGCGCGCACGCGCTCGTTCGGCGGCTACTCGGAGGAGCTCCGGCCCCCGGCCGGCGTGCTCTCCGCGGAGTCCATGGCCGGCATCGCCACACCGTTCCCCACGATGAACTGGGAGGGCGACACCCACCCGGACGACCCCAGCGGCATCGCACCGCTCGTCGTGTACCTCCTCTCGGAGGGCTCGGCGGAGGTGAACGGCCAGCTCTTCGGCGCCCGCGGTGGCGAGGTCTACCTCTACAACTACCCGGAGATCGAACGCCAGATCCTGACGTTCGAGCGCCGCTTCACCATGGACGAACTCGACGAGCAGATGCCGCGCACGCTGGCCAACGGCGCGTCGAACCCGCTGCGGGTCTAGGCACGGGAGGAGATACGAAGATGGGCAAGCGACTTGAAGGACGCGTCGCCATCGTCACCGGTGCCGCACGTGGTATCGGCAAGGGCGTCGCACTGCAGATGGCCGAGGAAGGCGCGACGATCGTCGTCGCCGACTTCGGCGGCAACCTGGACGGCTCCGGCGGCGACGTCGGCCCGGCGCAGGATGTCGTACGTGAGATCGAGGCCATGGGCGGCCGCGCGATGGCGCACGGCTGCGACGTCTCGAAGTTCGACCAGGTCCAGGACCTCGTGAATAAGACCGTCGCCGAGTACGGGCGGCTGGACGCCATGCTCCACGTCGCCGGCATCCTCCGCGACCGCATGGTCTTCAACATGACCGAGGAGGAGTGGGACGCCGTCCTCTCCGTCCACCTCAAGGGTGCGTTCAACACCACCCGGCTCGCGCTGCCTCAGATGCTGAAGCAGGGCTTCGGCCGCGTGCTGCTGTTCTCCTCCGGCTCGGGCCTCGGCTCCACCGGCCAGGCGAACTACTCCGCCGCCAAGGAGGGCATGGTCGGCTTCGCCCGCGCGCTCTCGCGCGAGGTGGGGCCGTACGGCGTCACCGTCAACGCGATCTACCCGGGTGGCAACACCCGCATGACGCAGTCCGTCCCGGACGCCGCCCGCACCATCCGTGCCGCCGCCGGCATCACCCGCGCCGGACGCGCCGCCGAGGTGGTCGCGGCCGCCCCAGACGGCCCGGACGGCCCGACGCCGCGAGACCCGGAGAACAACGCGCCCACCGTGGCGTGGCTCTGCACCGAGGCCGGCGGGGCGATCAACGGCCAGGTGATCGGCACCAGCGGCTGGCAGGCCTCGCGCTACAGCCAGCGTCGCGTGGTGCGCAGCATCCACCGAGCTCGTCACTGGACGGTCGACGAGCTCGCCCGCGCCGTCCCGAACCAGCTGGTCAACGGCATCGTCAACCCGGCGCCGAACCAGCAGCCGAAGGCCGAGGCCTAGCGCCCCGGACCCCTCCGGCGACACCAAACGCACGCCCGAGGTTGCGCGGCGCGGTACGCTCCGCCCGCCCTCCTCGGAAGGTGCCTCATCTCAGGGAACGCGCGGCATCTCCAGACGCCGCCATCGAAAAGCGAACAACGTCCGGATGGACGTGCAGGAAGAGGAACGATGGCCGACTACAACAAGCCCATCCCGATTCCCGACCCCTACGTGAACGGCCCCTACTGGGCCGGCGCGAAGGAAGGGAAGTTCATGCTGCCGCGGTGCACCACGTGTAACCACATGCACTTCTACCCGCGGCTCGTGTGCCCCATCTGCGGCGCTCGGACCATCGTCTGGGAAGAGGCCAGCGGCGAGGGCTACCTGCACACCTTCGCGGTGCAGCACCGCGCCTTCGGCGCCTGGGGCGAGGACACCCCCTTCGTCACCGCGTTCATCGACCTCAAGGAGGGTGACCGCGTCTTCACGGTCCTCCTGGGCGTGGACCCGAACAAGCCGGAGGACATCTTCAGCAAGATCGGCGCGCTCTGCCGCGTCGAGTTCCAGGAAGCCAGCGACGAAGTCAGCATCCCCTACTGGCGACTCGTCGGTTAGCGGCGAAGACGGAGAGCGAACGAATGCCAAATCCTTCGAAGCGCGCGGCCATCGTCGCCGCCGCTGAGGCCGACCAGATCGGCTACCTCGAGACCCCGAAGACGGACTTCATGCTCGGCGTGGAGGCCATCTCCAACGTCTGCAAGATGGCCGGCATCAGCCCCAAGGACATCGAGGGCATTGCCAACCCCGGCAACGCCAACTCGTACGCCGAGTACCTGGGCATCATCCCCAAGTGGGTGGACACCACCGCCGTCGGCGGCTGCTCCTACCAGATCCACGTCGCCCACATGCTCGCCGCCATCAACGCCGGCATGTTCGACATCGGTGTCGTCGTCCACGGCGAGGCCGGCTACTCGCGGCGCAACTACCCGCGCGGCGCCGGGCCCCAGCGCGGCGGTGACCCATTGGGCCCAGACGCGCAGTTCATGACGCCGTACGGCATCGCCGGGGCGCCCTCGAACTACTCGCACGCCATGACGCGCCACATGTACCAGTACGGCAACACCAAGGAGGACTACGCGAAGATCGCCGTGTCCACCCGCGAGTGGGCCACGCTGAACCCGCGTGCCGTCATGCACTCCAAGGAGACGCACCCCGCCGGCGGTCCGCTGACCGTGGACGACGTGCTCAGCTCCCGCGTGATCTCCTGGCCGCTGAACCTGCTGGACGTCTGCCTGGTCACTGACCACGGCGGCGCCGTGATCATCGCCTCGGAGCGCGTTGCGAAGTCCTTCCCGACGCCCCCGGTGTGGATCGCCGGCGCCGGCGAGGCCATCGGGCACGCCACCATGCTGGAGATGCGGGACTTCACCAAGACCTCGGCCGCCCAGTCCTCCAAGCTCGCGTACGCCATGGCGAACATGGGCCCCGAGGACATGGAGATGGCGATGATCTACGACTCGTTCACGATCACCGTCGCCATCACCGCCGAGGTGCTCGGCCAGGGCCACACCCTGTTCGGCAAGGGCAAGTCCACCCCCGGTGGATCCTTCCCGATCAACACCAACGGTGGCGGCCTCTCGTTCAACCACTCCGGCATGTACGGCATGCAGTTGCTCGTCGAGTCCTACCGTCAGCTCTCCGGCACCGCCGAGGATGGCGTGAACGGCCTCCCCGGCAAGCAGACGAACGCTAAGAGCCTCGTCGTGAACGGAACGGGCGGCTCGCTGTCCGCCACCGGCACGCTCGTCCTCACCGCCGACAACTAGCACCCGCTAGTCGACGCACCGTTCGCACACAAAGCGCCCGCCTCTCACGAGGCGGGCGCTTCGCATTCTCGATCCCGGATGCTCCCCACCTCGCGCTCCTCCGCCCTCCCCCTTTCTCCTCCGACCCCTTCCCCCTTTACGGGGGAGGGTTGGGGTGGGGGACTGCTCCCCTCCTGCATACAGGCGGACTAGAACCCCGACACACCCACCTCGTCGCGCTCAGCCGCAGTAGCACCGCAACCATCGAGGCCGATCCACCGCAGATCCGGAAAGCCCCCTCCCCTCCAGGGGAGGGGGCTGGGGGTGGGGTCGACTGAAGACAATTCCGACTCCCCCTCCCTCCTGGGGAGGGGGCCGGGGGGAGGGCACACACCCGCCTCACATGCCGCAAACACCACCGTCCGAGGCCACCCGCCCCGCCCGGTCTGCTCCCCGAGACGCCAGCCCAAGACGCTCAGTCGCGCCCCTCCACCGTCGACACATCCACCTCGTTCCCCGCCGAGTCCGCCAGCGTCCACCACGCCGGCGCGAATGCGTCCCGCACCAGGTGACCACCCGCCGCCAGCGCCGCCGCGACACGCGCCTCGGCCGCCTCGGGCGTCACCCAGACCGCGAGATGCACCGCCCCGCCCCCGTCGGCTCGAGGCTCGTCCATCGCCTCCAGCCAGAGCGGCGTGCCTCGGCCGGCCGGGTCCACCAGGTCCTCGTCCGGGCTGTCGGGACGAGGTTCATAGCCCAGCACGGCCTGCCAGAACGGCCTCACCGCGGCGGTGTCCGGCGCGCCCGGGATCACCAGCAGGCTCTGCATGCCCGACGGCTCAGACACGAGGCCCAGCGACCGCGCCACGCCCGAGATCTGCAACGCGAGGTCGAGGTCGCCGCGGGTCAGCCCGCCGAACCCCTCGACGAACGTCACGGTCCGGACGGTCACCCCGTCACGACGCACGTCGATGTCGGGCGTGTGCTCGTCCACGCCGGCCAGCCCGCTGATCGACTGCACGAACCCCGCCGCGACGGCGAGCGAGTCCGTGCGAAAGAACGCCGTCGCACCGTCGCTCAGGACACGCCAGTCCTCCGCCGCCTCGTGGAACTCGCGCGGGCTCACTGCCTCCATCCTCGACGCTCCTCAACCCGCCAGGCCGCGACTACCGCTTCGCGTTGTCCCACGAAGCGATGCGCTCGACCTTCACCACCGCGAAGTTGCGGCCCGGGCGCGCCTCCGTCGGCAGCTCCGCCTCCGCGACCCCGCGCGCACGGGCGCCGGCGCGCGTGAGCTCCAGGCACCCCTCCGGGTCGTCCACCATCCGCGCCGTCCCGCGCACCACCACGCCCTTGAGGTCGGCCATGCTCGTCCCGGCGTCCCAGCACAGGCTCACCTTCGGGTCGCGCCGCACGTTCGCCTCGCGCTGGCCGCGCATGTTCAGGACGATCTCCTCGTCCAGTACGAAGTACCCCAGTGGCACCACGTGCGGGTACCCGTCCCGCCCGTTCGTCGCGAGGCGGACGTAGCCCGCACCCGCGTTCAGCCACTCGTAGACCTCGTCGCGTGTCATCTCTGCCATGTCAGTATTCCCCTCACTCCGGGCGTGACTTCGAGTCGTCGAGAGACGATCTCACCTGCCCGCGCAGCCTAGCCCGCCGAGCGCGGCCCGTGTCTCGCACGTGCGCTAGAGTGCGTGCTTCGCGAGAGGGAGACCCGTGATCGACAAGACCGTCGCCACGTTCGACGAAGCCGTCGCCGACATCACCGACGGCGCCATGATCCACATGGGCGGCTTCGCCTCACCGTTCAACACCCCCTCCTACCTCATCGCCGCCCTCGCCCGGAACGGCGCGCGCAACCTCACGATGGCGACCACCTCCGCCAGCACCGGCCCGGAGAACGCGAGGAACATCGCGGCGTCGCTCGCAGATGTCGTCACCTGGCCGTCCGACTACGTCGAGCTCGGTCTGATTGCGCGACAGGGCCAGATCCGGAAGCTCATCACCTCGTTCCCCACCGGCACCGGCAAGGTCGTCTGGCCGTTCGAGGAACGCCTCAACGCTGGCGACGCCGAGGTCGAAGTCACCGGCCAGGGCTCCCTCGCCGAGCGCATCCGCGCTGCCCGTGCCGGCATCGCCGCCTTCTACACCCCCGTCGGCCCCGGCACCGTCGTCGCCGAGGGCAAGGAGGTCCGCGACTTCGACGGCGTCCCGCACGTCCTCGAGCACGCCCTGCACGCGGACTTCGCGCTCGTCCGCGCCTGGAAGGCGGACCGCTACGGCAACCTGATCTTCCGGGGCGCACGCACGTTCAACGAGACGATGTGCGGCGCCGCCCGCATCACCGTCGCCGAGGTCGACGAAGTCGTCCCGCTGGGTGAGCTCGCACCGGACCAGGTCCACGTCGCGGGCGTCTACGTCCAGCGCGTCGTCGTCCGCCCGTCGACACCCGCTGCATCGTGGCAGGACCCCGCCTGATGCCCGACCCAGCGCCACGCCTCGACCCAACCGTGATGGCGATGGTCGTCACCCGCGAGTTCTTCGATGGCGCCGTCGTGAACCTCGGCATCGGCATCCCGATGCACTGCGCCGATGCCATCCCACCCGGCCGCGAGGTGCTCCTGCACTCCGAGTTGGGACTGCTCGGCTTCGGCCCGCGCGTCCGCACCCGCGAGGACGTCGACCCCTACGTCTTCATCGTCGGGAACCGCCCGGTGACGCCGCTGCCCGGCATGGTCTTCCTCAGCCACGAGGAGTCGTTCGCCCTCATCCGGGGCGGGCACATCGACTTCACGGTCATGGGTGGGATGCAGGTCGACGCACAGGGCAACCTGTCGAACGCGCATGGTCCGGGCAAGCCTGCCGCCAACCTCGGCGGTGCCCCCGACCTCGCGACGTGCGCGAAGCGCACCGTCATCATGATGTACCACACCGCCTCGGACGGCTCCCCGAAGGTCGTCGAGCGCTGCACGATGCCGCTCACCGCCCCGCGCTGCGTCGACCGGATCGTCACCGACGTCGCCGTCATGGATCTCACGCCCGAGGGCATCCTCCTCCGCGAGGTCGCCCCCGGCTGGACCCCCGCCGAGGTGCAGGACGTCACCGCCGCCCGTCTGATCATCCCCGCCGGCATCCCCGAGATGTCCCTCACCTAGCGAACTCTCCGCCCCCCTCTCTCCTTCCCTTCCGGCCCCCTCCCCCTTTATGGGGGAGGGTGGGGGTGGGGGACTGCGTTAGTCCCAGGACAACTTCTCCTCAGCGCAGATCTCCGGGCAACACCCCATTCGCCGAGCGCACGAACACCCTCACCGCTGCAC
>CAYPYF010000054.1:0-16329 GCA_964414675.1 uncultured Dehalococcoidaceae bacterium
CGCCCGCGAGCGCGTTGAGGTACATCGCGATGGTCGCGACGAGCGTCTTACCGTCACCGGTACGCATCTCCGCGATCTGTCCGCGGTGGAGCGTGATCGCGCCCATGATCTGCACGTCGTAGGCGCGCTCGACGCCGCCGGTCGCGCGGCGGATCGCCTCGCGGACGACCGCGAACGCCTCCGGCAGGAGGTCGTCGAGTGTCTCGCCTGCGTCGTAGCGCGCGCGGAACTCCTCGGTCTTCGCGCGGAGCGCGTCGTCCGAGAGCGGCTGGACATCTGGCTCGAAGGCGTTGACCTGTTCGACGAGCGGGGCGAGGCCCTTCAGGACGCGCTCGTTGGAGTCACCACCGCCGAGGATCTTGCGGAACATTCCCACCATGGGACTTCATCCTCCGGTCTTCGAGGGTACCGCGATTGCCGTCAGCGGGAATCCCGGTGCGCGGGGAAGTGTGAGCGGAATGTGAGGTGCTCCCGTGCGAAATAGCGCGCCAATGCCGTCGTGACTGGCCCGAAACAGACGGCACCGTATCCTCGGCGCATGCATACGATCCTCGTCCCCGCCGACATCGCCGACCGTCTCCAGGCCCCGCTGGCCGCGTTCCCGGGCCTGGAGGTCATCGCCGCACCCGAGGGCGAGGGCGAGACCCTTTCCCCGGAGCAGATGGAGGCCATCGACGCCGCGTTCTTCAACACCGGCTCCGGCCCGCTGGCGAGCCGCCGCGTGCTGGGCGCGGCTCGGCGGGCGAAGAACCTGAAGTGGCTCCACCTGGGCCACTCCGGCGCGGACGACCCGATCTTCCAGGAGTTGATGGACCGAGGCGTCGCCGTCACGAACTCGGCTGGCGTCACCGCCGAGCCGATCGCGCAGACAGCGATCGCCGGCCTGCTCGCGCTCAGCCGAGGCATCCCGGGCTGGCTTGAGGCGCAACGACGCCATGCCTGGGAGCAGTCGCCGCGCGAACTACCGCCCGAACAGCAACCGCCCGTCCTCTCCGAACAGACAATGGTGATCCTCGGCCTCGGCGCCATCGGCGGACATGTCGCTCGATACGCCCGCGCCTTCGGGATCCACGTCATCGGCGTCCGTCGGTCGCTCGCGAGCGCCGAGGATGGCGTGGACGAGTGGGTCCCGCCGGACTGCCTCGCGGAGGTGCTGCCGCGCGCGAACTTCCTGGTGAGCACGATTCCGCTGACCGCAGACACGCGGGGGATGCTCGACGCCGCAGCACTCGACCTGCTGCCGGCGGGGGCGGTGTTCGTGAACGTGTCGCGAGGCGAGGTCGTGGACCAGGGCGCCCTGATCGAGCGGCTCACGTCAGGCAGGATCGCGAGCGCCTACCTCGACGTCACCGATCCCGAGCCACTCCCGGCGGACTCCCCGCTGTGGGATCTGCCGAACGTGATCGTCAGCCCGCATGACTCGGCGCGATCGGCCGGCACACGTGCACTCGTCGAGGCGATCTTCCTCGAGGAGCTCGGGCGCTGGCTGCGCGGCGAGGCGTCGCCTCGCCTGGTGCGCGACCGGTAGCGCTGGCGGGACGCCCGAAGGCTCATGCTACGGTCGATCGGGGTCGCCGATGTACAGGACGACCCTTGCGACATCCCCGAACCTATCTCGCCGCGTTGTTGATCCTCGGCGGCCTGCTCATCGCCTGCGGGGACTCTGACAACGCGCCCGAGCCGATGCGCATCGAGGACCTCCCCGCCGGGTCGCTGCTGATCGTCGGCACGACCGGGCCGCGGCCCTTCGATGACAGCGTCGAGGACTTCCTCGCCCTCCTGCCGTTCGAGCCGCTCCTGCCTCGCGTGGTACCGAACGACTGGCCGCTGACCTCAGCAATGATCATCCCGACGACGCACCCGCGGGGCAAGGTCGACCTCGGAGCGACCCTTGTACTGGGATACACGCCCGAGGGTGAGGACGAAGGCGTGACTGTGGTGCAGCAGAAGCAGCCGATGGCGGAGATGGCCGCGGCTGCTGTCGAGACCGTCGACGTCAATGGTGTCGAGGGTTACATCCTCGGCAGCAGTGAGCGCGACACAGGCATCCTGATGTTCCACGCATGCGATCTCTCGCTGACCATCAGCTCGCCGATCCTCGGGACCGAGGACCTCGTCGCGATCGGCGAATCGCTGACCGAGGAGTGCACCGCGGGCGAGGTCGGCTAGCGGGCTAGCTCCAGCCCATCTCCGGGACGGCGGTACCGGACTCCTCGGCGGCGGCGTTGATCTGCCGCCAGGTCTCGTCGTCGAGCTCGATACCGTGCTCGAGCCGGTGCGCCATGCGACGGCGTTCCGGCTCGCCCGCGACGAGGATCTCCTCGTAGCCGGGGGCGAGCGGCGGCTCCTTCGCGAAGGCGATCAGCTCGTCGAGGCTTCCCGTGAACGCCTCGATTGGGAGGAACCCCGAGGGGTCGAGGGCCATGAACCAGACGCCGTTGGTGCCTCGGGCGCCGTCGATGGAGGTGCCGGCGCCGGAGAGGATGCCGGAGAACGCCTCGACGGCCAGGTTCAGGCCAAAGCCCTTGTAGCCGCCGACCGGGCCGCCCACAGGCAGGAGCGTCCCCTGCAGCTCGTTGCCGCCGGTGCCGTAGAAGTCCCGCGCATCGTTCGAGGGCACACCTGCACCGTCGAGGATCCAGCCGTCCGGGACGGGCTTCTGCGCGTTCACCGCGACCTTGAGTTTGCCCTCGGCCACCACGGACGTCGCCATGTCGAGGATGAACGGCTCGTCCGGGTTGCCGGTCGGCATCGCGATCATCAATGGACTGGTGCCGGTGCGACGGTGCGAACCTCCGAAGGCCGCGACGAGGCGTCCGCCGGGCGAGTTCACCCCGCCCATCGCGATCATCCCCTGCCGCTGCGCCTGGTCGCCGTACGCCCCGACACGGCCGATGTGGCCCGCATCATGCATCGAGACGAAGGCGACGCCGGTCTCCTTCGCCTTGCGGATCGCGAGGTCCATCGCCTGGAGGGCGACCGGGACGCCGAGGTTCCAGCCCCCGCTCACGAGCGCCGTCGACGCCGTCTCGCGCTCGATCGTGATCGGCGCGCCGGGCTTCAGTCGACCCTCGCGCACCATCTGCACGTATCCGAACGTACGGATGACGCCGTGCGAGTCGTGCCCCCGCAGGTTCGAGCCGACGAGGTGCTCCGCGATCTGCGCGGCCTCCTCGGCAGGCGAGCCGACGCCCTCGAAGATCCGGGTGATGTAGGCGGTGAGGTCCGGCGCGGCGATCGTGATGGTCATCGGGCGTTACGCCTCGGGCTCCACCTTCGGAGTGCCGGTGTCGCCGCGGGCGGCGGCAAGGTCGGCGCCCGCCTTGGCGCGCATGAACCCGACGTCCGAGCCCAGCGTGACCATCTGGAACCCCGCCTGGAGCCACAGCTTGGTGTACTCGAGCGAGCCGGTGTGCATCCCCGGCGCGACGCCGTGGCGCTTGCACGCCTCCATGATGTCCATACACACCTGGCGGTGGTGCTCGTCGGCGTTGTCGCCCGTGGGCGTCAGCCCGAGGGCGTACGCGAGGTCCGAGGGGCCGACGTACGCGGCATCCACGCCGGGCACCTCGAGGATCTCGTCCAGGTTGGCGATGCCCTCGGGCGTCTCGATCATGACGACCACGGCGATCTCGTCGTTCGCGTGGGCCTGGTAGTCGGAGCCGGCGTACAGCGTCGCGCGGGCGGGTCCGGAGGAGCGTCCGCCGGCGGGCGGGTACTTCGCGGCCCAGACGGCGCGCTCGGCCTCTTCGCGGTTGTTCACGAGCGGCACCACGATGCCGTACGCCCCGGCGTCCAGCATCTTCATGATGATCCACGGCTCATTCCACGGGACGCGCACGAACGGCGTGGTGTCTGCCACGGAGATCGCGCGGAGCATGTCCATCGCGGACTCGACGCCGATCATGCCGTGCTGCATGTCCACGCAGAGCCAGTCGAATCCGACGTGCGTCATCACCTCGGTGGTGTGCTGGTCCGGCGCGCTGAGCCATGCGCCGATGGTCTGCTTGCCGTCGCGCCACGCTCGCAGGGTCGTGTTCGGTCGCATGGAGGTGTGCCTTTCGCGCTGATGCCTCCCGCAGGGAGGGCTGTGATGTCCTCGACGGCCGCCTCGGACGGCTGTGGGCTAGGAGAGCGTGCGCTTCGGGGTGACCTCGGCACGGTTCGGGAGCGTCGCTACGGTAGGCCACTTCCCGTTCATGAACTCGACGATCGTCTGGCCGATGCGTTCCTTGATGTGACGGTTCGAATATTCCGAATAGAACGCGGAATGCGGCGTCAGCGCCACGTTGTCGAGCTCGTAAATCGGGTGCCCGGCGCCCAGCGGCTCCACCTCGAACACGTCGAGGCCCGCGCCGAGGATCTCGCGGTTGCGGAGCGCCTCGACGAGCGCGTCGAGCTGCACGATCGGGCCGCGCGCGGTGTTCACGAAGATGGCGGAGGGCTTCATCAGGCGGAACTGCTCCGCGCCGAACATCCGGTCCGTCTCCGGCGTGAGCGGGGCATGCACCGAGATGTGGTCCGCCTCGGTCAGGAGCGCCTCCAGCGTGGGAGCGCGACGGACGCCGAGGGCCGCGAACGTCGCGTCGTCGAGGTACGGGTCGTAGGCGAGGACGTCCATGTCCAGCGCCTGGGCGCGCTTCGCCATGTGCCGCCCGATGTTCCCGAGGGCAACGATCCCGAGCGTCTCGTGGGTGAACGCTGGCGAGATCGGCAGCGGGACGCCTCGGTAGTTCCCAGAGCGGACGGCGGCGTCGTGGGCGATGAGCTTGCGGCCGACGGCCAGGAGGAGCATGAGGGCGTGGTTCGCGACCTCGGGCTGGCAGAAGTCCGGATAGTGGGCGACGACCACCCCGTGCTCGGTCGCGGCGGGGATGTCGAGCGAGTCGAGGCCGACGCCGTAGCGGATGATCAGTTCGAGGTTCGGCAGCCGGTCCAGAAGCGGCCCGTCGATGGTCGCGCCACCGACGAGGACACACTGCGCGTCCTTCAGCACCTCGGCGCGTTCGTCCTGGTTAGAGGCGCGCTGGACGAGGACGCGCCCTCCGGCGGGCTCGACGACCGACCGTTCGGTCTCGAACCAGGCGGGGTCGGTGGACTCGGTCTGGATGGCGGTGAAGGGGTGAGAGGTGGTTGGTGTGGTCATGGCCGGGTGAGGATACACCGGCCGCGCCACCCTCCCGCGAGTCGTCGAGTGCTCGGGGAACCCTACCGGACCATGTAGCCGACGCCTCGGACGGTGCTGATCACGCCGTCCGCGCCGCAGTCCGCCAGCTTGCCGCGCAGACGCGACACATGGGCCTCGACGTAGTTGCGCGAGCCAAACGTCTCATAGCCCCAGATGAGGACCGACAGGTCGTCCGGCGGGATCACCTCGCCGCGGCGGGTGAGCAGGACGCGCAGGACCTCGAACTCCTTGGGGGTGAGGTGGACCTGCTCCTCCGCCACGTACGCCTCGTGGGCGCGGAGGAAGAGGCGGATGTCCGCGGGGCCGTGGAGGACGTCGTCCGGGCGGGGGCCGGTGGTGCGGCGGAGGATCGCGCGCACGCGGCGCTCCAGTTCCGCGATCTCGAACGGCTTCACCACGTAGTCGTCCGCGCCGAGGTCGAACCCGGCGACGCGGTCGTCAAGGCCCCCGGAGGCGGTCATCACGAGCACGGGGACCTCGCTGCGCGCGCGGAGCTGGCGCAGCACTTCGACGCCGGAGAGTCCGGGCAGCCCGAGGTCCAGGATCACGAGGTCGAACGCGGAACGCCCAAAGGCGGCCAGGCCATCCTCGCCGGAGGCGACCGCCTCCGTCTGCCATCCCAGGATCCCCAACGCATCGGCGACAGCGCCGCGCACGTGCTGGTCATCCTCGACGAGCAGGATGCGAGCCTGCCCCCACGGTCCAGTCTGGTCTTGAGTACCGTTCATGATGCGCGGCTCGTGGTCGGAGCCGTCTTCCTCCGTGTCCCGACGCACCACGCCACGGGCTCGCCAGCGCTGGCTAGCGAGTCGCCTGATGGCATTCCCGTGGCGGGGGCCGTGTACCAGCCGCCCATGTCCTCCTCGGCGAGGAGGTACTGGTAACGGTCGAAGAGTAACAATCGTCAGGTATCTGATTCTGACGGAATCCTGACGGCGAAGGGAACACTCAGTAGAAAAAGAGTGGACTCGTGGGAGAGGAATCGACCACGAGATGTCCGGAGTAACGGACGGCCTACTTCGAGGTGCCGTCCTCCACCAGACGCGCATATGCCTCCTGAAGCCGATTCGTGATCTCGCCCTCGTCTCGTGCCTGCCAGAGGTGCCGCTGCCCACCCTCTGACCAGCCGATCGAGCGCACCGGAGCCAGGCCCACGATGCTGCTGGTCAGGAACGCCGAGTCGACGCGCTCCAGGTCGTGGAGCGTGACCGTCGCCTCGCGCGTGGCGATCCCGAGCGTGGCGGCGACCTCGATCACGGCGGCGCGCGTCACGCCGGGGAGCGGCCCGTCGGAGAGCGGTGGGGTCAGCAGTCGGCCGCCGGCGGCGACGAAGACGTTGGCGGTAGCGGCCTCCGCGATGTGCCCCCGCTGGTCCAGCAGCAGCGCGTCGTCCAACCCCTGCTCGACCGCCTCGGCGCGTGCGAGGAGATAGGGCGCGAAGTGCGCCATCTTAGCGCCTCGCCACGGGCGGGAGGCATCGAGGCGGACGTTGCTCACCCAGAGCCGGGCCGGCGGAGGCGGCTGGCCGACCGGGTCAACGGTGATGACCAGCGTCAGTGCGCCGGTCGCGGGGAGGGCGGGACGGACGCCCGTGCCTGGAGTCACGGAGAGCCGGACGGAGGCCTCGGTCAGTGCGTTCGCGTCCAGGGTGGCCGTGATGGCGCGGCGCAGGAGGGTGCGGGCGGGGAGCGCGGCGCGGAACAGCGCGAGGCTCGCCTCGAGACGGTCGAGGTGCTCCCCGAGCCGGAAGACCCGCCCGTGCTGCGCCAGCATCGTCTCGAAGCAGGCAAGGCCGTAGCGGAACCCGAAGTCGTCGATCGAGACGCGCGCTTCCTCGCGCGGGACGAGCGCACCGTCCACCCAGGCGATGCCGGGACTCACTCTGTTGCCTCGTCGGGAGCGACCTCGTCAGGCAGTGTCACGCCGAGGGCGCGCGCCATGCCGCGGGCCTTGTGCAGCGTCTCGGCGTACTCCTGCTCCGGATCGGAGTCGTGCACGATGGCGCCCCCGACGTGCAGGTGCGCGACGCCGTTCGCCAGCGTGATCGTGCGGATCGCGATGTTGAGGTCCATGCGCCCGTGGGCGGAGACATACCCGATCGCGCCGGTGTAGACGCCTCGGACGGTCGGTTCGAGCTCGTCGATGATCTCCAGCGCCCGCACCTTCGGCGCGCCGGTGATCGACCCGCCGGGGAACGTCGCCCGCAGCGTCTCTTCCAGCGACACGCCCGGCCGGCGCGCTGCCCGGACCGTCGACGTCAGGTGGTGCACCTGCCGGTACGACTCGAGCGCGGCGAACTCGGCGACGTCGACGCTCCCGGCCCGGGCGATGCGCCCGAGGTCGTTGCGCTCCAGGTCCACGATCATGACGTGCTCCGCCAGGTCCTTGCGGCTCGCCCGGAGTTCGTCCGACAGCGCGGCGTCCTCGGCGGGGGTGTGCCCCCTCGGACGGGTGCCCTTGATCGGGCGCGTCTCGAGCATGTCGCCGTCGAGGAGCAGGAACCGCTCCGGCGAGGACGACATCACCTCGACACCGCCGAATGCCCCGCGAGCGTCGAGGTAGGCCGCAAACGGCGCGGGGCTCGCCTCGCGGAGCGCGAGGTACGCATCAAGGCCGGCGCCGTGCAGCGGGGTGGAGAAGCGCTGCGCGAAGTTCACCTGGTAGATGTCGCCGGCGCGGACATAGTCCTGCGCCCGCCGGACCGAGGCGAGGTACGCCTCCCGGGTCATGTTCGGCCTGAGCGCGCCCGCGTGGAAGCCGCCCCGGGCGACGACCGGCCCGCTCAGGCGCTCCCGCAGGGCGGCGACGGCCTCCGCACGACCGACGAGCCAGCCGCGCCCATCGACCCCGTCCCAGACGAGCGCCGCGTCGTACCACCCCATCGCGAGGTCGGGGGCGCCCACGTCATCCAGGGTCGTGGCGGGAAGCCGCTCGACCTCGCGGCCGAGCTCGAAGGCGAGGTAGCCGATCGCGCCTCCAACGAACGGGAGTCCGAGGCCGCTCGCGAGGCCCTCGGCAGGGTGAGGCTCGGCTTCCACGGCGCGCGCGAAAGCATGAAGCGCGCCGGGGTCGAGCCGCCGGGGACCGCACGGTCCGTCGTAGAGGACGTCCATGCCGTACGCGGTCATCGTCCAGCGCGGGTCCGACGTGAGGATCGACCACCGGCCGAGGGCCGCGCCAGACATCGCGGAGTCGAGCCAGGCCAGCCCGGGACGCCCTCGGAGCGCCCCGACGGCGACGGCGGGGCCTGGTCCCTCCCATGGTTCGATGGTGAGTGGCCAGGGACGGGCGACGGGGCGGGGTGGCGCGAGGAGGTGCATCAGACACTCATTGTAAGAGGGCGCCCGGCCGACGAAGCCGCTCCACCGTCGAGGCCTGTATGCGGCTGACCGGGTACGCTTCAACGCGATGCGAGCAGACGTCCTCCGCAAGCTTGGCCAGGCCATCACCGCCATCAGCGCGGTGATCATCGCGTACGCGACGCTGCAGCCCTCGGTGAGCGCGGACCTCGGAAGTGACAGCGTGCTCCACTTCCTGCTGTTCCTCCCCCTGGGGTTCGGTGGCGCGCTGTGGATGGCCCAACTGGAACCCGCGCTCCAGAAGCGTGCGCAGCTGGTGATCCTCCTGCTCGTGTTGTTCTTCGGCGCGGCGACGGAGCTCGCCCAGATACCCATGGAGCACCGCACGGCCTCGTTCAGTGACTTCGTCGCCGACGCGGCGGGTGGCGGCCTCGGGCTGCTGGCAGGTGGCCTGCTGGCATCACGCGCGAAGCGCACGACCCGCTAGCGCGATCCTCCGACCTCCTCGGTACCAGTAGCCCGTCCACGCTCCTCGATGTGCGGGGCACCTCGGCGTGGCTCGATTGTGCGAAATTGCACAGACGCGGGCAACGCGTATGATGAGTATGTGTCCGCGGCTCACCGGAGCCGCTCGCCCGCACCAGCGCCGGTCAGCCCACGGAATGCCCTTTGCCCATCGAGATTCCAGAAGTCGTCATCGACCGGCTGCCGCTCTACTACCGGCTACTGTCGCGACTTGAGGGCGAAGGACGAGCGGTCGTCTCATCGCAGGAACTGGGCGCCGAACTCGGCGTCACACCGGCGCAGATCCGCAAGGACCTCTCCTACTTCGGCCGGTTCGGGAAGCAGGGACGCGGGTACTCCGTGCACCGCCTGGCCGCCGAGCTGCGCCAGATCCTCGGCCTCGACCAGCGCTGGCGCGTCGCCGTCATCGGCGTCGGCCGCCTCGGACGCGCCATTGCCTCCTACCCCGGCTTCGAGGGCCAGGGCTTCGACATCATCGCGCTGTACGACGCCAGCCCGTCCCTCGTCGGGTCGGACATCGAGGGACGCATCGTCCGTGATGTCTCCGAGCTCGAGGGCGACCTGCGGGTGGGACCGGTGGACATCGGCATCGTCGCGGTGCCCGGCGAAGTCGCGCAGGACGTGGTGGACACGCTGGTCGACGCGCACGTCGGTGCGATCCTGAACTACACCCCGAACCGTGTCCAGGCGCCGCCCGAGGTGGAACTCCGGCACATCAACCCGGTGCTGTTCCTGCAGAGCATGACCTACCACCTGAAGCGCGTCCGCGACAGCTGAGCCGGCCCTGTCTGCTAGCGGGCTGCTAGCGCGCCGCCTCGGTGATCATCGTCTCTTCCTCGGTCGGCAGTGAGCGCTGGATGACCTCGATGTAGTCGAGCGCCATCCCCGCACCGCGCGCGACACAGCGCAGCGGATCTTCCGCGACATGCACCGGCACACCGGTCTCGTGGAGGATCAGCTGGTCGATCCCCCGGAGGAGCGCGCCGCCCCCGGTCAGCACAATGCCGTGGTCGATCACGTCCGAGGCCAGCTCCGGAGGCGTCCGCTCCAGCACCCGGCGCGCCGTCTGCACGATCGTGACGAGGTGGTCCTGGATCGCCTGTGTGATCTCCGAGGAGCGGATCGTGACCGTCCGAGGCAGGCCGGTGATCTGGTCTCGGCCGCGCACCCCGGCGCTCAGCTCCTCGTCGAGCGGGACCGCCGAGCCGATCGCGCGCTTCACCTCCTCGGCGGTGCGTTCGCCGATCACGAGGTTGTGGCGCCGCTTGATGTACTGCGCGATGGCGTCGTCCAGGCGGTCTCCGGCAACGCGCACCGACTCGCTCGCGACGATGCCGAACATCGAGATGACGGCCGCCTCCGAGCGTCCGCCGCCGATGTCGATGACCATGTGGCCGCGCGCCGAGCCAACGGGGATCTCCGCGCCGATGGCGGCGGCGAGCGGCTCCGGGATCAGGTGCGCGGGACGCCTCGCACCTGCGGCCTCGGCCGCATCGCGGACGGCGCGCTGCTCAACGCCGGTCACGCCGACAGGTACCGAGATCATGACCTCGGGCCGCACGACGTTGAAGCGCCCCACCACGCTGGCGATGAAGTAGCGCAGCATCGCCTCGGTGATCAGGTAGTCGGCGATCACGCCGTCCCGCATCGGGCGGATGACCTGGATCGCGCCCGGATGCCGGCCGATCATCGAGCGCGCCTCGTGGCCGACGGCGACGACCGTGTTGTCTCGCTCGGCGATCGCGACCACTGAGGGTTCGTCCAGGACGATGCCGCGATCGTGGTCGTACACGACGACGTTCGCCGTGCCGAGGTCGATGCCGATGCGCTTACTGAGCGAGAGCATGTGTTCCGACGCCCCGAACACTGGAGGACACCCCGCGAGGGCGCGCCTCCGCGAGGATCGAGGAATGTGGATAAGTGGGGCGCCTCGGCTGCACGCGCGAGGTTAGCCCGTCGCGTGAAATCTCGCACTCTCGTGCCATCGGCCCGCAACCGCCCCCAAGCTGATTCGCTAGCCTCTGACGTAGGAGGTGGAGCATGGTGGAGGAGATCCGCGAGAAGCAGGCGATCCTCGCGCGCTTCCGCGAAGCAACAGGGCGACTGAACGCCGCGGTCGATCGGCTCGACGACGACCAGATGCTCGCGCCGAACACCGTCGGGGAGTGGTCACTCCGGGACACGCTTTCCCACATCGCGAACCCCTGGCTCGCGGAGCAGTTCCAGTCCTACCTGGGTGGGCGGGCGCCCGATCCGCTGACCGCGACCGGGACGACCGAGCCGCCCGGTCCGGAGTTCGACCTCACGACGAACGACGGCCGGAACGCGTGGCGCCACGCCGTCCGGGCCGACGAGTCCCTCGACGAGGTACGGGCGCGGTACGCCGACTTCGTCACCTCGATGGAACGGTTGGTCGAGGCCGTCCCGGACGAGGACTTCGAACGGTCATTCGCGATCCGGTTCAGCGACTTCGTCGGCCTCGTGCGCCCCGCCGAGGAAGGCGAGCCCGGCTTTCCGCTCTGGCGCTGGATCCAGGGCGACACATGGCACCACCTGGAGGACCACCTGCCAGCGTTCGAGGCGGCCGCAGACGCCGGCCGGCGCTAGCGGCGCTCGATCTGCGCACCCAGCGCGGAGAGGCGCTCTTGCAGGTCGGCATAGCCACGGTCGAGGTGGTGGATGTCGCTGATCGTCGTCTCGCCCTCGGCGGCGAGTGCTGCGACGACGACGGCTGCACCGGCGCGGATATCGAGGGCGCGCAGGCGCGCACCGCTGAGGGGTGCGCCGCCCTCGATGAGGACGATGTCGGCAGCGGTGGTGATCCGCGCCCCGAGTTTCCGGAGCTCGTTCACGTAGAGCGTGCGGTTGTCGTAGACGCGCTCATGCACGATCGAGACACCCTTCGCACGCGTCAGTGCGGCGGCCATCGGCGGGTGGAGGTCCGTCGCGAAGCCCGGGTACGGCACCGCCTGCACCTGCACGGCGGTGAGGTCGCCCCGGCAGCGCACGCGGACACCTGAGGCGTCCACATCGACGGTGGCGTTCATCTCGCGCAGTTTCGCGATCAGGCTGTCGAGGTGCGCCGGCTCCGCGTTCGTCACCCGCACATCACCATGCGTCGCGACCGCGCCGAGGAGGTACGTCCCGGCCTCCAGGCGGTCCGGGATCACGGTGAAGTCCGTGCCGTGGAGTTCCTCGACGCCCTCGACGGTGACGATCGGGGTGCCCTGCCCGGAGATGTGCGCGCCCATGCTCACAAGCATGTCGCACAGCATCTCCACCTCGGGCTCGGGCGCGGCGTTGACCACGACGGTGGTGCCCTGCGCGCGCACGGCCGCGAACAGCACGTTCACCGTGCCGAGCACGCTCGGATAGTCGAAGAAGATCCGCGCCCCGGTCAGCCTCGACGCGGACGCGCGCCACGAGGATCCCTGGCGCGCGACGGTCGCTCCGAGCGCGCGGAAGCCGACGAAGTGCACGTCGAGCGGGCGTGAGCCGATCACGTCGCCGCCGGGCGGCGGGCACTCGGCCTCACCGGCACGGCCGAGCAGCGCGCCCATCATGAGGAACGAGGCGCGGAGCTTCGCGATCAGGTCGGGCGGCGGCGCCGTCGAGGTGATCGACGGCGTGTGCATGCGGACGGTCTCGCCCTCGATCTCCACGTGGGAACCGACGGCCTCGCAGATCTCCGCCATCTCCCGGATGTCCGCGATGCGCGGGACGTTGCGAAGCGTGACGGGTTCGGAGGTGAGGAGCGCCGCAGGGAGCGTGTAGAGCGCGGCATTCTTGGATCCGGAGACAGCGACGTCGCCCTCGAGGGGTCGTCCGCCCTGGATCACGTACTGCTCGCTCACGGGGACAGGATACGGGCGCGAGGTCGGCGGCGGCGAGGGACGAGGCCCAGTGCGCGTTGCCCTCGTCGGACTACATTTCACATGATGTTGCAACTACGTGTACGACTTAGTATTACCTCTGTATGACGAACCCAGACACCCCGGAGGATTGATACCCATGGAGCCCCAGACTGTCCCCTCGGCCCTGAGCCCCGAAGACGCGACGCGACGCGAGTTCATCGGCATCCTCGGTTCGGCGACGCTCGCCGCTGCGTTCTTCGCGGCGTGCGGATCGGACGACGACAGCAACGGTGAAGACGCAACGGTCACGATCGACGACTACTTCGGCCCGGTGACCATCCCCGCCGACCCGAAGCGCATCATCGCGGGCGAGGGCATCACGCTGGGAAACATGCTCTCGATCGGCAAGCGCCCGGTCGCCGCGGCGGTGAACCTGAACTCGCTCCCGTTCTACCTCGCCGACCAGATGGAAGGCATCGAGGACGTCACCGCTGCGGAGGGAGGCGTCGACATCGAGAAGGCGCTCGCCCTCAACCCGGACCTGTTCATCACGTTCGCCGGGTTCCCGGACGACCCGTGGAACAAGGAGAACTACGACCGCTACAAGGCGGCGTGCCCGACGTTGGCTACACCTACGGCTACACGTACATCGAGCAGATCACGACGAACCTCACCGAGGTCGCGCGCGCGCTCGGCGAGGACGACGCGGCGCAGGCGCGCATCAAGGAATACGAGGACCGCATCGCGGAACTGAAGCAGCGCGTCATCGACGCCGGGCTGACGGACAAGCCGGTCTCGGTGATCCGCCTCGCGCAGTTCGGGTACTCGGTCCGGATCGGGACGTCGGAGAGCATCGCGTTCCGCGCCCTCGGCATCGCACAGCCCAAAGGGCAGCAGAATCCGGACGACTTCAGCGTCGAGCTCAGCCTCGAGAACCTGAACATCCTGAACGAAGCGCACACCGTCTTCATCTACGTCGACGACAACGCTGGCGCCGAGCGCGACATCGTGATGCAGAACGCGGTCTGGCAGGGCCTGGAGCCGGTGAAGGCGGGCCGGGTGTTCGAGGTGAACTCCGGCATCTGGAACAGCATCGACATCATCGGACTGCAGCGGACTGCAGCGGACTGCAGCGGATCCTCGACGACATCGAGACGATGTTCATCGAGCCCGCCGAGGCTTAGCGAGAGCCAGCCGATGCCCCTGACCCCGGTCGATGCGTGGAGCCCTGCTGAAGGACTCCATGCGCCACCGGTGCTCGTCGGCGGACCCGGGCCTGACGACGGCGACCGGTGGTTCCGCCTCTCGGACCTCGCGGACCTCGACAGCGGCCTGATCGACGGACTGATCGACGACGTGACGGAGAGCCGAGGCTATCGCGATGGGCAGGCCCGCGGCGGTGGGCTCGCGCTCCTCACGGCGGGCATCGGCATGGGCGCCGCGCTCCGGACGTTCGACGGCGTCTCCGTGCCGGTCCTGGATCCAGCCACGACCTGGGTCGACATCTCCGAGTACGGGAACGCGCGCACCGTGCGGGTCGAGGAAGCACAGTTCATCGCTCCGTCGATCCTCGCGGTGCGGTCGATGCTGGAGGGCGCCCTCGGACCGCTGTACGACGCGCTCCGTGAGCGCACGCGGTTCCCGGTGGTGGCGCAGTGGGCGCAGTTCACGTCGCACCTCGCGTACATGTTCGTCGAGTCGCCCGCGGTGACGACCGGCGACGCCACCGCGTTCCTCGACGAGTGGTGTGCCGAGGGCGTGTGGGCGCGAGCACGTCCGCGGGTGACCGACCTCGAGAGCGACACCGGGCCGATCTCGTACGTCACCCGCCGGGTGTGTTGCTACAACTTCCGCGGACGGGGCGGCCACTACTGCTCGAGCCAGTGCCCGCTCGTCCCCTCCGAGGAGCGCGAGCAGGCTGCCCGCGACCGACTCGCTCAATAGGACGCCCTCGCCGACGACGAACGAGCCCCGCGATTGCGGGGCTCATTCGATCGGTGCCGGTGTGAGAGCGACTAGCGCGAGGACGGCTGTCCGGTGCGGCGACGGGCGACGCTGATGCGGGCCATGGCCCGCCGGACGGCCAGCTGGGCGCGGAGGACGTCCAGGCCGTTCCGCGGGACCTCCGGGTCCTGTCCCGCGATCCGGCGCTGAGCGCGGTCGCGGGCTGCTTCGGCCCGGGCGACATCGACCTCGTCAGAGTGCTCGGCGGCGTCGGCGAGGACCGAGACCTGGTTGTCGAGCACCTGGATGAAGCCGCCGTGGATGACGTAGGAGTCGAAGGTATTGCCGTGGTAGACGACCATCTCCCCCACGCCGAGGGCGGAGAGCAGCGCGGCGTGCTTCGGGAGGATCGTGATCTGGCCCTCGGCGGCGGGGACGACGAGTTTGGTCACGTCGTCCCGCTCCAGGACCGAGCGCTGGGCCGTCACGATGTTCAGGCTCAGGGGCATATCACACTCCTACCGTCGTTCGCCGTCCGCCATAGGTGCGCGGAGGCGCCTACGCGGCGTCCTCGGCGGCCATGCGGGCGGCCTTCTCGACGGCCATCTCGATGGTGCCCACCATGTAGAACGCCTGCTCCGGGAGCGAGTCGTGCTTGCCCTCAAGGATCTCCTTGAAGCCACGCACGGTCTCGGCGACCGAGACGTACTGGCCGGGGGTACCGGTGAACTCCTCCGCGACGAACATCGGCTGCGAGAAGAAGCGGTCGATGCGGCGGGCGCGCGCGACGATGCGCTTGTCGTCGTCCGAAAGTTCCTCGATGCCGAGGATGGCGATGATGTCCTGCAGGTCCTTGTAGCGCTGGAGCGTCTGGACGACGTTCCGGGCCACGTCGTAGTGCTCCTGCCCCACGACCAGCGGGTCGAGGATGCGGGAGTTCGAGGTCAGCGGGGAGATGGCCGGGAAGAGGCCCTGCTCCACGCGGCCGCGGTCCAGCGTGACTGTCGCGTCCAGGTGGCCGAAGGTCGTCGCCACGCCGGGGTCGGTGTAGTCGTCCGCGGGGACGTAGATGGCCTGGAAGGAGGTGATGGAGCCCTTCTTCGTGGAGGTGATGCGCTCCTCCAGCATGCCGATCTCGGAGGCCAGCGTCGGCTGGTAACCCACGGCGGAGGGCATGCGGCCGAGGAGGGCGGACACTTCCATGCCGGCCAGGGTGTAGCGGTAGATGTTGTCCACGAAGAAGAGGACGTCGCGGCCTTCCTCGTCGCGGAAGTATTCCGCCATCGTGAGGCCGGTGAGGGCGATGCGGAGGCGCACGCCGGGCGGCTCGTTCATCTGGCCGTAGACGAGCGCGGTCTTGTCCAGCACGCCGCTGGCTTCCATCTCGTGCCAGAGGTCGTTGCCCTCACGGGAGCGCTCACCCACGCCGGCGAAGACGGAGAGACCGCCGTGCTCGGTGGCGAGGTTCCGGATGAGCTCCGTGTTGGTGACGGTCTTGCCGGTGCCGGCGCCGCCGAAC
>CAYPYF010000054.1:16339-18098 GCA_964414675.1 uncultured Dehalococcoidaceae bacterium
CGGGCGAGGGGGGCGACGAGGTCGATGACCTTGACGCCGGTCTCGAGCATCGCGGCGCTGGTCTCCTGCTCGGAGTAGTCCGGTGCGGGGCGGTGGATCGGCCAGCGGGTGGCGTCCGCCGGGATCGCCTCACCCGGGTCGATGGGCGTACCGGTCACGTTGAAGATGCGGCCCAGGGTCACAGGGCCGACGGGCACGTTGATCGGGCCGCCGGTGTCCTCCACCTTCGAGCCCCGCGCGAGGCCGTCCGTGGAGTCCAGCGTGAGGGCGCGCACCCAGTTGTTACCCAGGTGCTGCTGCACCTCGGCGATCAGGGGGGTGCCCTGGAGGTCGATGGTCAGGGCGTTGTAAATGTCGGGGAGGTCGCCCGAGGGGAACTCAACGTCCACCACGGTACCGATGACCTGTCGAATGTACCCAGTCGCCATATCAGCCTCCCGCCTTGCGGCGTGCTTCCTGTGTCTCGATCACTCGCAGATGTCTAACTCGCGGACTCGAGCGCCGCGACACCACCGACGAGGTCGAGGAGTTCCGCGGTGATGCTCTCCTGGCGAGCCTTGTTGTAGGCCAGGGTGAGGTCGTTCGCCATTTCGTGCGCCGCGTCCGTGGCCTGGCGCATGGCGACCATGCGGGCAGACTGCTCGGAGGCCCGTGCCTCCAGGATCGCGGCGTAGACCTGCATCTCGACGAAGCGAGGGAGCAGGGTGTCCAGCAGTGCGGCCGGCGACGGTTCGATGATGAACTCGACGTTGGCAGCGGGGTCGGCGCCTTCGGCGGTCTCGGGCGCCTCGATCGGGAGGAGCTGCAGCGTCGTGGGCCGCTGGACGGCGGCGTTCACGAAGCGCTGGTAGCCGATGATCACCTTGTCGACCTTCCCGGAGAGGAAGTCGTCCATGATGATCCGCGCGATCGGGCGGATGTCCTCGAAGTTCGGAAAGTCCCCGAGCTCCGAGAAGTCGGCGACAATCTCCATGCCGGACCGGCGGAAGAAGTCGCGACCCTTGCGGCCGACGGGTAGCACGGCGATGCGCTCCACGTCCGGCTGGTACTGCAGCAGCAGCGAGGCGCCGGCGCGGTTCATGTTGCCGTTGAGGCCGCCCGCGAGCCCTCGGTCAGCGGTGATGTGGACGTAGAGGACGGACTTCACCTCGCGCTGCTCCAGCAGCGGGTGGGAGTGCTCGGAGCCCTCGCCCGCGCCGGAGGCGAGGCGCGAGAGCACGGCGATCATCTGCTGGGCGTACGGACGCGCCCGCAGCGCATTGTCCTGCGCGCGACGCATCTTCGAGGCCGCCACGAGCTCCATCGCCCGCGTGACCTTCGCTGTGCTCCCGACCGACCGAATGCGGTCGCGGATGGCTCGTACCTGGCCGCCGCCCGCCATGTCGCGTCTCTTCCTCTAGCCGATGTCCGATGGCCCGCGCACCCGTGAGTGCTAGTAGGCGACCGAACCCTTGAAGTCGTTCACGGCCTGCCGGATGGCGGCCTCGTCGTCCTCGGAGATGTCACCCGTGGTGGTGATGCGGTTCACCAGGTCCTGGTTCCCGGCGCCCATGTACTCGTGGAAGGCCTTCTCGAAGTCGAGGACCTTCTCCACCGGCACGTCGTCCAGGAGGCCGTTGACGCCGGCGTACAGGATCGTGACCTGCTGGCCCAGAGACAGCGGCTGGAACTGCGGCTGCTTCAGCAGCTCAGTCAGGCGCGCGCCACGGTTCAGCTGGCGGCGAGTCGCGGCGTCGAGGTCCTCGGTGCCGAACTGCGC
>CAYPYF010000055.1:0-17640 GCA_964414675.1 uncultured Dehalococcoidaceae bacterium
CGAGGTGCGCCTTCAGGTCCTGGATGAGGTGCATCGGGGAGAGCGGCTGGCCGGCGATGTTGGCCGGGCAGACGTCCGTGCAGCGCCCGCAGCGCACGCACGCGTCGAGCTCGAACAGCTGCTTCCAGGTGAAGTCCTGGATGTACCCGACGCCGAAGACCTCCTGCTCCTCGATGTTCTCGATCTTCGCCAGGCGGCCCGGCGAGTCGGTGCGGAGGAAGAAGGCGTTGATCGGTGCGAAGAACAGGTGGTCCAGGCGCGTGAACACGATGAGCGCGAGCCAGGCAAACGCCGCGCTCACGTGGGTCCACCACGTCCACTCATGGAACGTGAGGATCTGCGCGTCGGTGAAGTCGAAGAGGTGGATGAACTGCGCGACGGTGTAGCCGCCGAACGACCAGACGGCCCAGTCCGGGTGCGCGTCCAGTTCGGTGACCAGGATGCGCGCGCCCTCGGTGATGAAGCCCGTCAGCAGCACGGCGCCGAGGCCGAGGATGATCAGGTGGTCCTCGAGGCGCTCGTCCCACCGGATGCGGTGGAAGTCCGCGAAGTAGCGGCGGTAGAGCGCCATCCCCACGCCGATGAGTCCGACGACGCCGAACAGGTCGCCGTAGAACGAGAAGAACAGGTAGTAGTCGCCATGGAGGAAGTCGAGCGGCGTGTCTGCCTCGATCGCGACCTGCGCCGTCACCAGCGTCAGCACCACGATCGACGACATGATGCACCAGTGCATGATGCCGGCGTAGCGGTCGCGGCGGACCTTGTCCTGCGCGAGGCCGAGGCGGGCCGTGTTCTTCAGGCGGCTCCGCGGGTCACGGAAGATCCCGGGCGTCGGGCGGCCGATGCCCCAGAGGCTGGCGTGGCGGACGAACCCCCAGACCAGGAGGCCCACGAGCCCCGCGAGGAAGACGTAGACGGCCCACGTCCCGGCGGGCACGTTGAAGAAGATCTCGCGGCCGGCCTCGTCACGAGGCGCCGTCGCGGTGGCGTAGAACCCGAGAGCGGAGGCGCCGACGGCAGGACCCCACCATGCCCCGACCAGGCGGCGGGAACCGTTCCCCGCGGCCTCACCCGTTGAAGGGCTGGTCTGGTTCATTGAGTCCGCCATGGCTGCTCCTAGCTAGCGCCGGGATACCGTCGCATGCCGCGTTCCGGTTCAGGCGTTCGCAGGCTGGCCGTACAGTTCGCGCAGGTCGTTCTTCAGCACTTTGCCCAGGTGGTTCTTCGGCAGTTCCTCCACCCACTGGTACATGGCCGGGGCCTTGTACGAGGCGAGGCGCGTCTTCACGTACTGCGTCAGGTCTTCCTCGCTGGGGATCATGCCCTCGCCGGCCGGGACCATGATCGCCTTGACCACTTCACCCCACTCTACGTCCGGGACGCCAATCACGGCGGCTTCCAGGACGGCGGGGTGGTCTTCCAGGACCTGCTCGATCTCCGCCGGGCCGATGTTCTCGCCACCGCGGATGATCATGTCCTTGATGCGGCCCGTGATGAACAGGTAGCCGTCGTCGTCGATCTTGCCGACATCGCCGGTGTGCAGCCAGCCGTCGACGAGCGCGCCCGCCGTGTCCTCGTCGCGCTTGTTGTAGCCGCGCATGACGCGGTCGCCGCGGATGCAGATCTCGCCCGGCTCGTTCGCCGGCAACTTGCGGCCGTCCGGCGCGATGATGCCGATCTCGATGTCGGGCATCGTGCGGCCCACCGAGCGCAGGCGCAGCAGCTTGAGGTCATTCTCCTCCGGCGTGCCGTCCAGCCGGTGGTCGTCCGGGCCGAGGAACGTCATGGAGCCGGTGGCCTCGGTCTGCCCGTAGGAGTTCATGAGGCCCACGTCGTGGCCGTCCGGGCCGAAGGCGTCGACCGCCTGGCGCACCACCTCGTACGGCATCGGCGCCGCGCCGTAGGTGATCAGTTGCAGCCTGGAGAGGTCCGCTTCCTTGAAGCCGGGCGCCTCCATGATGCGCTTGAGCATCGTGGGGACGACGAAGGCGTGTGTTGCGCCCTCGCGCGCCGCCATCTCGAGCCAGAGGCCGGGCTCGAACGCCGGGAGGATGACCAGCGTCCGTCCGGAGAACACCGCGCTCATCATCGTGGTGGCGCCGGCGATATGGAAGAACGGCACGGAGACCATCACCACCTGCGGGTCGACCGTGGGGTCGGCCGGCGACTGGGTGTTCACGACCAGCGCGGTGAGCGCCTGGTAGGAGAGCACGACGCCCTTCGGGAGGGAGGTGGTGCCGGAGGTGAAGATGATGAGGGTCGGGTCGCTGTCGTCGGTCTCCACCCACACCGGGATGTCCTCGCCGGAGGCGCGCAGCCCGGCAAGCGTCGGGACGCCGACCGGCTCGAAGTCGAGCGCGACGACGTTCTTCACGGCCGGGAGCGAGGAGGCGATGCCCTCCCAGATCGACCAGTACCGCTCGGAGATGAACAGCGTGCTGACGTCCGTGGACTCGATCATGTACGTCAGCTCTTCCGCCTTCGCGCGGAAGTTGAGGGGCACCAGCGTCGCGCCCAGGGCAGCAGACGCGTAGTAGATCTCGACGAACTCCGGGCAGTTGACGGCCATCACGCCGACGTTCTGGCCCTTTTGCACACCCAGCGCCTGCATCGCCTGCGCGAGCTGGTTCACCCGGGTCTGGAGTTCCTGGTAGCTGACCCGCTCGTTCGGGCCGACGACAGCAGTCCGATCCGGCACGATCGCGGCGCTAATGGTCAGGAATTCCGCTGTGTTCATCGACTAGCCCCCCTCAGAGCCGCGTCATGATAGGCAATGCCCCCCACTGGCGCTACACCGCGTCCAGCAGGGCCGAAGACTCGACATGGTGTGCCACGCGCACGAGCGCCAACCGCAGCAGCGAGGGCGCTCGACCGCGATCGGACGACCACCCGTGATGCACTGCTATGGGTTGACGCGCTCCACAAACGCATGCACGCCGGTACCGTCCGCAGAGGGACGGTAGTCGATGTACGGCGTCCGCAGCGGCACCTCGGTACCGGCGATCGCATTCGCCTCCATGGACCAGGTCGCGCCCGAGCACGGATCCTCGAAGACACCGGCCGCACCGCCGGGGTTGTGCGTCGTGCCTCGAGGATCGTCGGCGAGCCAGACCGCGACGCAGTCCGAGTCGGCGATGCGTGTGTCGATGGCGCGCAGGCGCCCATCCTCGAGGCCCACGATGTACAGGTCCTGTTCCGGGAAGGCCGTCAGGTGGCCTACCTCGAACCGATCCGCCTCACCAGCATCGAAGTAGACGACGCGGATGTCGGCCGGGTTGAAGTACCCCCAGAGGACCACCCCGAGGAAGAACGCGGATACGAGGAGCAGCGCGGTGGGACCGACCCATGCCGGCACCTGCCGACCTCGGCGCGCGCGCGACCAGAGTCCTGCACCCATGATGTCTCCTCGAAGCGGCGTGTTATGTCCGCCGGACAGCGTCCGACAGCCGCCGTTCAAGCGCCAGCCCGTCCGCCAGCGGCAGGTCGATCCCTTCGAGGATCGCGCGCTTTGCGGCTCGCGTCGCGGTCGGGTCGGCGGCGGCGACCCGCTCGGCCCATCCTCGGGCGGTGGGAAGGAGGTCATCGCGTCGCACCACCGCATGCACGAGGCCGGCACGGAGCGCCTCGGCGGCGGAGAGCGGTTCGCCGGTGGTGACCATGCGCAGCGCCTCGGAGCGTGGGACGTGACGAGGCACCGTCTGCGTCCCGCCCGCCGAGGGGATGTACCCCAGCGTCACCTCCGGCAGCGCGAAGCGGGCATCCTCCGACGCGACGCGGAGGTCGCAGTACATCGACATCTCGCATCCGGCGCCGTAGGCGAACCCGTGGATCGCGGCGATGAGCGGGATGGGGAGCGTGCTCATCACCCCCCAGAGGTCACGCTGCTGTCGAGCGGCGCGGGCATCCATCAGGCCGGGAGCGCTCCCGAACTCCGTGATGTCGGCACCTGCCGAGAACGCGCGGTCGCCGGCCCCGGCGAACACGGCGCAGCGGACCGTGGGGTCGTCGCGGAGCGCCGTGAGGACGCCCCAGAGGGCGTCCCGCATCGCCATGCTGACGGCGTTCAGCCGCTCCGGCCGGTCGAGCGTGACGAAGGCGATGTCGCCTTCGCGCTCGAACCGGACCAGGGGCGGGACAGGGGAAGGCACGGAGGTGTCTTAGGAGACCCAGTCCGGCTTCTTGATCGGGCTGACCTCGGAGCGGTCGTGGCTCTGCTGGATCTGCGCGGACAGCTTCTCAGCCAGCACCCGCATCAGCGGCTCGCCCGGGGACATGTCGTCAGACCGCCAGCGGCGAAGCGTGGCGCGGTCCTTCTTGTCCAGGTCCAGCTCCAGCAACTGGTCCAGGACAGCCTCGAACATGTTGTGGCACTCGTCGACGGTGAAATCTACGCGCATGGTTACTCCCGCACCTTCACCTTGCCGCGCTGTCGCAGCATGCGGCGCGTCCGGTCGTCGATGAAGTTCCCCAGGGACTCGTTCAGCGTCTCCGCGAATGCGTCCAGCGGGCGCGTCCCGGGAGCGCGCGCCGTGCGCCACTCGCGGATCCGCTCCTTCGCCTCGTCCGACAGGTCGACGTGGTCCAGCACGGTCGATGAGACCAGTGCGAGGACGACGTGCGCCTCTTCCGTGTTCAGGATGACGTTCATCCCGCTCCCTCCCCTGCATGCCCAGCCGTAATGGTCGTTGCCTCGAAGGCTCTCTCGAAGACCACTGAGGTCAGACCGCCGAGCCTAACGCCCAATGAACCGGGGTGGGCGCTTTTCGGCGAATGCGCGCACACCTTCTGCTCGATCCGCGGTGGACTGCAACAGCACCGTCAGGTCCAGTTCGTACCGCAGCGCCTGGTCCAATGGCATCTCTACCCCTCGGTGGACCGCCTCCTTCGCGAGGCGCGTCGCAATCGGGCCACGGGCGGCGATGGCATCCGCGATGCCCTGCGCGGCGTCATCGAGCGACTCCGACGGTACGACGCGAGAGACGAGTCCGATTCGTGCCGCCTCGGTGGCGTCGATCTCCTCACCCAGCAGCACCATCCGGAGCGCCTGCGCCCTCCCCACCGCGCGAGGCAGGCGCTGGGTCCCGCCGGCCAGCGGGACCGACCCGGCGAGGGTGTCTGCGAGCGCGAACGTCGCCCCCTCTGCGGCGACGCGGATGTCGCACGCCAGCGCCAGCTCCAGCGCCACCGAGTGCGCACGGCCGCGTACCGCACACACGACCGGCTGCGCGACCGCGGCGACCGCCTCGATCCCCGCCGCGAGGTGTGGGACGCCGGGGATGCCGAGCGGCTCGTCGAGTGCGCCGGCCGACCAGCCCACGCCGAAGTCCCCGTCCGAGCGGAGGATCACCGCGCGTACGTCCTCGCGAGCGCCGACCTCGCCGGCTGCGGATCCGAGGGCATCGAGGAACGCGCGGTCGTATCCCGCCGGGGGCGGCGAGATCGTGATCGTGGCGACAAAGTCGGTGACGGCGACATGGACGAGCGGCACGCGTCCTCCTGGAGTGGGACTGAGCGTAGGAGTCGCGTGATCAGGCGGTCAACGCAGCCCGAGAGGGCGGTCGGGTTGCCTCGCACGCGGGGCGCCGCGATGATGTCCACGCGGTAGGGGAAGGGGACCACCATGCGGTTCAAGCGAGCGGACATGCCCGGCCTGGCCATCGCCGTCCTGGGGCCGGTGCTGCTGTTCCTGCTCCTGCTGGAGGCCTACCAGCTCTGGCATCACCACGGATCGCCCATCCTCGGGATGCTGTCCGTGAACATCGCCGTGGGCGGCGGGTTGATCGCCGGCCTGTGGCGCTTCGTGAAGGCGCGCGACGCCGTCGTCGGACTGGCGCTCGCGATCGTCCTCGCGGTCGTCGGGGTCCTCATCCTGCGGGAGACGGGCAGCGGCGACTCGGTGGGCGCGAACATCCTGAAGATCCTCGCCATCGGTCTGTTCCTGGCGCTGAACGCCGTGATCGTGCAGCAGCTGCTCTGGAACGGGCTCAACCCCATCCTCCAGCGTCGCGACGATGCGAAGGCGGCGGCGGCTGAAGAGCAGGCGTAGCCCGCACCGGCTCGCACCCACATGACCGGCACGTCTCGTACCCGGACCGTCGCCGCCCACATGCTCGCCGCGTGGATGGGGACGCGGTTCTATCGGACGTTCCGCGTCGCCGACGACGATCCCGCACCGTTCGACTTCGTCCTGAACCAGCGCGAGCGCCGCGTGGGCCTCACGGTGGGCGTCCTCTGGGACGAGGAACCCCGCCCGGCCGGCGCCGACATCCTCGAAGAGATGCTCACCGGAGAGATCGAGGCCGACGAGGCGATCGCGCCCGGCGCCTATGTCGTCTGGGTACCGCCGACGGCGATCATCCCGACCGAGGAACCAGAGATCTCAGACCTGCGCCTCACCCTGGGGCGCACCATGCGCCACCTGGATGCGGGCGAACGTCGCGAGGCGCGTATCCCGGTGACGGTGAAGCTGGCGAAGCTCCAGACGGAAGGCGCATACGTCTCCGTCGTCGGGGGACTCTCGCCTCAGTGGCTCGCCATGTCGGAGGGCATCCCGGGCTCGTTCCACCTCGACGCCCGTCCCATCCACCGCCTGCCGGACGAGACGGCCGAGGTCGACATCCTGGTCTCGCGCGTCCGCGACTTCGCGGTGGCGCTCGAACCGGGCGAGCTGACCGACATCAACCTCCACGACCACTGGATCGTCTCGCGCCTGCCGGACGGCGCGCCCGAGGGCGTCACCGTGGTGACCTCGCCGCCCACGGTCGACCCGGCCGACGGGACGAACGTACGCCGCCGGTTCCGCCAGGACGTCCAGCGGGCCGTGGACCAGAAGCGGGAGGGCTCGGCAGATCTCGCCGTGCTCGCCGTCGTGGGGCCGTTCCCGCACATCGGGAACGAACTGGTCACCGCGTCGCTCCGAGGCATGAACCCGGCGCTCTACACCGCGCTGGACCTGGCGGTCGTGATCGCGGACGGGCACGTGCGGCAGGTCCTCCAGCCGCGGTCGTTGCCGTGGGAGGCCGCGCGATGACCGACCTGGTGGTGCGCGAAGCGACGCCCGAGGATGCCGCGCCGATCCGCTCGATCGTGACGCGCGCACTCCTCTCCGCGGGGCTCCCCGCCCCGGAACCGGATCTCGACGCCGACCTGGTAGACCTCGCGTATTACCGGGCGGACGGGCGCGGCCTCTGGGTCGCGGAGCGCGAGGACGTGATCGTGGGCTGTGCGGCGATGGACCGTGGTGACCTGGGGACGGCCGTGCTCAGGCGGCTCGCCGGCGGCGGACTCGACGCCCTCCTTGAGGCGACGCTCGCATTCGCGTCGGCCCGCGGCCATGCCGTCGTCGAGACCGTGCTTCCCCCGGGCCTCCCGGGCACGCACGACGCCCTGGGCCGCGCCGGCTTTACCTCGCCACCCGGCGCGAACTCCATGCTGCTGCGCAGGACGCTGTGACCCGGCCCCGCGTCGCGCTCCTCCTCGCGCTCGCGACACTGGCGACCGCGGTGGTGGCGTGCGCGGCGTCGGAGGCGCCCGCAACCGCTGAGACGCCGCGGCCGGGACCGTCCGAGCGCTTCCAGGCGGTACGGACGCTGGACTCGTACCGGTTCACCGTGACCGTCCGGGCCGACGGCAAGGTCATGGACCAGAGCGAAGCGCCCCCGGGACTGGACCTGGACGACGAGTCCGTCGAGATCGACCTCGAAGGGCGGTGGGTGAGTCCCGGCCAGGAGTACTCGTCCGTCGCGTTCACGTTCGGCGTCCTCGAGTCGAGCCAGGAGACCGTCCGGATCGGCGAACGCATCTGGACCCGCGTCGAGGGCGGCGCATGGCGGGAGCAGGCGCCCCTGACGGACCCCGAGAACTTCATCGGCCAGGACGTCCCGCTGACCCCCGACTCGCTGTTCGGTCGCGAGGATCCCGATATCCTCGAACGGCTGACGGCCGACCTCCAGGCTCGCCCCCACACGCTGGAAGTCGTCGACGGCCGCCAGACGCAGCACTGGTCGCTCGACGAGGTGTGGTTCGACAACTACGTCGACGACTTCAAGGACCTCCTGTCGGGGATCCCACGCGACCAGGGGCTGTTGCTGGACATCGACCTCTGGTCGGACATCGAGACAGGCGTGGGGACGCGCCTGCGGGTGATCGGCAGTCTGCCGGGCAAGCCGGACATCCTTGAGCTCGACCTGCGGATATTCGACATCAACGATGCGGAAGTCGTCGTCGAGGAACCGATCGGCGCGATCGGACGCTAGCCGCGGACGTCGCGCTCCGGCGCGTTCACCACATACGTCCCGGCCGCAAGGTCGTGCCAGGTCTGCCGGCGGCGGCTGAACAGCGCCCACGCGAACCCGATCAGCAGCGTCGAGATGCTCACGATCTCCACCAGGGCCCTCACACCCCCTCGCACGGGCCCGGGCGGGCGTCCACTCGCATCCACGATGCGGAGGTGCAGCAGCATCGCGCCGGGCGAGGTCCCCATGCTCCAGAAGATCCAGCTGAGGCCGACCCGGAGCACCATCTGCGGGAGGACCGCCGTCACGCTCAGGTCACCGGGGGCCGGCGTCTCTGGGACCTGACCGCCCAGCATCACCAGCACGATGAGGAGCAGCGGATAGAACAGCGTCCGCACGAGCTCGTCGACCAGCCAGGCACCGATGCGCCGGCGCAGCCCGGCGTCCTCCGGGAGCACACGAGGCGGCCGGACCGCACGGGACACCTCGGGCGTGCGCCCGTCGGAAGGCGCCGGCGCCGACTCGCCCGCGTCCCATCGAGGCCCCGGATGGCCCACGGGCGCATCGGCCCGTGATCCATCCGGCCTCGACGAGGTCATCCGTGCCGCGATCTACGCGTGGTGCGCGATAGCGCCGTCGACGGTGATGGTCTCGCCGTTGACGAAGTTGGTCTTGTCGGACGCGAGATAGACCACCGCGCCCTTGATGTCCTCCGGCGTCCCGAGGCGACGCAGCGGGATGTAGCGCTCCAGCACCTCGGCGAGGTTCGCGTCCGCGTGCGGGCCAGGGACGCCCTCCATGAACCCGATCATGATCGTGTTCACCGTGACGCGCTCCAGGACCAGCGGTCCGCCTCGGCCCCACTCAATCGCGAGGCTCTTCGCGAAGCCGAGGACGGCGCCCTGCGAAGCGGCGTACAGCGCGCTGTTCGGGACGCCCCGGTCGTGGAGGTCGGAGACGAAGTTGATGACGCGACCCACGCCGCGCGGCACCATCCGCTTGCCGACGGCGAGCGTGGGCGCGAACACCGCGGTGGCGTTCCGGTCGAGCTCGTTCTTCCAGTCGTCCAGCGTGGACTCCAGCACCGGCTTGATGTTCGCGGAGTGCGCGGCGTTCACCAGGATGTCGATCGGCCCCACGTTCCGCTCGAGGTCGTCGACGGCTGCCTCGACCGCGGCGTAGTTGCTGAGGTCCAGGGTCTTCACCTGGCCGTTCTGCGAGCCGGCGCTCCAGCACTCGTTGAGGATCGAGTTCGCGGCGACCTCGTCCTTCTGCGTCGCGTCGAGGGTCGTGAGGGAGACGGTGGCGCCCGCCTCCGCGAGGGCGACCGCGGCGGCGCGCGCCAGCGGTCCGGTCGCGCCGGTCACCAGGGCGTGCTTGCCCTTCAGGCTGAACATGCTCACCACTTAGCCCTCCGCCCGCGGGACGATGCCGGCCGGCGTCAGGCCGGCGGCGATCGAACCACCATCGATCAGCACAGTTTCACCACTCAGGTACGCCGCCGACGGGCTCGCGAGGAAGACGGCCAGCGGGCCGATCTCCCGCAGGAAGCCGATGCGCCCGGCCGGCTGCTTCTCGCCGAGGTCGGTGAGGATCTCCTCCTCGTCGGTCTTCGGGAAGAGGCCCGGCGCGATACACGCCGCGCGGATGTTGTCCCGCGCGTAGGTCATCGCGATCGCCTTCGTGAGCTGGATCACGCCGCCCTTGGCGACCGGGTACATCCAGTTGTTGCGCCCGGCGCGGTAGCCCCAGCCGGAGGTGATGTTGATGATCGTCCCGCCGCCCTGCTCCAGCAGGTGCGGCACGATGGCGCGCGAGCAGTAGAACGCCGAGTCCAGGTTGGAGGCGATCCCGCTCTGCCAGTCCTCGTCCGTGAGTTCGGGCAACGTCTTGCCGCGGCCGGTGCCGCCGAGGCCCGCGTTGTTGATGAGGATGGTCACCCGTCCCATCTCGCGCGTGGCCTGCGCCACCATCTCGTTCACCTTCGCCGAGTCGGTCACGTCGCAGCCGGAGACGCCGAGGTAGCGGCGCCCCTTCGCGCGGATCTCCTCGCCGACGTCCTCGATGGGTTCGGCACGGCGGCCGACGCCGACGATGTCCGCGCCCGCCTCGGCGAGGTGGAGCGCCATCTCCCGGCCCAGGCCGGTACCGGCGCCGGTGATGATGGCGCACTGACCGCTCAGGTCGAACTGATCCAGGATGCCCATACGGCTCCCTCCCTGTGTCTCGTACTTACGCCCGGCCGTGTTACCGAAGCGGGACCGCTACAGGTGCTGCAGCAGTCCCCCATCGACCGGGAAGATCTGACCCGTGATGTAATGCGTCGCGACCTCGCTGGAGAGGTAGACCGCCAGCGGCCCCACCTCCTCCGGCTCGCCACGACGACGCATGACGGTGAACCGCACGGCGCGCTGCGCCTCGTCGTCCTCGGGCTGGATGCGGTCGTCCATCCAGTCCATCCAGCCGAGGGCGATGCCGTTCACCATGACCTGCTCAGGCCCCAGTTCGAGGGCTGCCGCCCGCACGAAGTTGTACACGGCCCCGTGCGCCGCCGCATAGGCGGTCGCGTTCGGCAGACCGCGCTCACCGATGACACTCGTCACGCACACGATCCGGCCGGGCTGTCCGGCGCGCCGGAACTCCTCGGACGCCGCGCGGACGGCGAAGAAGTGCGCGTTGAAGTTGACCTGCATGATGCGGTTGAGGTCCGTGTCCGTGGTCTTCGCGATCGGCTTCGCGAGGAACTGGTCGGGCGCGATGGCGACCATGTCCAGCCCGCCGAGCTCCTTCACCGCCTGGCGCATCGTGACCTGGACGTTCTTCCCGAGGGTGACGTCCATGATGTACTCGGGCGCACGGCGCCCCATCTGCTCGATGTCGCGACGTACCGCGCGAGCGCGCATGACCGCCTCGTCCGCCGTGAGCGCGCAGAGCGCCACGTCCGCGCCGGCCTCGGCATATGCGCGGGCGATGGCGCCGCCGGCGGGGTTGTCGGCGCCGATCACCAGCGCCTTCTGGCCGCTGAGGTCCCAGAACCCGGAGGTGGGGTACTCGTTCGTCACGTGTCTACCCCCGACCCGACTCGTAGACCGGGCGGAACCCGGCCGGCCCGAGGCCGCCCGCGAGGCCCCCGCCGTCGATGATGAAGTGCTGCCCCGTGATGTAGGACGACGCGTCCGAGGCGAGGAATACCGCGAGCGGCCCCATCTCCCACCACTCGCCGAGGCGGTCGACCGGGATGAAGTGCCCGCGCTGCTCCCGCTCGGCGGCCTCGCGCGCATCGGCGGGAGCACGCTGCGAGACGAAGCCCGGGACGATGCAGTTCGCGCGGATGCCGTGCGGCCCCAGCATCGTCGCCATCGACTTCGCGAGGGAGACGACGCCGCCCTTCGCCGTCGGATAGGCGAACTGGCGGTTGCCACGCATGGCGGTCCCGGAGGCGGTCGGGACGACCACGCCGCCAGTGCCCTGCTCGATCATCTGCTTCGCGGCGGCGCGGCACGCGAAGAACGCGGACTTCAGGTTCGTCGCGAGGACGGCCTCGAACGAGTCGGCGGGGTACTCCCAGAAGTCGGCGGACACCCCGCTCCCACCTCCGGCGTTCGCGAACATCACGTCGATGCGCCCGTACTCGGCGACGCACGCGGCGACGAGGGCGTCTGCGTCCTCCTCCTTCGTCGCGTCGTAGACGAAGTGGGTCGCGGTGCCGCCTGCGGCGCGGATCTCCTCGACGACCCCGGTGAGCTGGGCCTCGGTGCGGGCGGCGACCATGACGTTCGCGCCGGCCGCGGCGAGCGCCATCGCCATGCCTCGGCCGAGGCCGCGCCCGCCGCCGGTCACGACGATGGAGCGCCCCTGGAGGTTGAATCGCTCGAGCACCGGTGTCCCCGATCAGGTGCGAGCGCGAGCGTCCTCCGGGGAGGGCGCTACAGCGCGCCGGTGGCGACCGCGGCAATCACCGCGAGACCGAGCGCGATTCTATACCAGACGAACACGGCCAACGTCGTCCGCTGCATCACCGCCATGAACCCACGGATCACGAGCGCCCCCACGACCGCCGCCGTGAGCGCGCCGACCACGAGGGGCCCCCACGCGACGACCTCGTCGCCGGTGAGCGCCTCGCCCAGCTTGAGGATCCCGGCGCCCGCCACGACCGGCGCGGACAGCAGGAATGAGAAGCGCGCCGCGCTGGGCCGGTCGAATCCGAGCGCGCGTGCGGTCGCGATCGTCGCTCCTGACCTCGAGACGCCGGGGACCAGCGCGAAGGCCTGCGCGCAACCGATCAGCAGCGAGCGGCCCGGTGTCATATCGACCAGCCGGCCGATCTGCGCGCCCCACCGGTCGGCCAGCCCGATCAACAGGCCGACGCCGATGAGCATCGCCCCGACGACCCAGAGGTTGCGGCCGTTGTCGTCGATCCACTGCTCGAATGCGAGGCCGACGAGGACGGCCGGGATCGTCCCGAGCGCGAGCAGCAGGCCGAGGCGTGCGTCCACGGACCATCGGCGCACGGTGACGCCCTCGGTCCGCACGTCCCGCAACGTGGCGAGGGCGATGCGAAGCCAGTCGCGCCAGAAGTAGCCGAGCACGGCGAGGAGCGTGCCGACGTGCAGGCCGACATCGAACGTGAGGGAGGACGACTCCTCGCCGAGCAGCTCGGCGGCGAGGATCAGGTGTCCCGACGAGGAGATCGGGAGGAATTCGGTAACGGCCTGGACGATGCCCAGCAGGATGGCGCGCAGGTAGTCGTCCACGGATGCAGGCTAGGCGCGCGCCGTTGAGCAGTCGAGGAGAAGCGGCTTTATCGTGCCGACGTGGATGCCCTCAACCTCGTCCTCGCCGCCGACCGGATCGGCATCGTCGCGTTCGCCATTTCTGGCGTCGCCGTCGGCATCCGCTCGAAGCTGGACCTCTACGGCCTCGCCGCGCTCGGCCTCGTGACCGCCGTCGGTGGCGGCATCATCCGCGACGTGGTCATCGGCGATGTCCCCCGCGTGTTCGAGAACACGGACTACCTGCTCTTCGCCCTCGCGGCGACGGCGGGAGCGATCGCAGCGGGGGCGCTGGGCTGGGATGCGCCCGGCCCGGTGCTGAAGACCGCAGACGCCATCGGCACGGGTGCGTTCGCACCGACGGGCGCGCTCCTCGCGTACGAGGCGGGCCTGGACTGGCCGGCCGCCGCCATCCTCGCGATCCTCACCGCGACGGGCGGCGGCGTGGTCCGAGACGTCATGGTGCGCGAGGTGCCATGGGTGCTGCGCAAGGGCCTCAACGCCTCTGCGTCGGCGATCGGCGGCCTCGTGACGTTCGCGCTCGTCGACGATCCGACCGTCGCGCTCCTCGTGGGCGGCGCCATCGCCATGGTCGTCACGGGCCTCGGCCACACGGACCGGGTGTCGCTGCCGATCTTCCACCGCGACGGCTGAGGCTCGCAGCGCGGGCGCGACGTAGGATGGGCAGATGCTGGCCCACGCGCGCGGCTCCGATCCGGAGCCATCCGACTGGCTCCGAGAGCAATTCCCGGAGGTCGCTCCCTCGTTCGGGTGGGGTGGCGACCCGTGCTGGCTCGCGTGGGGCCTCACCCAGACCGCCGAGCACAACCCGCCGTTCTACTGGCTCGGGCGAGCCTTCCAGGCCGCGGATGCCGCCGGCCAGATGGGCGTCTTCGGCGAGCGCATACGCGCCGCCCACGGCTATGTCTCCTGCGGCGCGCAGGGCGATAGCGACTCCCAGCTGCAGGACGTGCTGACCGAGGTCTGCGCGTTCGCGTGGGCGTCCGAGCGCATCGCCACGCCCGAGGTGGAACCCGCCGTGGAGGGCGCGACGCAGACCGTCGGCCCGATCCGCCTCAGCCTCCCCGGTCGGAACGCCGTCGTCGTCCCACGACGGCTGCGCCCGCAGAACACGATCGAGCGCGTGATGCAGCAGGTAGCCGGCCTCGCCGGAGAGGTCGCCCGCTCCGTGCCCGCCGGAAGCACGGTGTTCTACCTGGACGTCTGGCACGAGCGTCGGTACGCCCAGAGCGTGGGGTACCGCTTCGAGCTCACGGAGCCGGTCCGCGAGGCCACGAGGCATTTCGCGACCGAGCTCGGCATGGGCTACGTCCTCACCCGCCCGTTCGAGTGGGGCCGCGCCCTCGAGGAGTCGTTCTAGTGACACACCTCGACGACCTGCTGAACCTCGCGGAGTTCGAGGTGGCCGCGAAGGAGCACCTGTCGCCCCTCGCGTGGGACTACTTCTCCTCCGGCGCGATGGACGAGATCACGCTGCGCGACAACCGCGAGGCCTTCGAGCGCATCGCGTTCCGCTACCACGTCCTCGCCGGCACCGACGTGCGCGACCTGACCACGCAGATCATGGGCCGTCAGCACGACTGGCCCGTGCTCATCGCGCCGACCGCCTTCGCGCGCCTCGCGCATGACGCCGGTGAGATCGCCGTCGCGCGCGCCGCCGCCGCCGAGGGCGTCACGCAGGTGCTCTCCACCCTCGCGACGACGAGCATCGAGGACGTGGCGCGCGCCGCTCCGGACGGCCGGTTGTGGTTCCAGCTCTACGTCTTCAAGGACCGCGGCCTCACCACCGAACTCGTGCGGCGCGCGGAGGCGTCCGGCTACGAGGCGATCGTGATGACCGTGGACGCCCCGTTCCTCGGGCGGCGCGAGCGCGACGCGCGGAACCGCTTCACGCTGCCGGAAGGCCTCGCCGCTGCGAACCTCGCGGGGAGCCTCGCGCGGATCGGGACGGACGGGCTGGACTCCGGTCTGTTCCAGTTCTTCGCGTCCGTCCTCGACCCCGGGCTCACCTGGGACGACGTCGAGTGGCTCGCCTCGCTCACCAGTCTCCCCGTGTTGGTGAAGGGCGTCGTCCGAGGCGACGACGCGGAGCGCGCCGTCGAGCGGGGCGTGGGCGGCGTGATCGTCTCGAACCACGGCGGTCGCCAGCTCGATACGGCGATCGCGAGCATCGACGCACTCCCCGAGGTGGCCGAGGCGGTCGACGGGCGAGCGGCCGTCCTCGTCGATGGCGGTGTACGGCGCGGCACGGACATCGTGAAGGCGTTGGCCCTCGGAGCGAACGCCGTCCTCATCGGGCGTCCCATCCTCTGGGGGCTCGCCGTGGACGGCGAGGCGGGCGTGCGGCGGGTCCTGCAACTCCTGCGCGCCGAGTTCGACCTCGCGATGGCGCTCTGCGGCGCCTCCAGCGTCGAGGAGCTCTGGCCGGACCTGCTCGTCTAGCGCGCGGGCCGCTCGTTCGACGGCGGCGATGCTCCGTCGGAACCCGCCCGCCACATCAGCCGGTAGGCACGCCGGTCCGGCGATCCGATCGGATCCCACGTCACGCTCAGCGCGGACGCGATGTCGAGCTCAAACAGCCAGTCCTCGTCCGGGAACGGATACGGGCACACGGCCCGGACAGCAGACCAGATGCCGGCGTCCGAGGCTGGCACGCGCCTCGCCCGGCCCTCGACGCTGAACTCGAACTCGTCGAAGTCGGGGCCGGGCTCGCTCGCGTCGATCGCGTGGAGGGCGAACCGGCCGTCGTTCGCGAGGTCGAACCGCTTGGGCGACGCGCTCCCGACGACGACGTACAGGCGGCCCTCCGCGACGTGCGGGCAGACCGGGTGCACGCGGGGTGAGCCGTCGCGCCGCACCGTCGCGAGGTGCGCGACCGGCATCTGCGCCCAACCCGCCCGGGCCCGCGCGGCGAGCGGGTGACCGGACTCGACCTCGTCCCATGTCGCCATGTCGCCTCCCGGACACACCCACACCCCAGGCCGACCGCAGTCTGGCATAGTGCGCGCAGATCGAGGAGGGCGAGATGGCGTCACGCTTCGAGGGCAAGATCGCGGTCGTCACCGGGGCGGCCCAGGGCATCGGACGCGCGACCGCCGTCCGCTTCGCCCAGGAAGGCGCGCGGGTCGCCCTCGTCGACCTGCCCGGCTCGCCGCTCGCCGTGACCGCCGAGGCCGTCCGCGCCGCCGGCTCGGAGGCGCTCATCCTCGAGGCGGACGTGACGCAGGCCACGCAGGTCGAGGGATACGCACAGGCGGTGGAGCGCGAGTGGGGCGCGGCCCACCTGTTCTTCAATAACGCCGGCATCCTCGGCCCCGTCACGCGCTCCCTGCTCGACTACCCGGAGGACGCGTTCGACCAGGTGATCGCGGTGAACGTGAAGGGCGTCTGGCTCGGCATGCGGGCGATGGCGCCACTGATCGCGAGGTCCGGCGGCGGCGCGATCGTGAACACGGCATCGGTCGCCGGGCTCGGCGGGACGCCCTCGATCTTCGCGTACGGCGCGAGCAAGCACGCGGTGATCGGCATGACGAAGTCGGCAGCGATGTCGCTCGGCCGGGACGGGGTGCGGGTCAACGCTGTCTGCCCCGCGCCGATCGACACGGCGATGGCGGACCAGCTCACGGGCACGACCGATCCGGAGAAGATCGCGCAACGCAAGGCTCAGTACGCGGAGGCGAACCTCATCGGACGCATCGGAGAGCCCGAGGATGTCGCCGCCCTCGTCGCGTTCCTCTGCTCGGACGATGCCTCGTTCATCACCGGCGGTGTGTACACCGTCGACGGCGGCAGCCGCGCCCGCTAGTACTCGCTCGCCCGCTCGAGACCCAGAAGGATCGCGGCGGCACGATCGAGCACTTCGCGATCCTCGGAGGGCAGCGCCGTGAGTTCCTGTGTGAGCCGTGCGACGCGTAGTTGCCGTCCTCGCTCCATGATGCGGCGTCCGCGCGCGGTCGCTTCGATGTTCACTACTCGAGCGTCTCCCGTGTCACGCTTCCGACGCGCGAGTCCCATGGCCTCCAGCCCAGTGACGATCCGGGTCATCGTCGGCGGGGTGACCTGCTCGTGCTCCGCGAGCTCGCCGAGGGTATGCGGCCCCGCGAAGACGAGGACAGACAGCGCCGATAGCCTCCCCGGCGGCACCCCGAGTACCTCGTCCGCTTTCCGAAGCCGCCGCACGAGGTGGATCGCGATCGAGTTCCAGCGGAATGCCAGGGCGGCGGGATCGGTTGACTGGTTCTCTACCATTAGTTAGCCATGCTAACGATCAGCGTTGGAGAACGAAAGTGACCACTCCCCAGACCAACCTCGGCCCGCTGATGCAGATCAACATGCCCGTGAAGGAGATGGACTCGGCCGTCGAGTTCTACCGCGACACCCTCGGCCTGCCGTTCCTCTTCCAGGCGGGCAACCTCGCGTTCTTCGACTGCGACGGTGTGCGCCTCCTCGTCGACATCGCGGAGGGCGAGGAGTTCGCCCACCCGGGCTCCGTCCTCTACTTCCGCGTCGACGACATCCAGGCGGGGTACGAGGCGCTGAAGGCGAAAGGCGTCGAGTTCGTGAGCGAGCCCCACATCGTGAACAAGACCCCGACGAGCGAGCTGTGGATGGCG
>CAYPYF010000056.1:0-17131 GCA_964414675.1 uncultured Dehalococcoidaceae bacterium
CACCAGAGGCGCGCGCGCCAGACGATTGCGCTCGAAGTCGATCTGGTCGGCGGTCGCATCCGGCCGGTGGAGATACCCGGCGCATACGGTCGGCCCGAGGACGCAGATCTCACCGACCTCGCCGACGTCGGCAGCACGTCCGTCGACCTCGACACGGACGGTCGAAGAAGAGAGCGGCAGCCCCGCCGAGCCGAGCTTGCGGAGCGCATCCTCCGGGGGCAGCGTGGCGACCTGCGACGCGGTCTCGGTGAGGCCGTAGGTCTGCAGGACGGGGACGCCTCGGTCCCGGGCGGCCTCAAGCAGCGTCCGTGGCGCCGGCCCCCCGCCGAGGAGCACGGCACGCAGCGAGTCGCCGAGGGGCGCAAGTGATGCCGCGTCGACCTCGAACATGCGGGTGAGCATCGTCGCCACGACGGAGAGCAGCGTGATGCCGTCCTCGCGCAGGGCCGCGTCCACCCGCGCCTCGTCGAAGCGCTCGTGGACGACGGCGGTCGTCCCGTAGACGGCGGAGCGCAGGAGGATCGACAGGCCACCCACGTGGAACAGCGGCATGCACGCGAGCCAGCGGTCATCCTCGCGGACGCCGAGGTTCATGGAGGAGGCCACGGCGCTCCAGTAGAAGTTGCCGTACGTGAGCACCGCACCCTTCGGGTGCCCCGTCGTACCTGAGGTGTAGATCACGCTGTGCGGTCGGTCGGCCTCGATGGCGCCGCCGCCGCCGAGCGGCGCGCCCGCGTCCCATTCGTCCGCGTGCGCATCGAGGACCTCGATGCCTGCGAGCGTGGCGGCCTCCCGCGCGACCTCGGCGAACTCGGCGGTGGCGATGAGCAGGCGCGCCCGCGAATCGCCCAGCTGGAACGCAAGCTCCGAGGACGAGAGCCGGACGTTCAACGGCATGAACGCCCCATCCGCGCGAGGAATCGCGTGGGCGAACCGCGCGATCTCCAGCCCGTTCCCCGCGAGCACCGCGACCGGCTCGCCTGCCTCAACGCCTCGCGCCCGCAGCGCACCAGCAGCGGTCGAGACGTGCCGTTCGAGGTCGGCGTAGGTCCAGACGGTGCCGGAGCACTCGACAGCGGCATGGTCGGGGTGCGTCGCAGCACGGAGGGCGACCCAGTCGCGGATGTCGACCTCGAGCCGCGCAGGCATCAGCGCGCCTCCACCCATGGTCCGGTCGCGACAGCGTCGAGGGCGCCCTCGGACACCTCGACGCCGAGGCCGGGGCCACTTGGGAGCGCCATCCGTCCGCCGGTCGCGAGCAGCGTGGAGGCGGTGACATCCGCCGCGAGGTGCTCGCCCGTCCCGAGGCCGTGCGCGGCGTCCCACGACAATGACGCGGCGAGGTGGAGCGCCGCCGCCGTCCCGATCGAGGAATCGAACGTCGTGGTGACGAACGCGCCGATGCCACGCTCGAACGCTCGACGGGCGACCTCGGCGGCGGCGGTGAGGCCTCCCAGCATCATCGGCTTGAGGACAACGAGGTCGGCGGCGTTCAGATCGAGTACCTGCGCGAGGAGGTGCGGATCCACGACCGCCTCGTCGGCGCCGATCCGCATCGGCGACCGCTCGCGCACCCGCGCGAGTGCCTCGACCGCGGAGGCAGCCACCGGCTGTTCGAGCAACTCGATGCGCGAGGGCGCCAGCGCTGCGACCGCCTCGAGCGCCTGCTCCGGCGACCACGCACCGTTCGCGTCCAGCCGCAGGACCGCGTCCGGGCAAGCCTCTCGGACCGCGGCTACCCGGGCCACGTCCTCGTCGAGGCCACGCGTGCCCACCTTCAGCTTCAGCACTCGGTAGCCCGCGACCCAGGCGGTGCGGGCGTACTCGGCGACCTCTGCGGGCTCACCGCTGCCGATGACAGCGTTCACCTGCACCCACTCGGCGGGGACGCCCTCACCGAGGAGCGACGCGACCGAACGGCCCTCGATCCGCCCACGCAGGTCCAGGCGCGCGACATCGAGGGCGCAGCGCAGCGCGAGCGCGCCCGGGCCATCCGGGACCTCCGTGGACTCGTCGAGGAGCGAGGCTCCCGACACATCGAGCAGGCGCAGGACATCCTCGATGGTGCCGTGGCCGAGGCTGGGCATCGGGGACGCCTCGCCGGTGCCCGTCACGCCCTCGCCGGTCACGAGTTGCACGAGGAAACCCTCCCGGGCGTCCTGCACGCCGTGGGCCGCCTCGAAGCGTTGTCGCATCGGGAGGCGGAAGGGGCGCCAGCGGAGTCGGGTGGGTGGCATAGGTGCCGTCCTGGGGGACGTCAGATGGACACGCCGAGGGCGAGCAAGATGCCGAAGACGAAGTGCAGTCGCGCCGTCGAGCGGAGCGCCTCGTTGAGGGCGGGGCCGTCCGTCGTCGCCAGCACCACCCCACCGGGCGCAATCGCTACGGGGACCGAGAGCCAGGAGAGCAGCACCCAGCCGGAGAAGTCCCCGAGGAGCCAGAGCCCCGCCGCCGCGAGGTACGCCCCCCCGACGACCACCACGAACTCCGTCCTCGCGAGCCGCCGTCCGAGGTAGACCGCGAGCGTGTACTTCCCGGCGAGCCGGTCGGTATCGAGGTCGCGCACGTTGTTCACGACGAGGATGGCGGTGACGGTCAGGGCGACCGGCACGGACGCGCCGACCACGTGCCAGGACACCATGTCGGCCTGCACGTAGTACGTGCCGGCGACGGCGACGACGCCGAAGAAGATGAAGACGAAGACCTCGCCGAGGCCGCGGTACCCGAAGGGCCACGGCCCGCCGGTGTAGGTGACGGCCGCGAGCATCGAGGCGAGCCCGATCGCGATGATCGGCCAGCCGCCGAGAAACACGAGGTACAGGCCGACGAGCGTCGCCGTCCCGAAGGCGACGAGGATGCCCATCGTGACCTGGCGTTGCGTGAGCAGGCCCAGCTGGGTCGCCCTCGGCGGGCCGAGACGCGACTCGTTGTCGGCACCACGACGGAAGTCGGAGAGGTCGTTCGCGAAGTTCGCGCCGACCTGCAGCGCGAGGGCGCCGATCAGCGCTGCGAACGCGGCGAGGGGCATCCAGTGCCCGTCACGGATCGCGACGCCGGTGCCGACGGCGACCGGGACGATCGCGGCGGTCAGCGTGGGCGGGCGGACCGCGAGGATCCACGCACGGAGGCTCCCGGGGGCAGGCAACGGACGAGCAGGGGGCATCTGAGCTCCAGTCGTGCGCCGGCGCGCCTCGCCACGCTACAGGCGCGGGCGCATCTCCCGAAGGAAGTCCATCACCACCGCGTTGAAGGCTTCGGGCTGCTCGAGGTGGGCGGCGTGCCCCCCGCCCTCGATGATGCGGACCCGAGCGTCCGGAATGGCCTGCGCCATCTCCTCGGCGGCCTGGACGTACTTCGTATCCAGCCTACCCGCCGTCAGGAGAACGGGCACCCCGATCTGAGCGAGTTGGTCGCCCAGCCAGGTCTGCGAACCGGTACCCATCCCGCGCAGCGAGTTGGCGAGGCCGGTCGCGCGCTGCGCCATCCGCTGCTGCTTGAGCGCGGCGCGCTGCGGCTCGGAGAGCGTCTGCTGCTGGCTCTCCCAGAGCGGGATGGACGCCCAGTGGTCCACGAACGCCTCGAGGTCACGCTCCGCCATCTGCGCGAGGCGTTCGTCCGCCTCGACCCGCGCGAGGCGCTCCGCCTCGGTGGCAAGCCCGGCGCTCGCGCCCTCGGTGATGAGCGCGGCCACTGCCTCCGGGTGGCGACACGTCACCTGGAGCGCCGTGCGCCCTCCGAGGGAGTAGCCCACCCAGATCGCGCGCTCGTGGCCCAGCTGGCGGACGACGCCGACGAGGGAGTCGACCGCACGCTCCATCTGGTACGGCTCCACCTCGGCAGGGGAGGCGCTCCGCCCGTGGCCGATGTGGTCGATCGCGATCGTGGTGAACTCTTTCGCCGCGAGGGCGACGAGGTCGTACCAGGTGGTGCGGGAGCCGGTGAAGCCGTGGAGCAACACCACGGGCGGGCCGTTGCCCTCTACGTCCGCCCAGAAGTCGAGGCCGTCGACGGTGACGTGCGGCATGGCTAGACCCGCGCCGCGGTGAGGGCATCGCGGACGGCGGCAGCGGCGCGCTCCCACACCTCCCCGTGCAGTGCCACGTTCCGCTCGCGGTCGGTACGCACCTCGATCACGTCGAGGCCGGGGCGCGCGAGTGCTTCGGCGATGGCGTCCGAGGCACGCGTGGCCGAGTCACCGGCGATCACGGTGTGGCGCCCGCCATGCAACCCGACGGCGGGGGCGAGGTCGAGGCCGTGCGGCGTCCCCCACCACTCGTCGAACCTCGACGGGGTCGCCTCGCGCTGCGGCAGGAACGAGAAGATCCCGCCGCCGTTGTTGTTCACGAGGACGACGGTCAGGTCCAGGCCATAGCGGCGCAGCGGCCACAGGCCGTTGAGGTCGTGGAGGAACGACAGGTCGCCGATCAGCAGCGCCACCGGCCCTGCCCCGGCCGCCGCCGCTCCGACGGCGGTCGAGACGACCCCATCGATGCCCGACGCCCCACGGGTGCCGACGAGCCGGACACGCCGGTCGGTCGAGGCGAAGAACGAGTCGATGTCCCGGACGGGCATCGAGTTCCCCGCCACAAGCGTCGCGCCGTCCGGCAGCGCCGTCGCGAGGTCGTAGACGACCTGGCCCTCGAACGGCTCGTCGATCTCGTGCGATGCGTCCCGCAACGCCGTCCGCGCGGCCTCGTTCACCTCAGTCCAACGTCCTGCCCATGCCGCGTCGGGCGTGTGCCCCTCGATCGCATCGAGGAGCGCGCCCGCGAGGAGCGCCGGATCCGCGGCGATCGACTCGTCAGCCTGGAGATCCGGATCGCGCCAGCCACCGGTGGAGGGCTCCGCCGGGTCGACGATGATCCGGTGGACGCCCGGAAGCGCGGCGAGCCACGTGTTGAACGGCTTCGACGTCATCGTCGCACCGAAGCGGAGCACTACGTCGGGCAACGCCCCCTCGAGGAACTCCGGCACCCGCACGAGCGCATCGACGCTGTCGATGACGAGCGAGCGGTCGTGCGTCCCGGCGCGCAGGCCGGAGAGTGGGTCGGCGACGACCGGCCAGCCAAGGCCGCGCGCGAGCGCCGCGATCTCGTCCGCGGGCAGCGCCTCGGCCTCGGGGCCGCAGACCAGCAGCCCGCGACGCCCGGGGAGCATCGCGGCGAGTCGAGCGACGGTCCCCGTGTCCGGCGCCGTCCGACGCGAGGAGCGCGCGACCGGCTGCGCGATGTCGCCGAAGGGCAGGTCGCCGGCCTCGATCAGGGGTTCGCGGAACGGCAGGTTGAGGTGCACCGGGCCTCGGGGCGCCTCGGTGGCGGTCGCCGTAGCCCGCGCCCCGGCGGAGGCCGCGTAGCGCATCAACTCGTCGAGGGCGGAGGCGTCGGCCACGGGCAGGTCGGCCGCCCATTTCACGTGCGACCCGAAGAGGCCCACCTGGTCCACGGTCTGGGCCGCGCCGACATCGCGCGCCTCCGGCGGCCGGTCGGCCGTGATGAAGACGAGCGGCACACGGGAGAGGCGGGCCTCGACGGCGGCCGGCAGGAAGTTCGCCGCTGCGGTGCCGGAGGTGCAGGTGACCGCAACGGGCGTGCCGGTCTGACGCGCGAGCCCGAGCGCGAAGTACCCGGCGGAGCGCTCATCGAGGTGGAGCCACGTCCGGAAGGGCGCGCCCTCCGAGGTGAGCGCCGCCGTGAGGGGGGTGTTCCGCGAGCCGGGCGCGATCACGACATGGCGGACGCCGCCCTGGTAGAGCGAACCGAGGAGCGCGCGGACGTACCGGTCGGCCGGAAGTGACATGGGCGGCATCCTACGCCTCGGACTCCCTGCGGGCGATGCGAGCGATGCTGGATTGCCCGCCGGCGCTACCCCTCGGTGGAGCCGAGCGCCTCGATCAGCGGGCGGTACTTCCACTGCACCTCGGCGAGTTCGAGCTCCGGCTCGGAGTCGCCCATGATGCCGTTGCCGGCGAACAGCCAGGCGTGGTCGTCCTCGACCACCGCCGAGCGGAGCGCGACCGCGAACTCGCCGTCGCCGGTCGCATCCACCCAGCCCACCGGGCCGGCGTACCAGCCGCGGTCGAACTCCTCGTGCTCCGCGATGACCTCCCGCGCGACCGCCGTCGGCCAGCCGCAGACCGCAGGCGTCGGGTGCACGCGCTGCGCGAGGTCGAGGATGTCGACGCCCGGGCGGACCCGGCCGCTGATCTCCGTGGAGAGGTGCTGGATGTTCCGCAGTTTGCGGAGGCGGGGTGCGTTCGGAGCGTGGAGTTCCTCGGTGGCAGGCGCCAGCCGCTCCCGGATCGCACGGACCACCGTCTCGTGCTCGATGCGGTCCTTCGCGCTCGTCAGGAGCTGCTCGCCGAGGCGCTCGTCTTCTTCGGGCGTCTCGCCTCGGCGCAGCGACCCGGCGAGGCCCAGCGCCTCCACCTGGCCGTCGGACAGCCGCACGAGCAGCTCCGGGCTCGCGCCGAGGAAGGTGTGGCCGCCGGTCGTCATCGTGAAGACGTGGCAGGCGGGATAGTTCTGGCGGAGCCGGGCGAGCGCCGCACCGATCGCGATCGGCCCGTCGCCTCGCAGGAACTGCTGCGAGGCCAGGACTGCCTTCTCGTACGCGCCATCGCGCACCTGCGCGGCGATCGTCGCCACGGACTCGAGCCACAACGGGCGGTTCATCGAGCGCTCCACGTGCAACGGGCCGCTGGAGGGCGCCTCGCGGGAGGCAAGCGCACGCTGCACGAGGTCGGCGGCGAAGGCGGGGTCCTCGCCGGGTGCGAGGATCGCGCCGGTCGATTCGCCGTCCATCACCAGCAGTACCCGAGGCAGCACGAGCCAACCCGCGCCGAACGCAGACCACGGGTCGCCCACGGCCGCCGTGGGGTTGAACCGGAACCCGCCGAGCAGACGCGGCCGCAGGCCGGGCGCGTCGCCCTCCACGGGCGTCTCGAAGAGCTGGCGAACGTCCTCGCGCGCGGACGAGGGGCCACGGCCCGCGGGCACCTCGATACGTCGCGCGACGCCCACGCCCACGAGCGCGAGCCCTCGATCGGGGCGCTCGTACGATGCTGCCACGCCACTTGCGACGGGGTCGAGGAGGAGCGCGCGGGGGTCGAGGTCCGGCGTCAGGGCTACCGCGCGGAAGTGGTCCGTACGCGGCAGGGCGGCCATGCGTGCGACGAGATCGGAGGCGGATTGCTCGTCCGTCAACGGCGTTGCCGATCGCTGCTGGGTGGGAACCCTCGGGGGCGTCTCTCCAGTATAGGTAGCGTCCCATTACGGGCACGGGCCGCATCGCGGCCCCGTACGAATGGCGAACCTACACTGGCGTCATGCCGATGGACACCGAACGCCTTCCGACCGGCCGCCCGTATGCGCGCACGCTCTGGCGGACCGCCATCCTCGGGCGCTGCCCGTCATGCGGACAGACGTCGATGTTCTCCGGGCTCCTCGCGATGCACGAACGCTGCGCACACTGCGACCTGCGCTACCAGACCTCGCCGGGCGCATGGATCGGCGCGATGGCGCTCGGATACGGCATCGGCGCGCTCGCCGCACTGATCTTCGCGTTCGTCGAGCTCTGGCTGCGGCCGATCCGCGACGCCGGGCTGCACCCGATCTGGACCATCGTGGTGCTCAGCCTCGTCGCGACGCTCATCGGGTACCGGTGGGCGAAGTCCGGCTGGTTCGCACTGCTCTACCTGTACGACTTCATGGCGTACGGCGACGCGCCCCCCGGACCGACCGGCTCCCGCACCAACGCCTGAGGATCCTCGTACCCATCGCTAGCGGACGCGGATGCGGTGCTCGATCACCGGCGTGCCCGTCCGCTCGCTCCGGATCGTGACGTGCGTGCCCTGGCCGCGCTGGCCGGGCAACAGGAAGCCCACGCACAGGTCCAGCGGCTGGACGCTTCGGCAGTCCATCATCAGGGTCTGGCGGAGGTTCGACTCGCTCCCCGTGAATATCTGGAAGCGTCGCGCGGTCCCGGTGAGGTTCTGGACGACGGCGATGGTCATCTGTGACCGGGACGTCACGCCCCCCTGCGCCATCGTGAAGTAGTCGTAGTCGACCTTGTGCGCCGACCAGCGCAAGCCACCGCCGAGGATCTCGCTCGCCCGGTCCTGGATACACCCCTCGGTGTTGCACGCCTGGAGCTCGATCCGACGAGTGCCGGTGGTGAAGACGCGCAACGGCTCGTCCTCCACCGCAGAGGTCAGGACGGTGTCCCAGGTGATCTCGCCACGCGGCGTAGCCGCAGACTGGCACGTGGGCTTCGCGGACATCGGCGGCGTCGCGCAGAAGCGGTACTCCGTGGTACCGGTCGCCTCGGTGAACGTCAGCGCGAGACGCCTTCCGTCAGCCGACACACCAAGGTCGTCGAGGAACGGCGTCCCGGTCGGCGGGGCGTCGAGGGCGATCACGTTGGCGACGACCTCGGCGGTCGCGGTGTGGCGGAATCGGTCCCGGGCGGTCACGCGGAAGCCGAGGGTGGCTCCCGGCTGGGCGGGCGAGTCGAAGGCAATCGTCCCGCCGCTCACGCTGATCGCCACGGACGGGCCGGATGTCTGCGTCCACGTGTACTCCAGCGGGTCGCCATCCGGGTCAGATGCCACGGCGGACACCGCCACCCGGGCGCCCGCCGCCACGGTCTGCTGCAGCACCGTCGAGGAGAACGCGGGGACCCGGTTCACGCCGTAGAGCGACTGGAGGAGTGCGACCTCGGTCGCGGTCGGGCGGCCGGGGCACGTGGACGGGTCTCCCGGATCGAAGGACGGGTACATCAGATCTCCGCGGACATCGCTATGTCCGAAGCCGAGGGCGTGTCCGAGCTCGTGCGCGATCACGCTGTCGAGGCACCCCTGGCTGACGTTCAGCTGATGGTCCAGGATGATGTCCGTCTCCTGGAAGTCGCGCGTCAGTCCTCGGTCGAGCCAGCGCCCGAAGGTCACCCCGGCGGCGGGACTGCGCACCAGGTTGCGCGCGTCGTCCCAGCCGATCTCGTTGACCCCATTGTTCTGAGACCACGCGCCGGACGCGCAGTCGCCGATGTAGTTCAGGCCGATCGCAGCCTGGACCTGGCTCCACACCTCGACGCCCGTCGTCACCGACTGGCGGAACGCCACGTCCGTGACCGAGGCTGGGCGGTTCGCCTGGACCGTGCAGATCGTCACGGCCGGCGTCCGATCGGTCCGCCATTTGACGGTCGGCGAACCGCTGGCGAAGAAGTCCAGCGCGAGCTCGAGCGGCGTGCCGCCGGAAAGCATCCCCGGCTCCAGGAGGGCGCCCCCGTCGTACAACATCCACCCCGGTGGCAACTCGTCGAGCGCGTCAGGGCCTTCGGCGGCCACAGGCCTCGAGGTCATGCCGAGCGCCAGGACAAACACGATCAGGGCTGCCGCGCTGAAACAGGCGCGGCGACGGGAAGTCCAGCGCACGAGGGCTCCTCGGGACGGTCAGGTGGTTCTTCAGTGTAACGGCCCCGCCCTCGGTATCGTTCGACTCATGACTCCCAGTCCACCGCGGGTTGACGAGCCGCGCCGCGTAGGCGTACCTCTCGGCTCGCCAGGCCGTCGAGCGTCCCGAGATGAGCGTGAGGAGATGTCCGTGTCGAACCTGCCCTCCGGACTCGCGCCGTCCGTGATCGAGGAGCGCATCCGCGCGTACGAGGGCTTCGGCATCCACCGCACAGGCGGCACCGGCGACGACCGCACGAGCACCTGGTTGCGTGACCTCCTCGTCGCGGCGGGCGTCCCCGGCGAGCTGGAGCGCTTCAAGTTCCCCCGCGTTGAGTACCGTCGTGCCCGGCTCACCTGGCCGGACGACACGATCGACGGCACGCCGATGTACGACGGCGGCTTCACGGACTTCGGCGGCATCGAGGGCGAACTCTGCGAGGACTCCGACCCCGACCCGTTCGGCAAGATCGTCGTCGCCACCTCGGCGGTGCGGGGCGACCAGCGCTGGACCGCCGCGATGGCGCTCGCGCATTACCAGGCACTGGGGGAGCAGGGCATCGTCGGGATCGTCGTGCCGTCCGGGGACCCGGAGGGCGAGGTCATCCTCCGCAACGCCGAGCACATCAAGACCCCGTTCAACGTCCCCGTCCTGCAGATCGCCGCGAAGGACGCCCGCCGCCTCACCTCGTCGCTCGTCATCGGTGGCGTCGAGGCGACGCTCGAGGTGGACGGCGAGCGGCTGCAGTCGAGCGCAACGAACGTGGTCGCGACCGTCGCCGGCAGCGACGAGGCGCTCGCGCCCGTCGTGGTCATGACGCCGAAGTCCGGGTGGTTCACCTGCGCCGCCGAGCGCGGTGGGGGCATCGCGATCTGGGTCGCCCTCGCCGAGGCGGTCGCGAGCGCCGGGCCGAAGCGGACGGTGCACTTCGTCGCCTCGTCCGGCCACGAACTGCATCACCAGGGCCTGTACCACTACCTCGCCGCACGCCACGGGATCATCAAGGACGCGGCCGCCTGGCTGCACCTCGGTGCGTCGATCGGGGCGAGGTACCCCAACGCCCGCCTCGGCGGCTCGGACGAGTACCTCCACACGCTCGCCACTGGCGCCGTCCGCGACGCCGGCGTCGACGAGAGCACCCTCGATGTGTTCGATGTCGGCAACCCTGGTGGCGGTGAGGCGCGCAACATCGCGGAGGGCGGCGGACGCTACGTCACGTTCCTCGGCGGGCACCGCTACTTCCACTCCCCGCAGGACACCGTGGACATCGCCGTGGACGCCGAGAACGTCAGCCGCTGGGGGCAGGCGGCGTGGGCGGTCCTCCAGGGGATGATCGACTTGCCCGAGGCGTAGCGGACCACCGAACACCCAGCACGAGACAACGACCGAGAGCGCGAGGGACAGACCATGACCGCCGTGAACACGATCCGAGGCCCGATCGACAGCGCCGACCTCGGGCGGACGCTTTCGCACGAGCACCTCACCACCGGAGCCGCGGGCATGGAACGCATCCCCGGCATGATGGACGACCCGCGCCGCGCGCAGATGGTGGAGCGCTCCGTCGCCGCCCTCGCCCGCGTCCACCAGTCCGGGATCGACACGATCATCGACCTCACCCCGTTCGACCTCGGGCGGCAGGCGTGGCTCTTCGAGGCGGTCGCCGAGCGCCATGCAGACCACGGCGTGAACGTGGTCTGCGCGACGGGCTGCTACCGGTGGGTCCCGCCCTACTTCTGGATGTGGACCGAGGACGAGATCGCGCAACGCTTCATCCTGGAGATCGAGCAGGGCATCGACGGCACGGGGCCGAAGGCCGGCATCATCAAGCTCGCGTGGGACATGGAGGCCCGCCTCACCGAGGGACGCATGCCGATCCGTGCGTTGATGGAGAAGGTCGCGAGGGGCGCAGCGCGCGCCTCGAAGGCGGCGGGTGTCCCGATCTCGTGCCACACACTCGCCACGGACGAGCTCGGCACGCCGCTCATGGACATCTTCGAGGACGAAGGTGTCGACCCGCGCGCGGTCACCATCGGCCACTCGAACGACACCACGGACATCGCCTACCTCGCGAGCATCGCGGCGCGCGGCGCGAACCTCGGGCTCGACCGGTTCTTCTCGGACGATGCCGATTATGTCGCCACGCGAGGCGGTGTCGCGCTCGCCCTCGCGCAGTCCGGGCACGCGGCGCAGGTCTCGCTCGGCCACGACGCCCAGCCCGCCGGCTTCTGGGGCCGCTGGAACGAGGCCGAGCGTCCGCAGTGCTGGACCCTCGTCCCGGACGTCGAAGTCCCGTGGCTGCTCGCGAACGGCGCGACCGAGGCCGACATCGAGGCGATGCTCGTCACCTCGATCCGCGCCACGTTCGAGGCGGCCGCGGCGCAGAAGGGGTGACCCGGCGTCGGAGCGGGCTGACCGCGCTGGCCTGCCTCGCCACACTCCTCCTCGCCGGCTGTTCGGGCGGGGACACCCTGCCTGAGGGCATCACGGTCGCCAGCGCGACCGCGACCGCGACCCCGCCCGCCTCGGCGACCGCAACAGCCAGCCCGTCCCCCTCGGCCACGCCAGACGCGACGCCGACGAGCATCACGATCGCCTTCACGGGCGACGTGATGCTCGACCGCGACGTCGAGGGCGCGATGGTGACCAGCGGGGCCGGCTACCCGTTCGAGGCGGCGAAGCCGCTGTTCGAGGGCGCCGACCTGGCGGTCGTGAACCTGGAAGGGACGTTCACGGACGCAGGGAACCCGCTCGCGAAACAGTACGTGTTCGCGACGGCGCCGGAACTGGCAGCCGGGCTCCTCGAACTCCCCGTCTGGGCCGTCAGTCTCTCGAACAACCATGCGACCGACTACGGCGTGACCGGCCTCCGCAACTCGCTCGGCGCACTCGACGCCCAGGACCTCCGGTACTTCGGTGCGGGACTGTCCGAGGGGGACGCGCGCGCCGCCCTCGTCACCGACCCCGCGAGGGGGCCTCGCGTCGGCTTCCTCGGCTACAGCGACATCGGCGAGACCGTGTTCGCCTCCGGCGCCGAGGGCGGCGTCTCGCGCGCGAGCGTCGCGGCGATCACGGCGGACATCGCCGCCCTCCGCGCCGCCCGGAGGACGGACTTCATCGTCGTCACGCTCCACATGGGCACCGAGTACACCCGGGTCGTCACGGCCCGGCAGCAGGAACTCGCCCGCGCAGCGATCGAGGCAGGCGCGGCGCTGGTGGTCGGACACCACCCCCACGTCCTCCAGCAGATCGAGGAGTACCGCGCGTCGGACGGCCGCCGCGGCCTGATCCTCTACTCCCTCGGCAACTTCGTCTTCGACCTCGACGCCGACGACCTCGTCACCCTCGGGGAAGGCCCGTTCCAGTCGGTCGTCGCGCACGTGACGTTCGAGGTGGGTAAGCAGCCCGTGCTCGACCTGCGCCCCGCCCGCATCGACGTCGCGGAGAACCGCCCGAGGCCCGCGACGCCTGACGAGGCGGAGGCGATCCTCAAACTACTCCGGCCGGGATAGACGATCGGCTACGCTCCCTCCGAGCAGCGGGGAGGGCCTTCGTGAACATCGGACGCCTCGCGGGCGCGCTCCTCACACTCGTGGTCGCCACCACACTCGCGGCGTGCGACTCGTCCAACGAGACTAGGTCGCCAGAGCCGGACACCACCGAGGCTTCCTTGACCAAACCTGCCGTCAGTTCCCCGAGGGCGGTACCAACGCTCGATCCCGGCGGCTGGGTGTGGCCCGTGGAGGGCGACCTGAAGACACCCTTCGGCCCCGATCACCCGGTCGGCATCGACATCCGTGCGCCACTCGAAATAGAGGTGCGCGCCGCGCAGGCGGGAGCAGTCACGTTCGTGGGCGGCGATCCCTGCTGTGACAACGGCTACCACGTGGTCATCCAGCATGCGGACGGGTTCGAGACGCTGTACGCACACCTCGACGAGTTCCGGTCCGTGGCGGGTGCGCTGGTGGACGCCGGCGACGTCATCGGCACCGTGGGCATGACCGGCGACACGGACGAGCCTCACCTCCACTTCGAGATCCGCCGCGCCGGGGCGTACCAGGATCCGCTGAACTTCCTGCCCTGACCCTCGCAACCGCGCTAGCGCTCGCGGCGGATCGCCTCACTCGCCCCCTCGGAACGCCCTCGACCGCGGCGGTACACTCGCGCCGACCGGGGTGACGAGAGGGGTACTGCCATGATCGAGGGCTATCCGGAGATTGCGCGCGACGTGACGTCGCTGAAGCAGGCGCCGAACGTCGCCGACTGGGCCAGCCTCCGCGAGTCGTTCTCCTGGGACGACATGTGGGCCGAACTCGACACCCCGGACGGCCTCATCAACATGGCGCACGAGTGCGTCGACCGGCACGCCAATGGGGCGAACGCGGACAGGCCGGCGATCATCTGGCAGGCCGCCGATGACCACGTCGAGACGTTCACTTACGCCGACTTCTCGAAGCAGTCGAACAAGGTCGCGAACGCCCTCAAGGGGCTCGGGGTGCAGAAGGGCGAGCGGGTCTTCATCCTCTCGGACCGCATCCCGGAGCTGTACTTCTCCTGCTTCGGCATCCTGAAGGTCGGCGCGATCATGGCGCCGCTGTTCTCCGCGTTCGGCCCCGAGCCGATCAAGGAGCGCGTCGCGCGCGCCGAGGGCGCCGTGATCATCACGACGCCGAAGCTCCTCCCGAAGGTGAACGCGATCCGCTCCGAGCTGCCCTCGGTGCGCCACGTCATCGTGATCGCGCACCGCGAGGGCGCGAGCGTCGCCGCCGAGGATATCGACTACGCGTCGATCGTCGACCCGGCGTCCGAGGCGTTCGAGATCGAGCGGACCGGCGCCGAGGACTGGTCCGTCATGCACTTCACCAGCGGCACCACCGGCCTCCCGAAGGGCGCGGCGCACGTCCACAACGCGATCGTCGCCCAGTACGCGACGGGCAAGTACGCGCTCGACCTGCAGCCGGACGACATCTACTGGTGCACGGCCGACCCCGGCTGGGTCACGGGGACCTCGTACGGGATGTTCGCGCCGTTCTCGAACGGCGTGACGGCGCTCATCGACGAGGCCGGGTTCTCCGCGCGGCGCTGGTACCGCCTCATCCAGGACCATCGCGTGACGGTCTGGTACACCGCGCCGACGGCGATCCGCCTGCTCATGCGCAGTGGCGAGTCACTCCCGGCGCAGTTCGACCTCTCGAGCCTGCGCTTCATCGGATCGGTCGGTGAGCCCCTCAACCCGGAGGCGGTCGTGTGGGGCAACCGCGTCTTCGACCAGCCGATCCTCGACAACTGGTGGCAGACCGAGACCGGCGCGATCATGTGCGCGAACTTCCCCTCGATGCCCGTCCGTCCTGGCTCCATGGGGCGCCCGTTTCCCGGCGTCCACGTCACCGTCGTGGACGACGAGGGCAACGAGCTGGGCGAGCCGGAGGCGGAGGGCGCGCTCGTGGTGAAGCCGCCGTGGCCCTCCATGTTCCGCACCTACTGGAACGACCAGGAGCGCTACGACTCGCGGTTCAAGAACGGCTGGTACTACACCGGCGACCGCGCGAAGCGCGACGAGGACGGCTACATCTGGTTCATCGGCCGCGACGATGACGTCATCAACACGGCCGGCCACCTCGTCTCACCGTTCGAGGTGGAGTCGGTGCTGATCGAGCATGCCGCTGTCGCCGAAGCCGGCGTCATCGGCAAGCCCGACGACGTCGCGATGGAGGTGGTGAAGGCCTTCGTCACCCTCAACGAGGGCTACGCGGAGACGCCCGAACTCATGCGCGAACTCAACCGCCACTGCCGCGACCGCCTCGGCTCCGCGGTCGCGCCTCGGGAGATCGCCGTCATCGACATCCTCCCGAAGACGCGGTCCGGCAAGATCATGCGGCGCCTCCTCAAGGCTCGCGAGCTCGGACTCCCCGAGGGCGACACGAGCACCCTCGAAGAGGACTAGCGCGGGCCGTCGCCAGCAGCCATCGATCGGACATGAGAAGGGGCGGCCATCGGCCGCCCCTTCTGCGTTCGAGTCACGAGCACTCGACGGACTTCGGCCGAACGCTACTCGACCGGCTGCATCGTCGCGCCGCAGCAGCACTGCGGCTTCAGGTCGCCACCCATAGGGTTCGCGCCCTTCGTGACTTCGATCTCACACTCGCACTGGATACACGCGTACTTCTCACCCTGCTGCATGGCCATCTCGGGGTACTCCTTGTACGGACCTCGCCTCGGTCAGTCTGAATACGGAGACCATCCGCCAGACGCCATACGACGCGTGGTAACGACGACTCGCTCATCCTCGCGAACGCATCACATTCCGGCATACCACCGGGGACGCACCGACGCTTCTCCACGGAACGCTGAGCCGCCGAGCCAGGACGCCTCGACGGCGGGAGCATCTGTCCCACCCTCGAGCGCGCTATCGATGATGTTCGGCACGCTCGAATTCCGCGATGAGTAGCATCGCTCGATCGCCATCGACCTCGATGCGATCGCCGTCATCCTCCCGATCAAGCTGCACGTGGCGATGCACTTCTGGCCGGAAGGCCCTGCCGTCGGTGAGCTCCTGATGATGGAGCTCAACTCGGAGCTGCTGCAGGACAACGAGCCGGCGATCCTGGAGGCGGCTCGCGCGCGCCTCGCGGCGGCCGTCAAAGCCAACAGGTAGCCACGAGCAGACGACTCCGCCACCAGCCCGGGCCCGACGATGCCGGGCCCGGGCCGCTTCCTGCTAACCTCCGCGCGTACCGTGCGAGGAGTTCCGATGCCCGACGCCAGCAGCGACGTCCAGATCCACCGTGGACTGCAGGGCGTCTACTTCGACCGCTCCGAGGTCTGCGACATCGACGGACGCGCGGGCGAGCTCTGGTACCGCGGCTACTCCATCCACGACCTCGCGCAGCGCTCGACGTTCGAGGAGGCCTCCTACCTCCTCTTCCACGGCGACCTCCCGACGTCCGAGGAGCTCGGCCGCTGGACGCGCCAGCTCGTCGCCGCGCGTTCGCTCCCGTCGCCGGTCGTCGAGGTGGTCCGCGCCGTCCAGGACGCCCACCCGATGGAGGTGCTCCGCACCGCCGTCTCCGCCCTCGGCGGCTTCGACCCGGACGTGGCCGACAACTCCCGTGAGGCGACGCTGCGGAAGGCGGTGCGCCTCACCGCGCAGGTGCCGATGATCGTCGCGGCGCACCACCGCCTCCGGCAGGGCCTCGACCCCGTCGAGCCCGACCCCGACCTCGGCCACGCCGCCAACTTCCTCTGGGTGCTCGAGGGCGAACGCCCCTCCGAGGACGCCGCGCGCCTCATGGACCTCGACCTGATCCTCCACGCCGAGCACGGCGCGAACGCCTCCGCGTTCACGGCGCGGGTCGTTGCGGGGACGGACGCAAACCTCCACGCGGCGGTGACGGCGGCGGTCGCCGCGCTCAGCGGGCCGGCCCACGGCGGCGCCGCCGAGAACGTGATGCGGATGGCGCAGGAGATCGGCGAGCCGGAGCACGCCGCCGCCTACGTGAAGGCGCTCCGCGACGACCGCAAACCGGTGATGGGGTTCGGGCACCGCGTCTACCGCACGGAGGATCCCCGCGCCCGCCACATGCGCGAGGGCGTGAAGCGGCTCTCCGAGGAGAAGGGCGAGCCGAAGTGGTACGCGATCCTCGAGGCGGTGGTCGCCGCGATGAAGCCCTACGCCCGCCTGGGCG
>CAYPYF010000057.1:0-16939 GCA_964414675.1 uncultured Dehalococcoidaceae bacterium
ACCACCACGGCCGTGCCGTGCTGGTCGTCGTGGAAGACGGGGATCGGCAGCTCCGCACGGAGGCGGTCTTCGATCTCGAAGCAGCGTGGTGCGGAGATGTCCTCCAGCAAGATCGCGCCGAAGCCCGGCGAGATCGCCTTCACGATGCTGATGATCTGCTCGGTGTCCTTGGTGTCCAGGCAGATCGGCCAGGCGTCGATGTCCGCGAACGACTTGAAGAGCATGGACTTGCCCTCCATGACCGGCATCGCGGCCTCCGGGCCGATGTCGCCCAGCCCCAGGACAGCGGTGCCGTCCGTCACGATCGCGACGGAGTTCGGCTTGATCGTCAGGGACCAGACGGCGTCCGGGTTGTCGTGGATCGCCATCGAGACGCGGCCGACGCCCGGTGTGTAGACGTGCGCGAGCTCCGCATTCGTGCGGATGTGGACCTTGTTCGCCACGGAGATCTTTCCGCGACGGTGGAGCTGGAACGTGCGGTCCGAGGCGTGCTGCACCTCGACGCCGTCGATCTCCTGGACCGCGCCGACGATCTCGTGGGCCCGGGCCTCGTCATCGCAGAGGATGATGAAGTCGCGGACGATCCGCTCGGAGTTCACGTCGGCGATGTCGATGTCGAGGATCTGTGCGCCGTGGTCGCCGAGGACGGTGGCGACGCGGCCGTGCATGCCCGGCCGGTTCTCCATCCGCAGGCGGAGGAGGAGCTGATACCCGGCTCCCGGGTTCGGACTCGTGCGGTCTGGGTACTGCTTCACCAAGCGATCGATGTGATCAGAGATCATGGCACGGCCTTCCGGGAGAAATGGTGTTCCCGACTATACCCCTGTCCCCGTATGGGAACAGCCCCAGTCTGAGGCTGATCCGGTGCGGGCGTGTCGTCACGGGGTGGAGCATTCCTCCAGTTACTGATTCGGCCAGCGCCAGCCCGTTACCCCTCTGTAACGCGTTCTGTGGACAATGGTTCGGAGGCGCTTGAGGCCGGTGATACCGTGAGGACACCCCGGCAGACACACGCCCTGCGAGGACGACCACGCCTCCCTCGCCCCGATGCCGTGACTGGCGGACCGTTGGGGGACGGCGATAAGGCGGTGAACTAATGTTCCGACAACCAACATCACGCGCTGACCGGGCGCGACACGAGGCCCGTTCGCTCGCGAAGCGCGGCCTGGCCCGTGGCCGCCACAGCGCGGAGACGCTCCGCGAGAGCGCCGAGGCGCTGCGAGAGGCCCTTCCAGAGGCCGGCGCTGTCCTCGCGGATCTGCGTGAGCAGGCGGAGCCCGTGCTGCGTGCTGCCCGCGAGCAGGCCGAGAAGACGCCGCTGCCTCAGCGCAAGCGCTCCCGCAGTAAGAAGCCGTTCGTCTTCGTCGCGTTCGCGGTCATCGGAGCTGTGATCGCCTACATCCTGTACGCGAAGCGCGACGACGAGCCGGCCTACCTTATGCACGAGCCCGATGCGCCGGACGCATCCCCGGCCGACCCGCCGGCGCCCGCGGCTGGCCTGAACGGATCCGCGCCGACCGACACGCCCGCTACGCCGGCTACCGCGCCGACTGCCCACGGCGATGTCGACGTCCCGGAGCGGGTGAGCGCATCGATGGCCGCAGGCCTCGCTCAGCCGACGCAGGCCTCGAGTTCCGCGTTCGCCGGACTGCCGCGGGCGTCGGTGGAGGCCCCGTCCTTCGCCCCGGCTTACGAGCCTCGGTCGCAGGTAGCTGCCTGGGACCTCCCGCCGAGCAGCGTCCCGCCGATGCGAGGACAGGTCTCGCTCTAGCGGGGAGCGCCGTGATCGCGACGATGGGTGCTGGTACGATTTTCGCCCGCGCTCCCATCGTCTAGCGGTTAGGACGGCACCCTTTCAAGGTGCAGACAGGGGTTCAACTCCCCTTGGGAGCACCACCGATGGATCGAAGAAGGCCCCGCTGCGCGGGGCCTTCTCGTGTCCGATGTCGAGGTGATGTCGAGGTGATGTCGACTCGCGGGCGTCAGAGGATGACCCCGGCCCCTCGCAGCGCCGCGATTCCCGCGTCGTCGTAGCCGAAGGCGTCGAGGATCTCGTCGGTGTGCCGCCCGAGCGGCGGCGCGGCGGAGCTCGGGGCCGGCGGGCTCGCGCTCATCCGGTGGGGCGGCGAGACCATCGACTGCGGTCCGCTGAGTTCGTGGTCCAGCTCCACGACGTAGCCGTTCTCGATGATCTGCGGGTGCTGGTCGAGTTCCTCGGTGAAGGTCAGCTCTCCCACCGGGACGCCGGCGCCCTCCAGGAGCTCGACCCAGTGCGAGGTGGGCTCCGCCGCGATCATCTTCTCGACGCGGGCCGTCAGCGCGTTGCCTGCATCGATCGTCTCCGGGTCACGCGGGTCGTAGTTCGGGTCATGATCGCGCCGGTCGTACTCGATGCCCAGTGCGTCGCGCATCTTCTGTCGGAGCGATGGCGAGAGGTTGCCGACGGCGATCGCGCCGTCCTTCGTGAGGTAGTTCCGGTAGTAGATGTTCCCGAGCTGGGCGACGGAGAGCCGCGCCTGGCGTGCCTTCACGATCTCCGCGTAGCCCTCGCCACGCTCACGTGCGGCGGCGACGTCCGCGAGGAACGCCGTCCGCACCAGCGTGTCCGCGGGCGGCAGCGACATGAACGACCCGCCGAGGAAGTTGAGCGCGTTCACGAGGAGTGACGTCTCCACCAGCTGGCCCTCGCCGGTCTGCGCGCGGTGGTAGAGCGCCGCACACGTCCCCCAGGCGATCGCGTACCCGGTCGCGAAGTCGGCGGTCGCGGTGCCGCCGGGCAGCACGGGGTTGCCGTTCTCGTCGAAGCGGCCCCCCGCCGCCGTGAAGCCCGAGACGCCCTGCGCGACGATGTCGTAGCCGGGCTTCATCGCCCACGGGCCGCGACGCCCGAAGGCGGTCGAGTCGACGTAGATCAGGTCCGGTTTGATCGCCTTCAGCGTCTCGTAGTCGATGCCCAGCCGGGCCGGCACGTCTGGCCGGTAGTTGCTGACGACGACGTCCATGTCCTTGACGATGCGGTAGATGACCTCACGCGCCTCGGGCTTGCCGAGGTCGATCGCGAGGGACCGCTTGCTGCGGTTGAGGGACTGGTAGGTCTTGGACTCCAGCGGCATGAACTGCTGGTAGATCCGCCAGGGTTCGCCACTCGGCGGTTCGACCTTGATGACGTCTGCGCCCTGGTCCGCGAGCAGCATGCATCCGAACGGCCCGGCGATGATCTGAGTGAATTCGAGGATGCGGATCCCGTGCAGTGGGCCAGGCATGATGTCCCTCTCCGATGGATCGACGTGGGGAACTCGGCCGGTGACGGCCGCGCCGGCGGAACACTCGCACGGACGGCGTCGGATTACAACAGCGACTCCGCCGCCGAGTGGCGTGCCGGCCAAGCCCGAGGGGCGCCCCTAGCGCTGCACCTGCGGCAGCACGTCCTTCGCGATCAGTTCCAGCGTCTCGAAGTCCACCTGCGCGTGGTGTTGCATCATGATCCGCTGGATGCCCGCCTCCTCGCGCTGGCCGATCTGCTCGACCACTTCCGAGGGCGTCCCGACCAGCCAGCCGCGGCTCTTGACGCCCTCCAGCACCTCGGCGGGGTCCCCGCGTCCGAGCATCGGGAGCGCCTCGGCGATCCGCGCGAGGTGTGCGCGGACGCCCGCCTCGTCGCGGCCGATCACGAAGCCACACATCATCGAGCGGCGGATCGTGCTCGCGTCGCGGCCGACGGCCTCGCAGTGCTCCAGGAGCACCTCGTCCTTGTGGCGATAGCCCTCCAGAGTCTGTCCGACGGCGTTCCACTCGTCGGCGTACTTCGCGACGATGCGGAGCGTGCGCTTCTCACCGGAGCCGCCGACGAGGATCGGCGCGGGCGACTGTGCGGGCTTCGGGTAGCACTCGACGTCCTTGAGCTGGTAGTAGCGGCCGTCGAAGGACGCCGGGCCGTCGCCCCACAGGGTGCGGACGACCTGGATGCCCTCCTCGAGTCGGTCCATGCGCTCGCGCACCGGGGGGAATGGGAGGCCGAACGCCTCGTGTTCCGGGACGTTCCACCCCGCACCCATGCCGAGGATGAACCGCCCGCCGGAGAGTGCGTCGATCTGCGCCGCCTGCCGTGCGAGGAGCGAGGGGTGCCGGAACGTCATCGACGAGACGAGCGAGCCGAAGCGGATGCGGCTGGACTCCTCCGCGACGAGCACGAACGAGAGGAACGTCTCCAGCGCATCGCGGTCATGTGGGCCGGAGAGCGAGAAGAAATGGTCGGACCGGAACAGCGACTCGAAGCCGAGGTCCTCGGTGGCGCGGATGATCCGCCGCCAGCGGTCCCAGTTCAGGCCTTCCTGGCCCTCGATCATCACCGCGAGATCCATCGGGCATCCCTTCACGCCGCCACCGGAGGTGCGGATGCTAGCGCAGCGGCCGCGCCCGACGGAGGTCGGACGCCGTCACTCACTTGCACTCACTTGGCCGGACGCCGGTTCTTCCATAAACTTGCGGTACTGGCCCATTCGTCTAGCGGTCTAGGACGCCACCCTCTCACGGTGGAGATCGGGGGTTCGAATCCCCCATGGGTCACCATGAACGTTGCGAGCCGCCCACCCGGGCGGCTCGTCCGTTTTGTTCTTCCTTGCGCCGCCGCGTATCTACACTGGCCTCATGACCGCCGAGTCCGACCCGAAGCAGGAGTATCGCGAGGCCTACGAGGCCTGGCAGAAGCACCTGTCCGGCGTGCATGACCTGCTGCTGGAGGGCAACCGCCTCCCGCCCGAGCAGATCAAGGGCCTCCTGAACCGCGAAGCGCGCGCCAAGGAGCGATACGACGCCGCGCGGCGCCGCCTGCTCGGGATCGACGGCTCATGAGCGTGCCCGCGGCCGAGGGAGCTCCGCCCTCGGCCTGGCGGACCGCCCTCGGGCGGGGCTACCCGCGCTCGTTCCTCGTCGGCGCGACGTTCTCGATCGCCTGGACGCCGTGCGTCGGCCCGATCCTCGGGGTCGTCCTCACGCTCGCCGCCGCGTCGGGCTCATGGCAGCAGGGGGCGCTGCTGCTCGCGTCCTATGGCCTCGGCCTCGGCCTGTGGTTCATCGCGTTCGGCGTGTTCTTCGGATGGCTCTCGCCGCAGATGAGGGCGCTCGGGCCTCATCTGCAGAAGCTGATGATCGCGGCCGGCGTCGTGTTCATCGTCATCGGCGCGCTCATGTTCCTCGGCGAGTTCGAGCGGCTGAACCTGTACTTCCAGCGTGCCGGGTTCCTGTTCGATGGCACCGCGGAGGTCGAACAGGACCTCTCGACGGGCCTCGATGGGTGGCTGGGGCCGGGCATCGCGTTCTTTGGCGGCGTGGTCTCGTTCCTCTCGCCGTGCGTGCTGCCGCTCGTCCCGGTCTACCTCGTGAACATCGGTGGCGAGGCGGTCCTCGGCACTGCCGACCCGGCGGCGAAGGCACGCGTGATCGGGAACGCGCTGGCCTTCGTCGTGGGGTTCACGCTGGTCTTCACGTTCATCGGCGCCTCGGCCGGCTTCGCGGGGGGCCTCGTGACGCAGCAGTTGGACCTGCTCACGCGGGCGGGCGGCGTGGTGCTGATGGTGCTGGGGATGCAGATGGCCGGCCTGATCCACATCCCGTTCATGGATCGCACCTACCAGTTGCCGACCTGAGCCCCGGTTGCCGACCTGAGCCCCGGTTGCCGACCTGAGCCCCGGTTGCCGACCTGAGACAGCCCGGTCCGCGCTCGGCCTCGGTGGAGTCGCGCGATAGACTCGATCCATGTCTGACCCCGAGCCGGAAGGCATCGATCTCGCCGCCATCCGCCAGGTCATTGAGACCGCGGACGTCTTCGTGGTCCGCTTCGTGATGGCGGAGCACCGGCTGATGGTGGACACGCGACTGGACGCCGAGGGCCGCGTGTACATCAAGGTGGTGCCGCCGGTCGCCTCGCCCGAGGAACGCTACCGCTTCCTCCAGAAGGAGCGCCCCGGACTGTCGCCGCCCGACCAGATCACCGTGTTCCAGTGGCCGCGTTCGATCACGGTGCTGCGCGACTCCGGCATCTGGGCGGTGATCGAGGAGCGCCTCGTCGGGATCGTGGGCGAGCCCGGCCGCGAGCAGGCGACCGCTGCCTACCGCGAGGGCCGCCGGCTGGAGAAGGTGGACACCGCCGCCCTCATCCGCGGCGGCGAGGGCTACGAGACGCTCTGGGAGCGCCCTCGGACCTGACCGTGCGCTGCCAGCGCCGGCGTGATCGAGGCAGAGGAACGTGAGCGATCACGATGCTACGCTCGCCGCCGTGACCACCAACATCATCGACCTCCGCTCCGACACCGTGACGCGTCCCTCACCCGAGATGCGCGATGCCATGCATCGTGCCGAGGTGGGTGACGACCTGATGCGCGAAGACCCCACCGTCCGTGCGCTCGAGGAAGCTTCCGCCGAGGCGATGGGCAAAGAGGCTGCCCTCTTCGTCCCGTCCGGCACGATGGCAAACCTCGTCGCGTTGCTGACCCACTGCGGGCGTGGCGACGAGGCGATCGCCGGCTCCGAGTCCCACATCACGAACCACGAGGGCATGGGCGCCGTCGTCCTCGGCGGGCTCTCGATCCGCTCCGTCCAGAACGACATCCGAGGCCGTATCGACCCGGACGAGGTGCGCACGAAGATGCGTGCCGAGTGGCCCCGCACGGCCGTCGTCTGCCTCGAGAACACGCAGAACCGCTGCGGCGGCGCCGCGATCCTCGAGAGCGACATGCGCGCCGTCGCAGACGTGGCGCACGAGGGTGGCGCGCAGGTCCACGTGGACGGCGCGCGGATCTTCAACGCAGCCGCGGCGCTGGAGACGGACGTGAAGTCCCTCGTCGCCACCGCGGACAGCGTCAACTTCTGCTTCTCGAAGGGCCTCGGCGCGCCGGTCGGCTCCGTGGTCACCGGTACCCGCGAGTTCATCGACCGCGCCTGGGCCAACCGCCGCCTGGTGGGCGGTGCGATGCGGCAGTCGGGCATCCTCGCCGCCGCTGCGCTCTGGGCGCTGGAGCACAACGTCGAACGTCTCGCCGAGGACCACGAGAACGCGCAGCGCCTCGCCTCGGCGGTCGCGGAGATGCCGCACGTCGAGATGGACCCGGCCGGCACGGACTCGAACCTCGTCTTCTTCACGCTGACCGGCGTGGACGGCAACCTCGTCCGGGCACGGCTGAAGGAGGAGGGTGTCCTGTGCAGCGGCACCCACCCGCAGCGCGTCCGGATGGCCTGCCACCTGGACGTCTCGCGCGAGGACATCGACGAGGCGATCAAGCGCATCGCTCGCGTCCTGGAAGCGCTGCCGGCTACCGCATGACCATCCGACGGCCCGCCATTGCCCTCGCGCTGGTCGCGGGCCTGCTGCTCGCGGGCTGTTCGTCGGTCGGCCCGAGCGCTGAGACCACGGACATCTTCGAGGCCGTCGCCTGGGCGGGCGGCGAAGAGCTCGACTATCGAGTCGTGAACTCCGAGGGCGACAACCTCGGCACCGGAGTCCTCACGGCGACCGTCGAGTCCGGCCTGATCGCCCTTCGACAGTCCTATCGCGAGACCGACACACCCGAGGGCCTCGAGCCCCTCCAGGACGACGTCATCGTCTGGGTGAACGCCTCGACGTTCCGTCCCGAGCGAGGTGAGCGGGCCGCCGTCTCCCGGAATGACGACGACGAGAGCCAGACCGAGCACTGGTCCTGGACCTATGGCAGGGACGAGGACGGCGATCCCGTCATCACCGTGATCCACGACGACGGGGACGGCGACCCCTCGGAGCGCACGCTCCGCCTCCGCGACCACTACTACGACAACGAGTCGTCACTCTGGCTCTGGCGCTCGATCGACCTGACCGAGGAGCACGAGGCGTTCTACGTCTCCGTGAACGCCCTCGAGCGGAACCAGCAGACCGTGAACCTCCGCGTGCCGCAGACCGAGACGGTCACCGTGCCGGCGGGTGAGTTCGAGGCCTACCGGCTGCTCTTCCGGAACGGCCGCGCCGTCCGTACCGCGTGGGTGGAGGCGGCGGAGCCGCACCGCGTCCTGCGCTGGGACAACGGTTCATCGATCCTCGAACTGCTGCCGTAGCCCACTTCGGCGGGGCTATCCACCCCAGAGGCAACCGCGCTCGTCTGCGCGCGCGTCCGCCTCGGCTGCCATGATCTGCTCGCGGAACTGGCCGTCGTCCGTCCATGCGTGTCCGTAGCCCTCGGTCACCAGTTGCTCGTCGATCAGGGCGCCGTCCGTCGAATAGACATAACGCAACTCGCGGCCGAACGAGTCCGTGAGGCGCTCATCCGGCAGGAGTTGTACCTCCGTCCCCGCGAGGGCAGCGAGGCGGTCAGTCGCCTCCTGGAAACAGGCCTCGCCACGCTCGGGCGTGTCGACGCCAAAGAGGCGGACGCGGAGCTCCGTCTGCGCTGAGCGCACGTCCAGCGTGTCGCCGTCGATCACCTTGAGCACCTCGACCACCACCGCGCCCTCGACGGGTTGGAGGGCGGATGCGATGTCGTCACCGGGGTCGTCCGGGCCGTCCGCGCCGATGAACTTCGGGAAGAACGGTGAGAGCAGCACGAGCAACCCGAAGATCACCGCGATGCTGATCGAGACCCGGCCGAGGTTGCGCCGGCGGCGCAGCTCCGGTGTGAAGTCGATATCGATGTGCCGCCGGTTCGGGTAGCGGCGGCTCACCCGACCACCTCGGCGAACGACTCCACGATGTGCGGACGCATCTCACCCCAGTCGGCCCGCACCTCGTCGAGGGCGGCCCGAAACGCCTCGACCTCTCCGGCGCGGACACACGCGACCCCACCTGCTCGATAGCGGTCGCGCTCCTCGAACGTCGGGCCGGCGGCGACGACCGCGGGGAGGCGTTCCAAGGAGGCCAGGACGTCGCGGACCTGCCACTCGAACGCGGTATCGGCGGTGCGCACGGCGAATGCCCACAGCATGGCGACTTCGTCCGAGGGCGGCCCGACGGGGGTCTCGACGCCGGCGCTCCACATGCTGGAGATGCTGGGCGCCAGCCCGCGCATGACGAACTCCATGTGCGGCGGCGACGCCGCGAACGGCTCCAGCCCACCGCGCCCGTCGAGCCAGGTCGCCACGATGACGGACGCGCCCGTCCGCGCGACCAGCCCGGCCTCCGCCGCCGGTGCGGTCCGCAGGGCGCGTGCCCTGGCCAGCGTGGACGCGACAAGGTCCTCGGACAGGTCGGGCCGCAGTGACGCGGCGATCACGTGCAGGACCGGCACATGGGGGAGTGGGGCCGCGCCCGTCTCGGCTGCCGCGTTCATCGAGGGGAGGGGCGGGCCGGAGGCGCTTCGCCCCGGCCCGTGGAGGCTACCGTCCGCGCGGTCCGATGCTGGGCGACCAGCATGCCCTCGCCCTCGGCGAGCATCCGCCCGTCGGACATCTCGAGGACGCGGTCGACGTGTTCCATGACGAACGGGTCGTGCGTCGCCGCGATCACCGTGACGCCCGCGCTCGCCACGTCGCGGAGCAGCGCGAAGATCTGCGCGCCCGTCGTGGAGTCGAGTTCGCCGGTGGGCTCGTCGGCGATCACGAGCGACGGTCGGTTGGCCAGCGCACGCGCCACCGCGACACGCTGCTGCTCGCCACCGGAGAGCTCATAGGGCCGGTGGTGGGCGCGTTCGGTGAGGCCGACCAGCGTGAGGAGCTCCCTCGTGCGCTCCTGCCGCTCACGGAGGCCGGCACCGGCGATGCGGAGCGCGAGGTCCACGTTCTCCTCCGCCGAGAGCAGCGGGAGGAGCCCGAAGGACTGGAACACAAAGCCGACGGTGTGCCGCCGGAACTCGGTCATCTGGCGGTCGTTGAACCGCGAGACCTCGGCCCCGTCCACGGTGATGCGGCCCTCGTCCGGCTGGTCGAGGCCCGCGATGAGGTTGAGCAGCGTGGTCTTGCCGGATCCGGAGCGGCCCACCACGGCCATGAACTCGCCTCGACGGACGGACAGCGAGACGCCGTCGACGGCGCGCACCGCGGCGCCGGCGCCGCGGAAGACCCGCGTGACGTCCGTCGCCTCCACCATCACGTCACTCGTGTCCGTCACCGGCGGCGCTCCTCGGGCTCGTTGCTCTCGGGGCCTTCGGGGTGCACCTCGACGTGGTTGGCGCTGAGCGTCACCCGCGCCCGCCGTCCGATGTCGAGCTGGTCGAGGTACTCGCGCGGGATCTGGAGCCGGCCGGAGCGGTCGACCACGGCGTACTCGTCGGTCGCGGTCTGTTGCCCGCGCGCGAAGGCCGCGCGGCGGATGACCTCGGTGCTGGTACGTCCATCTCGGATCGCGACCACGCGGTCGACCCGGCGCGTGATCTCGCGGTCGTGCGTGACGATGACGATCGTGACGCCGGTGTCGCGGTTGAGGTCCGTCATCACCCGGAACACCTCGTCCGCGGTCGCGGAGTCGAGTTCCCCGGTCGGCTCGTCCGCGAGGAGGAGCGGCGGGTTGTTCGCGAGCGCCACCGCGATCGCGACGCGCTGCTGCTGGCCGCCGGAGAGCTCCGTCGGGCGTCGTCGTCGTTCCTCGGTCAGTCCAACCTGCTCCAGGAGCATCCGCGCGCGGTCCCGCGCGAAGCGGTTCGAACGGCCGTCGAGGGCCATCGGGACGGTCACGTTCTCCTCGGCGGTGAGGTAGGGGATCAGGTTGCGTCCGGTCTGCTGCCAGACGAACCCCACCTCGCGCCGTCGGTACTCGACGAGGTCGTCGTCCGTCACGGTCAGGAGGTCGCGCGTTCCGACCGTGATCCGTCCGGCCGAGGGCTGGTCGAGGCCGGCAAGGATGTTGAGGAGCGTGGACTTTCCGGAGCCGGACGCGCCGACGATCGCCATCATCTCGCCGCGCGCGACCCGCAGGTCCAGCCCGCGGAGCGCGACGACCTCGAGCTCGTCGCTCTTGTAGATCTTGAAGAGGTCCTCGGCGTGGATGTACGGCGCGTCGGGGCCCTCGGTCAGCGAGGCCGCGAGGCCGGTGGGCGAGCCGGTGGTCATTCGTCGCAGCCAATCCGGTGGGGTGGTCGATCAGCAGAGTAGTACGGGGCCACTACGCGTCCCCGATCCGCAGGACGCGATGGACGGCCAGCCGGAAGTACATCCCGACCACTGCGGCGATGGTACCGACGAACACCGATCCGAGGATCGCCCAGACGATCAGCACCTGCGTCCAAGACACGCCGAGGACGAACGGCGGCACGACCTCCACCCCGCGCTCGTCCGTCGCGAGGAAGCCCATCATGATCGCCCCGATGCGGAGCCCGACGAGCGTGCCCAGCCCCATCCCGGCGACGATCACGAACAGGTGCTCGAACAGGACGACGGAGAAGATCTGGCCCTTCGAGAACCCGAGCGTGCGGAGGATCGCGAACTCCAGCCCTCGCTGCTGGGCCGTCAGGTAGGAGTAGACGACGAACCCGATCGCCGAGAGCAGCAGCACTGCCGCGAACGCGATCGCGAGGATGCCGGACCAGCCCGCAGCGATCAGCGGGTCGTCCTGCTGCGACGCCTCGATGCCCTCGCGGCTCACGATGTTCGACAGCCCCGCCGCTTCGAGCGCTGCGACGGTCGCCTCCGTGTCGTCGGACGCGAACCACGCCTCCTGGTACTGGAGCGCGCGGTCGGGCGCGGAGACGTTCACCTGCGCGAATAGCCGCGACGCGTCGACGAGGGCGAACCCGCCGCTGGCAGCCCACGTCGGGAAGTAGTCGAGGGTGCCCGCGAGTTCCGCGCTCATCGTCCGGCCGATCACCGAGAGGGTGAACGTGTCGCCCACCTCGAGTCCGAGCGCGGTCGCGGTCTCGCGGGACAGGTAGAGGCCGAGCGCGCGCCGGTCCATGGCGAGCCCCATGCCCCGCGCGCCGGGCGCGAACACGGAGTCGAGCCACTCGTAGCGCAACGACTGGTCGAGGCCGGGAGGGGCGTCCGGCACCGGCCGCGCGGTGTCGTCGATCTCGCCGAGGCGCGTGCCCTGGATCACGGCGAACGTCGGGTCCGCCAGGGATGCGACGGTCGTCGCGTCCGGCCACGGCTCGTCGAACACCTCGAGGACTGCGAGCCCGCGCGCCGGCGGCGGCTCCACCGTCGAGGTCATGAGCGGGCCGGTCTGGATCACGCCACGCTGCGCGGCAATCCGTCCGGTCGGGTCGAAGAGCACGGCGATCAGCTCGAACGGGCCGCGTGGCGGATTCGCCGAACTACTACCCAGGACGGAGGTCGCGTAGAACCGCCACTCCTGCGCGTACTCCACCGTGGGCGCCACGGACGCCAGGGTGCGCTCGAACAGGCGTCCCGTGGAGTCGCGCAGCGTCACGACGACGTCGATGCGGCCCCGGGTGTCCGGGAATTTGAGCCACATCCCGATCTGCCGGGCGTCCGCGGGCAGCATCGGCGCGGCCGGCATGACGGTCTGGTCGGCCTGAAGCCGCTCCGTCATCGTCGCCAGCGACTCAGGCGCGAAGTCGTCGCGGACGAACGCTACGTCCGCGAAGGTCGAGGAGTCCACCGCCAGGATCGGGAACGTCTGCCGGCGGTTCAGTTCCAGGAACGCGGTGCCGTCCACCCGGGCCGCCAGGCTTGCGCTCTCGGCGGGTACGGACTCGACGAGGGCGCGCGCCGCCCCGTCGCCGCCCCCGACGAGGGCGCTCGTGAAGCCGGCGCGGACGTCCGCGCCTGCCTCGTACGCCGCGCGGTCGACGTAGGAGGCGTTCAGCGTGGACGAGAACGTCGCGCCGAACATGCCGACGCCGGTGGCGAACATGAGGAGCAGGATGAGGCGCGTGTAGTGCGAGGGCTGCCGGACGAGCGAGCGCATCCCCACGAGGATCGCGACGCTCCGCGTCCACTGGACGCCCCATGCGATGAACCTCAGGACGACGGGGAACAGCCGCAGGAAGACCACCCCGACGGTCACCATGAACACGGCGGGCGTCGCGAGGAGGATCGGGTCGACCTGTGTCTCACCGAACAGGCTCTCGGTGAACAGCTCTTCCTGCTGGGAGAGTCGCCAGAACACCGCCGCGACGACCAGCACGAACGCGACATCGAGGTAGTAGCGCATCAGCAGCGGCGTGCGGCCCGGCCGCGCGGCGCCGCGCTTGAACTCCACGACGCTGTTCCGCGTCGCCCGCCACGCCGGGATCATCAGCGAGGCGAAGGCGATGAACGCACCGAGCGCGGCCAGGAGGTACGCCGGCCGTCCGATGTACACGGGGAGCAGTTCGCCCCCGGACAGCGCGTCGAACGCCGGCGTCGGCCCCAGCACGCTGATCACACCCGCCGCCAGCGGCGGCCCGATCGCCGCCGCGATCGCCGCGAGGATCGTGCCCTCGACACCGTAGATGCCGAGTAGCTGCAGCGTGGTCGCGCCGCGCGACCGCATCGTCGCGATCTCGGCAGCCTGCCGCTCTACGAGCATCGTCGACACCATCACGAGGTAGTACGCGACGATCGCGCCGATCTGCAGGAGCAGGACGAGGAGCGGGATCCTCGTGAAGAACAGCTTCTCGTCGTACGACCGGAGGAGTGTTGGTAGCGCCGTCTGGAACGTCGTCCGTCCATCCGTGGTGGTCAGCCGCGGCGGCAGCGCGATGAGCCCCGAGGCGATGGGGAGCGCATTCCGCGAGTCCAGCGCTTCGGTGTCGACCTGGTAGAAGTTGAGGTAGTCGGCGGCCACGGTCGGGACGGTCGCTCGGAACCCGCCGAAGAACGTCTCTTCCGATATCCAGAAGCGAAGCGTGTCCCACGAACGCTCCCGCTGGTCCAGGCGCTCGTCAACGAGCCCCCAGTAGCGGCTCTCGGGGTCGATCTCCCGCCCGATGCCGACGACACGGACGCGCGTGGCATCGCGTTCGGGCGCCCAGAACGGGTGGATGTCGAACTCGTCCCCGATGGCGATGCCGACCGACTCTGCCGTCGCCGCGCCGATGAGCACCTCGAGCGGCCCGTCCGGCGCGACGAGTGTGGTCTCCGGGAACACCCCATCGAGGACCTCGATGTTGGCCTCGAGGCCGGTGCGGAAGAGGACGTTGGCGCGCGGCCGGTTCGCGTCCTGGAGGTCAGGGGTACCGCCGAGCGCGGTCGGGTAGAACGTGCCGCTCGTCCCCTGGCGCGACGAGAGGTCCAGCGCGCCGCCGCCGGCATCCTCGATCGCCCTGTCCGTGCGTTCGCGGTTGGACTGATACGCCGCCGGGTTGACCGGGCTGTTGCTCTGCAACAGCCGCATGTCCAGGACGCGGAGGTCCTGCTGTCCGAGGGCGTGCTGGAGGCCGAGGTCGCGGATCGCGTCCGAATAGATGGCTGTCGCGGCGAGGATGGCGGCCGCCACGAGCGTGCCGGTGGCGACCGAAGACAGCAGCTTCCAGTTCCGGCGCATGCGTCGCATGGCGAGGCGGGGGAGCGAGCGAAGCCGGATCATCCCGCGCATAGTACGCAGTGCCGCCGTACTCAGGGACTCGCGCGGCTGACAGATATACTGCGGGTGTGACACCACCGAAGACGACCGACGTGGGGACGGATGTCCTCGAAGCCGCCGGCACGGCAATGCTGCCGGGCAGCGGATCGGACGAGCAGCCGCTGCTCGTCATCCTCGACTCGCACGGGATTATCTTCCGGTCCTACTTCGCGCTCCGCGATGTCCTGCCGCCGACCCGGACGCAGGAGCCGATCTCGGCCGTCTACGGCTACGCGAACAGCCTTCTCACGGTGTTCCGCGAGTTGAAGCCCACGCACGTCATCGCCGCCTGGGACGCCTCGGAAGACACCTTCCGCAAGGTGAAGGACGATCGCTACAAGGCGCACCGCGAGGCGACTCCGGACGACCTCATCCCGCAGTTCGACCGCATCCGCGAGCTGCTGGCCGCGTTCCGGATCCCCCTCGTCGAGAAGCAGGGCTACGAGGCTGACGACGTCCTGGGGACCCTCGCGGAGCAGGCATACGAGCAGGGCCTGCCGGTCATCATCGTGACCCTCGACAACGACATGATTCAGCTCGTGCGCCCGGGCGTGAACGTCTACATGTACCGCCCGTACCAGCGCGACTACATCATGTACGACACCGAGGAGGTCCGGTCCCGCTTCGGGTTCGAGCCGCTCCAGATGATCGAGTACAAGGCGCTGGTCGGCGACACCTCGGACAACATCCCCGGTGTGAAGGGGATCGGCGAGAAGGGCGCGAAGGCGCTCATCGACCAGTTCGGCACGCTCGAAGAGATGATCGAGCACCTCCCGGAGATCGAGCCGAAGCGCACCCGCACGGCGCTCGAGAACGGCCTCGACGAGGCGATCCTCTCGAAGGAACTCGCCACGATCATCCGCGAGGTGCCGGACATCGAGCTCGACCTCGACGCGTCGAGGCTGCGCGACTACGACCGCCAGACGGTGACCGACCTCTTCCACGAACTCGAGTTCCGCTCGCTCATCGCGCGCCTCCCCGCCTCCGACGGCGACGACGTCAAGGTGCCCTCGAACGAGCCGGACGGCGACTATGCGACGATCACCAGCCGCGAGGGCCTCGACGCGCTGGTCGAGCGAGTGCGGACGCGGGGGCGCTTTTCGTACCAGGTCATCGCGGACGACCCCCACCCCGTGAGGGCGTCCAAGACGCTCGTTGGTATCGCGATCTCCCCGGGCGACGAGTCCGCGGCCTATATCCCGTTCGGGCACCACGTCGAGGAGCAGGGACGCCTGCTGGCCGACGAGGGCGGCGCCGCGAGTCAGCTTGCGCGCGCCGAGGTGTTCGAGGCGCTCGGGCCGCTGTTCCGCGAGCCCGGCATCGAGCGGGTCGCGCACGACACCAAGCACGGCATGCTCGCCCTCGGCATGGCGGACCCCGCGATGTGGCCCGCGACCTCCGACTTCGACACGCAGGTGGCGGCCTACTTCGTGGGCGACCAGAACATCTCGCTCCAGCGCCTCGCCTTCACGCGGCTGCACCAGGACACCATCGATCCGAAGTCGATCCTCGGGACGGGGCAGAAGGCGATCACGTGGTCGCGCGCGCCCATCGAGGCGGTCGCGCGCTTCGCGTGCATCGAGGCGGACATGATCTTCCACCTCGCCGATCCGCTGCACGCCGAACTTGAGGAGGCGAAACTCCTCGATGTCTTCCGCGACGTGGACATGCCGCACGTTGCCGTCCTCGCGCGGATGGAGCAGTTCGGCATCGCCCTCGATCTCGATGTCCTCACGCGCATGGACGCGGACCTCATCGCGCGGATCGAGGCGGCCGAGCGCGCCTGCTTCGACGCCGTGGGGCACGAGGTGAAGCTCGGTTCGCCGCTGGAGCTCTCCGCCGTGCTCTTCGACGAGATCGGCCTCCCGAAGACGCGCAAGACGAAGACCGGCTACACCACGGACGCGGACGCCCTCGAACCGCTGCGGACGGCGCATCCGGTCGTCGACGCGATCCTCCAGTGGCGCGAGCTCACCAAGATCAAGTCGACCTACGTGGACACGCTGCCGCTGCAGGTGAACCCGGCCACACGCCGCGTGCACACGGTGTTCAACCAGGTCACGGCGGCCACCGGCCGGCTCTCCTCGAACGACCCGAACCTGCAGAACATCCCCGTGCGGTCCGAGGTCGGCCAGCTCGTGCGGCGCGCCTTCGTCGCGCGCGACTGTGGCGAGGATCCCGTCCTGCTCTCCGTCGACTACTCGCAGATCGAGTTGCGCGTGCTGGCGCACATCTCGGAGGACGCGGAGTTGCGTCGGGCGTTCCAGGAGCACAAGGACATCCACCGCACCACGGCCGCCAACGTCTTCAAGAAGGCGGAGGCGGACGTCACCTCGGAGGACCGCCGCCGCGCCAAGGTGTTCAACTTCGGCGTCCTCTACGGCCTCACCGCCTTCGGCATGTCCACGCGCGAGGGCATCCCGCGCGACGAGGCCGAGGCGTTCATCACCGCGTACTTCGAGGCCTACCCGAAGGTGCAGGAGT
>CAYPYF010000058.1:0-16594 GCA_964414675.1 uncultured Dehalococcoidaceae bacterium
TCGAACGGGCTGCGTTCGAACGGGCTGCGTTCGAACGGGCTGCGTTCGAACGGGCTGCGTTCGAACGGGCCGGAGAGGCCTCGCGACGTACGGGCGCACCTATGATGCGCGCGCCCGCTGAGTCGAGCGCGAGGAGCGTCCGCCATGCCGAACCACCCGGAGACCTTCGAGCAAGCGCTGCGCCGCCTCGTCCCTTCGGTGATCGAGGAGACGGTGCGCGTCACCGAGATCCCGGCGCCGACGTTCCGCGAGGCCACCCGGGCGGCGTACGTCTACCGACGGTTCGAGGAGATCGGCGGGTGGGACCACCTCGCGATGGACTCGATGTCGAACGTCGTGGCCATCCGGCGCGGCGACCCGACGCGGGCGCGCATCCTGGCCTGCGCCCACCTGGACACGGTGTTCCCGGACGAGGCGACGCCGGTGACCCGGTCGCGCGGGCGGCTGACGGGGCGTGGGGTGGGTGACAACAGCCTCGGCGTGGCGGCGACCCTCGGGCTGGCGCAGGCCCTCCGGTCCGCCGCGCCCGAGGGCGTGGGCGACGTGATCCTCGCGACGAACGTCGGCGAGGAGGGGCGCGGTGACCTGCGTGGGGTGAAGCGCGTCCTGAAGGACTACGAGGGGCAGTTCGACGCGATGTTCGCGGTGGAGGGCCATGCGCTGAACCGCATCCAGCTCCACGGGGTGGCCTCGCTGCGGTACGAGATCAGCGTCGCGACGGACGGCGGCCACTCCTGGGGCGCGTATGGCCGGCCGAACGCGATCGCGCTCCTCGCGCGGGCGATCACGGCGATCGAGCCGCTGATGCCGGAGCCCGGCGTCGAGCCGCGGACGACGATGAACGTCGGGGTGATCCACGGCGGGCGGAGCGTGAACACGATCGCTCCGGACGCGACGCTCGAGCTGGACATGCGCTCCGTCGACCCTCAGCGGGTGATGTCGCTCCTGCGGTCCGTGCGCGCGGCGATGCGCGGCGCGGTGGGCGAGGAAGGCGAGATGGCCTTCCGCCGGATCGGGAACCGGCCGGGCGGCAGCATCGACGAGGGGCACCCCCTGGTGCGGGCCGCCATCGCGGCGCGGAGCGGGCTGGACCTGCCGGCGTACGAGTTCAACGCCGGGTCCACGGACGCGAATGCGGCGCTGGACGCCGGGTACCCGGCGACCTGCGTCGGGATCACGAGCGGCGGCGAGCCTCACACGCCGCGCGAGTGGATCTCGACCGCGCCGATCGCGATGGGCGTGCCGTACCTGGGCCGGACGATCGCGAACGCGGCGAGGCTCACGCGGGCCGAGGTACCGCGTGTGCGCCCGTCGTCCGCGTCGTCCTCGCGCCCGTAGCGCCCTCGGTGGGTGCGCCTAGCGGGTGCCGTTGGTCCGCTTCGCGCGGCGCTCGGCGCGAGCGGTCGCGCGGTCGCGCGCGTGGGCGATCTCGACGAGGTCCTTACCGAGCGTGGTGAGCTGGAAGTACTTGCGCGGCGGCCCGCCGCCCTCGCTGCCCTGCGTGGGCAACTCCCACTCGGCGGTGACGGCGCCCTTGGTCTCCATGGCGGAGAGCGCCTGATAGACGGAGCCGTGCCCCAGGACGCCCTGCAGGATCTTCTTGATCTCGTAGGCGTGCAGCCGGTGGCGACTGACAAGCAACTCCGCGATCAACTGCTGGTTCTTCGATAGGTCAACCACGCTGCCCTCCCCCTCGATGTCTCCGTGGCGTCCGCCCATGCTTCCCGTCCAACCTCGATGCCCCGTCGATCCGACGTTGCCTCGCGCGTGCCGCCGCGCGGGCGTACTACGTCAGTTCCACGGGGCGAGTCGTCCACGGTCGAACTGATCGCGTCCGGACTGCCTCGGTACATGATCCACCATTCGGGTGGCACAGCGTGACGAGGCGCGGAAATCGATCGAAATCGATCCTGGGGAGGGGCCGACGTAGACTCGCGACCTCCGAAGCCTGACGCGTGCATCGAGGGTGCGTGAAACGCCTGAAGCGGCCCTTCTACGGCTGGTGGATCGTCGGCGCGGCGATCGTGCTCCAGGCGCTGCCTGCCGGGCTGCTGCAGCAGGCCTACGGCTCGTACGTGGTGCTCCTCGAGCGGGAGTTCGGGTGGAGCCGGACGACGCTCTCGGGCGCCTTCTCCGCCGTGCGGATGGAGGAGGGCCTGCTCGGCCCGCTCCAGGGCTGGATGCTGGACCGCTTCGGCCCTCGGGCGGTGATGCGTGTCGGCGTGGTGGTCTTCGGCTGCGGCTTCTTCGTCTTCGCGCGGATCGACACGGTGGTGGGGTTCTACGCCTCGTTCCTGCTGATGGCGGTCGGCGCCTCGCTGGTGGGGTTCCTCTCCATCACCACGGCGATCGTGAACTGGTTCCAGCGGAAGCGCTCGACGGCGATGGGCCTCGCGCTCCTCGGGACGGCGATCGGGGGCCTCGCGCTGCCGGTGGTGGTGTGGGGCCTCGACACGTGGGGGTGGAGGGCGGTCGCGAACGTCTCCGGCATCATCGTGCTGGTGATCGGGCTACCGGTGACGCAGATCGTGCGGCACCGCCCTCAGCAGTACGGGCTGCTGCCGGACGGGCGTCAGCCGGGCGAGGATCCCGTGCGTCCTGCCGGGTCGAAGCCGGACGAGGGGCCGACGCTGACGGCGCGGGAGGCGATGCGGACGCGCGCGTTCTGGTTCATCTCGTTCGCCCACACGGGGTCTGTCCTCGTCGTCTCGGTGATCCAGGTCCACTTCATCCTCTACGTGACGGAGGATCTCGGCTTCTCGCTGGCGATGGGCGGGTGGATGTTCACCCTGCAGACGCTCACGAACCTGGTGGCGAGGCCGCTCGGCGGGTGGATCGCGGACCGGACGAACTCGCGACACGTGGTGGCGGTCGCGATGCTCGGGCACATGGTGGCGCTCGTGATCCTCGCGTTCTCGACGAACGTCTGGGGCGTCGCCGCCTCGGCGCTGCTCAACGGGGCGTGCTGGGGCGTGCGGGTGCCGGTGATCGTCTCGATGCGCGCCGAGTACTTCGGGTCGGGGTCGTTCGGGTCGATCATGGGGATCTCGTCGCTCGTGGTGACGAGCGGCGCGGTGGTGGCGCCGATCGCCGCGGCCTGGGCGTACGACGTCCTCGGCAGTTACACGCTCGCCTTCGTGGTGCTCGCGGCGCTGGCCGGGCTCAGCTCGCTGTTCCTGTTCTTCCTGCCACCACCGGCCACCGAGGATGCCGATGATCCGCTCGGGGCGGCGGCCTAGCCGCCTCGCCACTTGAGGCTCGCGCTACGCTCCGTGCGTCCCGGCGTGTGTGTTGGCGGAGGTCCCGTGGTCGCGACGGTGTATGACAGCCCCGATGCCGCCCTCGAAGGGATCGAGGACGGCATCTCGCTGATGATCGGCGGGTTCGCGAGCGCGGGCTCGCCGGGGAACCTCCTGGAGGCGTTCATCCGCCGCGGGACGCGCGGGATCACCGTGATCGCGAACAACGTCATCCCGGAGACGCCGCTGGACACGATGTGCGGGGCCGGGCAGGTCGACCACCTCATCGCGACGTTCGCGATCCGCGCCTCCGGGGCGAAGAAGACGCTGTTCGAGGAGTACCACCGCGCCGGGCGCATCGGGCTGGAGATGGTGCCGCAGGGCACCTTCGCCGAGCGCATCCGGGCGGGCGGTGCGGGGATCCCCGGCTTTCTGACACCCACCGCCGTGGGCACCTCGCTGGCCGCGGGGAAGCAGGTGATCGCGCTGGACGGGCGCGACTACCTCCTTGAGCGCGGGATCACGGCGGACGTGGCGGTGATCCGGGCGTATCGGGCGGACCGGCTGGGGAACCTGGAGTACCGGCGCTCAGGGCGGAACTTCAATCCGGTGATGGCGACCGCCGCCCGCCTCGTGATCGTCGAGGCCGAGGAGATCGTCGAGCCCGGGACGATCGACCCCGAGCACGTGGTGACGCCGGCGGTGTACGTCGACCGGCTCGTCCGGTGCCCAGCGCTGCCGGTGCGGTGGGACGGCTGAGATGGGCGTCGATCCAGCGATGGGCCGTCCGAGGGGCCTCACCCGCGAGTTGATGGCGATGCGGGCGGCGCAGGAGCTGCGCCCGGGCATGGCGGTGAACCTGGGGATCGGCCTGCCCACGCTGGTCTCGAGTTACCTGCCGGACGGATTGGACATCCTGCTCCAGGCGGAGAACGGCATCCTGGGCTACGGGAGGATCCTGTCCGACGGCGAGTTCGACCAGGACCTGATCAACGCCGGCGGGCAGCCGATCACGCTGGTGCCGGGCGCCTCGTTCTTCGACAGCGCGGCATCGTTCGCGATGATCCGCGGCGGGCACATCGACATCGCCATCCTCGGCGGGCTGCAGGTGTCGGAGCGGGGCGACCTCGCGAACTGGTTCGTGCCGGAGCGAGGCGGCGGGAGCGTGGGCGGGGCGATGGACCTCGCCGCGGGCGCGGCGCGCCTGATCGTGGTGATGGAGCACACGACGCGCGACGGGGCGCCGCGCATCCTGCGAGAGTGCGCCTACCCGCTGACCGCGGAGCGGTGCGTGGACCTGATCGTGACAGACCTCGCGGTGATCGAGGTGACGCCGGGTGGCCTCGTACTCTGCGAGGTGGCGCCGGGCGTGGAGGCCGCACAGGTGGCGTCCCTGACCGAAGCGCCGCTGACGTACTCGCGAGACCTCCGCGAGATGTCCCTGTAGCCACCTCGACGTGGCGGGCGCGCAATCTTCCCGATACATCTCGTGCGTAGGGTCGCCGCATGGCGACCGGCGTACGTGACCTCTGTCCGACCTGTGGGGGTGCGGTCTCCACACAGGGGGCCTGCCCTGTGTGTGCTCCGCCGCTGGCGGCGCGCCAGGTGCGAGCCCCCCAGGCCGGCGTGACCTTCCGCGAGGACCGCCCCACGCATCTGTCAGCGCAGACCTCCGAGGATGTCGTGAAGGCGCTGCAGGGGCGGCTGCCGACCGAGGCGGTGATCGCGCACCTGGAGGAGCTGCCGCCGTCCTATATCGCCCGGACGCCGGCGCACGTGATCGGCGACCACATCCTCCTCGTGGAGCGGGCGGGTGGTCACACGGCCGTCGAGCATGCGCATCGAGGCGCGACCGACGAGATCACGATCGTCGCGTCGGACCGTCCCGGGATCCTGTCGTCGCTCGCGGGGATGCTCGCGACGCACCAGGTGAGCATCCTCGGTGGCGCCATCCACACGAAGGCGTCCGGGTACGCGATCGACGTGCTTTCGGTGTCCCGCACGGAGGGCGCGCTGGCCCCGTGGGACGCCGTCTGCGGCGACATCGCGAAGGCCCTCGACGGGGAGCTGACGATCGACGAGCAGGTGATCTTCGGGCGTGGCAGGGGCGGCACGGCGGTCGCCACCCGCATGCCGACGATCGTCTACGTCGACAACCGCTCGTCGAGCGACTTCACGAAGGTGGAGGTAAACGCGGCCGACCGCGTGGGGCTCCTCTACGTGATCGCCCGCACCATGGCGTACCTCGAACTCGACATCCATCTCGCACAGGTGGAGACGCTCGGGACGACGACGGTCGACACGTTCTTCCTCCGACGTGCCGACGGATCGCGACTGGAAGCCGTGGACGACATCCAGGCCCTGCGTACCGCGATCACCTCGGCAATCGCCGCACTCCCCTAGGCCCCGACCGTCGCACGAGCCTCAGTCGCCCGCGGGGGCGATCAGCGTGCGCTCCGCGAACTCGACGACGCGACGGGCGAGGTCGAGGCGGTGGGCGACCCGGTGGAAGCCGTGGCCTTCCTCGGGGTAGACGACGTACTCCACATCGCCCTCGTTGCGTCGGACGGTCTCGACGATCTGCTCCGACTCCTCGGGCGGGACGCGCACGTCGTGGTCGCCCTGGAAGACGAGGAGGGGACAGCGGATGCGGTCCGCGTGGTGGATGGGCGAGATCGAACGGAGGAACTCGGGGTCCGTGCCGTACTCGCGGGCGCGGTGCTTCCGTCGCCACGGGCCGGTGTGCTCCAGGAACGTCTCGAAGTTAGCGATGCCGTAGAGGTCGATGGCGGCGGCCCAGCGTTCGGGCGCCTCGGTGATCGCGGCGAGCACCATGAAACCGCCGTAGGAGCCACCCATGATGCCGATGCGTTCCGGGTCGACCTCGCCGCTGCCGACGAGCCAGTCGAGGGCGGCGAGGAGGTCCCGGACCGAGTCCATGCGGAGTTCGACGTCGTCCGCGTGGCTGTACTCCTTGCCGTAGCCCGTCGAGCCCCGGACGTTGGGGACGAGGAGGGCGACATCGCCACGCGCGAGGAGGTACTGCGGGCCGGAGTACCTCGCCCAGAGCGGGGGGCGGCTCTGCATCTCGGGGCCGCCATGGACGAGGACGAGACAGGGGAGCGGCCCCTCCACGGTCGGGTGCTCCGGGAGGTAGAGGAACCCGGGGATCTCGCGCCCGTCGAACGAGGGGTACCGCACCACCCGAGGCAGGGGCAGCACGTCCATCGTCAGCCCCCTCGTGTCGCCGGTGGTCAGACGTCGTGGGGCATCCTCGCCCGGCGTGAGTTCCCAGATGTCGGGGATGTGCCTCGGCGTCTCGAGTGAGCAGATGAGGCTGCCGGCGCCCGGACGCCAGGTGAGGCCAGTAGCGACGGCGCCGGGGAGCAACGGTGGCAGGGCGATCGGATCGCCGAGGCGGCCATCCTCGGTGAGCGCGCACGCCTCGATGCGGGAGGCGCCGTCCTCGTTGATGAGCACGGCGATGCGACTCGCGTCGGTGGGCATCGTCATCGCCTCGACGTCCCAGTCTTGCTCGACGAGGTACTCGCGGGTGCCGGTTGCGGGGTCGATGCGCTGGAGGCCGGCGAAGTCGCGGCCGTCGTTGGTCACGGCGATCACCACGCCGCCCGGCAGTTCGCGGGCGTCGAACCACTCCGAGAGGTCCTCGTGCGGGGTCAGGGGTTGCGGCGCCTCGCGCGCATCGAGCGGGACGCGGAGAAGCATCGAGTCGCCGGGGGACTCCAGGTTCACCTCGCGACAGAGGACGTGCGAGCCGTCCGGGGAGAAGCGGCCAGCCTCCAGCATCCCGTCGTGCTGGAGGAGCAGGCGCTCCTCACCGCTGTCGACATCGAGGACATACAGGTCGAACGCCGAGGGCTCGCGGAGGTTCGAGGCGTAGGAGAGCAGCCGTCCATCGGCGGACCACGCGCCGCGGTTGTGGATCACGCGCGGGCGCGACGCGAGCGGCCGGCTGGCGCGGGTGTCGAGGTCGAGCAGGTGGAGCTGGAACTGCTCGTCGCCGCCGTCGTCCGCGACGTACAGCAACTCGCGGTGGCCGGGGCGCATCGCGAGGCTGTAGATCACGCCGCCCGTATCGGTCAGCGGGGTGACCTCGAGCGATTCGAGGTCGCAGAGCCACGCCTGCCAGACGCCGCTGCGATTGCTGCGGAACGCCATCCAGCGTCCGGTGGCATCGAAGACCGGCGTGTCGCTGCTCTCGACGCGGACGAAGTCCTCAAGGTCGAACGTGGGATGCGGGTCGGGGGTGTCGGTCTGGTCTGTCATCGCGAGCCTCCGCGCGCATTATGCGCGACGGGAGTGTCAGTCAGGCGGCCTGAGGTTGCGTCGCATTGAATCGGGCCGATGGGTTGGGTACGCGCCGTAGAATCTGGGCGCGGATGGATCGAGGCCCGTATGACCGCCATTGAGACCACCGACCCGATCGTCGGCCAGCCCGTGAGCGCGCTCGATACGCCGGTGCTGTGGGTCGACCTGGACGCCCTCGACCACAACATCGCGACGATGGCGCGCATCACGCGCGAGCAGGGCGTCGACTGGCGTCCGCACGTGAAGGCGAGCAAGGCACCCGAGCTCGCGAAGCGGCTGATCGCGGGCGGCGCTGTCGGGATCACCTGCGCGAAGGTCGGCGAGGCCGAGGTGATGGTCCAGGGCGGCGTCACCAACATCCTCATCGCGAACGAGATCGTCGGACCGCTGAAGATCGCGCGACTCGTCGCCCTCGCGGCGCGCGCCACGCTCTGCGTCGCGGTGGACGACGAGCGCAACCTGCGCGAGATCTCCGCGGCGGCGGCGCGGGCCGGCGTGGACCTCGATGTCCTCGTGGACATCAACGTGGGCGCGAACCGCTGCGGGGTGACGCCGGAGCGCGCCCCCGAGCTCGCGCAACTGGCGCTGGACCTGCCGGGCGTGCACCTTCGCGGGCTCATGGGCTACGAGGGCCACGTGATGGCCATGCAGCCCGAGGACAAGGAGGCGGAGTCCGCGCGCGCCGCGGACATCCTCCAGCAGGCGATCGCGAACCTTCGCGCCGCCGGCATCGAGCCGCGCGTGGTCAGTGGCGGCGGCACCGGCAACTACTGGATCGCGGCGGTCCTCGGCGCGCTCACGGAGCTGCAGGCCGGTGGTGGCGTGCTGATGGACCAGTCCTACGGCGAGCAGATGAAGGTGCCGGGCCACCGGCAGGCGCTGTTCCTCACCGCGCAGGTGGTCTCGACGGCGGTCGAGGGGCGCGCGATCGCGGATGCCGGGTGGAAGGCTTCCGGGATGCACACCGGGATCCCGCTGGTCGTCTCGCCGCCGGGACTGACCGTCGCGAAGCTGAACGCGGAGCACACGATCCTCGAGCGGGCCGCCGACGCCGAAGTCGCACCCGGCGACCGGGTGACCATGGTCCCGCACTACTCCGACTCCACGGTGCTGTTGCACCGCCGCCTCTACGCGGTGCGTGACGGCGTGGTGGAGGCGGTCTGGCCGATTGCGGCCGCAGGCATGCTCCAGTAGCACGCCGCACGCAAGGAGGCGCACATGCCCGAGCAGTACGACGTGATCATCCGGGGCGGCACCGTCTACGACGGATCCGGCGCTCCGGGCGTCGCCGCTGACCTCGGCGTCCGTGGCAACCGAGTGGTGACGGTGGGCGCGATCCCGGAGGACGCGACCGCCGAGGAGGTCGTGGACGCCTCGGGCCTCGCGATCGCGCCGGGGTTCATCGACGTGCACGCGCACGACGACACGCTGGTGCTCGCGGAGCCGGACGTGACGGGGAAGGTGATGCAAGGCGTCACGACGGTGATCAATGGCAACTGCGGAGCGGGCGTCGTCCCGGCGAAATCGAGCCGGCGCTTCGGGGAGATCGCCGGGGTTGAGATCCCGGAGTGGGACTCGTATGGCGGCTACTTCGACGTGATCGCGAGCCATCCACCGTCGCAGAACATCGCCAGCCTCGTGGGGTTCGGGACGATGCGTGCCGGCGCGCTGGGCAGCGGCAAGGTGGAGCGCCCCGCGACCTCCGAGGAGGTCGCGACGATGCAGCGCTGGCTGCGCGAGGCGCTGGAGGCGGGCGCAGTCGGGATGTCCACCGGACTGATCTACGAGCCCGACCGGTACTCGACGATGGACGAGATCGTCGCGGTGGCGGCGCCCCTCGCCGAGTTCGGGGCACTGTACGCGTCCCACGTCCGGGGCGAGGGCGAAACGCTGCTGGCGGCGCATGCGGAGGCGATGGAGATCGGGCGGCGCGTGGGCGTGCCGGTGCAGATCTCGCACCACAAGGCCAGCGGCCGAGCGCACTGGGGTCGCGTCCGCGACTCGATCGCGCAGATCGAGGAGGCGCGTGCGCGCGGCGAGGACGTGACCTGCGACCAGTACCCGTACACGGCCGGGAGCACGCGCCTCTTCGCGCTCGTCCAGAACGGGCGCGTGGGTGACGCCGGGCCAGACGCGATCGCGGGTGCGGACATCCTCCTCGCGTCCGTGCCGAACAACGCGGCGTGGGAGGGGAAGTCCGTCGCCGACCTCGCGGACGAGTGGGACATCCCGGACGAACAGGCGGCGCAGCGGATCATCGATGAGGGCGGGACGGGCACGATCGTGGTGCAGTTCGCGATGGACGAGGCGGATGTGCGCACGATCCTGGCGCATCCGACGACGATGATCGGCACGGACGGCCTCGGCTTTGGGTCGCGGCCACACCCCCGGCACTACGGGACGTACCCGCGCATCCTCGGCAAGTACGTACGCGAGGAGGGCGTCATCACGCTGGAGGACGCGATCTGGAAGATGAGCGGGTTTCCGGCGACGAAGTTCGACCTGCCGGGTCGAGGCTTCGTCCGCGAGGGCGCGATCGCCGACCTCGTCGTGTTCAACCCGGACACGGTCGCGGAAGTTTCGACGTACGAGGACCCGCGGCGCACGCCGATCGGCATCCCGTGGGTGTTCGTGAACGGGCAGGCGGTGGTGCGCCTCGGCGAGCACACGCGCGCGAGACCGGGGCGTCCGGTCCGCCGAGGGATCGACGCGTAGATGATCGCGGGCTCTCGGAAGCGACCTCGGCCCCTGGCCCGAGCCGACACACGGTTGCAAGGCGCTCACGAGGTGGTGGATAGGGCTGCAAGCCCTCGCTGGCTACGCTACGTCCAGGCGCGGTGTCGGCTGCACCGAGAGGACATGCGAGATGCCTGACCTGAGCAATGCGCGTGTGGCCGTGCTGTCCGCCAACAACTTCGAGGAGTCCGAACTCACCGAGCCCGTCGAGGCGCTCCGAGCCGCCGGCGCGCAGGTGGACGTGGTGTCGCCTCGCGCCGGGCGGTTGCAGGCGATGCAGCACGATCAGCGGAGCATCCTCGTGGACGTCGACCGCACACTCGCGGAGGCGCACCCCGACGAGTACGACGCGGTGATCCTGCCGGGCGGCGCGCTGAACGCCGACTTCCTGCGTGCCGAACCGGCGGCGCAGGAGTTCGTACGCGCGATCGACGAGGCCGGGAAGGTGGTCGCGGCGATCTGCCACGCGCCGTGGCTCCTCGTCTCTGCCGGGCTCGTGGGTGGCAAGACGATCACCAGCTATCCGACGATCCGCGACGACATCGAGAATGCCGGGGGCACCTGGGTGGACGAAGAGGTCAGGGTGGACGGGAACTGGGTGACCAGCCGGAAGCCCGACGACCTGCCCGCGTTCAACCGCGAGGCGATGGCGCTCATCGAGGGGGCGAAGCAGCGGGCGACGGCTGCGCGCTGACCAACAGGCCGATGACCGTCGGAGTGGCGAGCATTCGGGTGCAGGGTCATGGACCAGGTCCTCGGCCGGGTGGGAGTGGTCGTCCGATGGACAGGCATTGCATCGAGCGGGTGGCGGCAGGGCGCCTCGGGTCCGATGTCCGGACGCGCCGGACGCGGATCCGCCGGTGAGCGACGCTGAGGCGTTCGATGTCGTCGACGAGGCGAGCCGAGAGTCGTTCCCGGCGAGCGATGCGCCGGCATGGACGCCAGTGACCGGTATGGGGAGTCCGCCAGACCCGACCCTCCCACCGATTGGGCGACCCCGCGTCGTAATCGTGGGGGGTGGCTTTGGCGGCCTGGCCGCGGCGAAGGCGCTTCGAGGCGCTGCGGTGGACGTCACGCTCATCGACCGGCGGAACCACCAGCTGTTCCAGCCACTGCTCTACCAGGTCGCGACGGGCGCGCTGTCGCCGGCGAACATCGCCGTCCCGCTGCGCCAGATCCTGAGTCGCCAGGCGAACGCCCGGGTGCTCATGGCAGACGTGGAGTCGATCGACCTCGACGGGCACGCGGTCGTCGCATCCGGAGAGCGGGTGCCGTACGACTACCTGATCGTGGCGGCGGGCTCGCAGAGCTCGTGGTTCGGGCATGAGGAGTGGCAGACTCACGCGCCCGGGCTGAAGCACATTGCCGGGGCGACCCGCCTGCGTGCGCAGATCCTGCGCGCGTTCGAGGAGGCCGAACTCCAGCCCGCACGCCTGCTCGACGGATCGGGGCTGCTGACGTTCGCGATCGTGGGGGCCGGGCCGACCGGCGTCGAGATGGCGGGGGCGATCGCCGAGCTGGCCCGCGATACCCTCCGCCGCGACTTCCGCCGGATCGACCCGGCGTCGGCGAGGGTCATCCTGATCGAGGCAGCCGGGCAGGTCCTCCCGTCGTATCCGGCCGGACTGGCGCGCAAGGCCCAGGCCGAACTCGAACGCCACCAAGTCGAGGTGCGCCTCGGGACGATGGTCACGGACGTGCAGGAGGGCGCGCTCTCCGTGGAGCGCGCTCGCGGGGGCGCTGACACGCCGGGGGCCGGCGAGCCACCGGAGCGGATTGCTGCGAGTACCGTGATCTGGGCGGCCGGCGTCCGTGCTGCATCACTCGCCGAGCGGCTGGCGGAGGCGAGCGGCACCGAACTGGACCGCGGCGGACGGATCGCCGTCGGCACCGATCTCACCCTGCCGGGACGGCCCGTGTACGTGATCGGCGACATGGCCGCCGTGGCGGGGCCTGATGGGCGGCCGTTGCCGGGACTGGCCCCCGTGGCCATCCAGCAAGGCCAGTACGCGGCGAGGGCGATCCTGGCGAGTCTGCGCAGCGAACGCGTCGCACCGTTCCGCTATCGCGACCGGGGGAGCATGGCGACCGTCGGACGCGGGTTCGCGGTGCTGTCGCGGGGCCGACTGCGCCTCTCGGGCCTGGCGGGCTGGCTGGGCTGGCTGTTCGTCCACCTCCTCCAGGTGACGGAGTTTGAGAACCGCGCGCTGGTCCTCACGCAGTGGGCGTGGTCGTACGTCACGCGCAACCGCTCGGCGCGACTGATCGTGCGCGACGCGTCCGAGGCACCTGACAGGGTGGACTAGGGCTTCGGACTAGGGCTTCGCCGCGAGCCACGCCTCGATCACGGCTTTCGCGACGGGGCCGGCCTGCTGAGAGCCGGAGCCGGCGAACTCCTTGATGGCCGCCACGGCGATCGCACGGCCCTCGTGTTCCGCGTACGCGATGAAGAGCGCGTGCGGGTTCTCCTCCACGATGACCTCGGCGGAGCCGGTCTTGCCGCCGACAGTCACGCCCTCGATCGCGACGGTCGAGGCCCAGCCGGCGTCCACGCTGTAGCGCATCATGGCGGCGAGGTCCGCCGCCGCGGCGGGCGAGAGGGCGCGACGCCATTCCTCGGGCGCCTCGGAGAGGATCAGGTGCGGCCGCTGGACGACGCCGTCGTTCACGGCGAAGCCGGCGAGGAGGGCGAGGTGCAGCGGGCTGATCTGCAGCTCGCCCTGGCCGAAGGCGGACGCGGCGAGGCCGGCCTGGGTGCCGAGGAATCCGGGGGTGGTGCTGAGGCGGCCCCTGCTCGTGGGAAGCGTGAACGGCACCGCCTCAGACAGCCCGAGCGCACGCGCCATGTCGCGGAAACGCTCCTCGCCGACCTCGATGCCGAGCTGGGCGAAGTAGGTGTTGCAGGAGTACGCGTAGGCATCGGCGACGGTGCGTGTGGTGCGTCCGGGCGGCTCGTTCTGCGAGGTGACGCGGACGCCGTCGATGAAGACCTCTGCGGGGCACTCGGCGGGGGTGTCCGGCGTGACGAGACCCGCCTCGAGCGCGGCGGCGAGCGTGACGGTCTTGAACGTGGAGCCGGGGGTGTAGAGGCCCTGCGTGGCGCGGTTCAGGAGCGGGCTGCCCTCGGCGGTGCGGAGCTCGTCCCACTCCTCGGGGGTGAAGTTGGCGTTGAAGGTGGGCGTGCTGGCCATCGCGAGGACTTCGCCGGTGTGCGGGTCGAGGGCGACGACGGCGCCGGTCGCGCCCTCCAGCGCCGCTTCCGCTGCCCGCTGGATGTCGAGGTCGATGGTGAGTTGCACGGGGTCGCCGGAACGCGACCTGTGGAGGAGGTCGTCCCAGATGTCCTGCAGGCTGGGGCTGTCGCGTCCGAGGAGTTGGTCGGCGGCTGCGGCCTCGACCCCGCTCGCCCCGCCGAGCGCGGAGACATAGCCGAGCGTGTGCACGCCGCCCTCGTCGAGATAGACGCGTCGCGGTTCACCGTCCGGGCCGATCTCCGTGACGGCAAGGGGGCGCCCGTGGCGGTCGAGGATGTCGCCGCGCTGGATCCGGTTCTCCTCGACGCGGTGGCGCTCACCGGCAACGGCGGGGTCGGTCGTGAGGTCGGGGCGTGCCACCTGCCAGTAGCCGAGGACGACGGCGAGCGCCGCGAAGCCTCCGAGGATGGAGAAGCCGACGTAGCGCAGCCGCGGCGCGGCGCCGATCGGCGTCGGCCCGACCTCGGCCAGTTCGGGCTCGCCCGCGACGCGCTGCGGCGATGAGGCGACGACGATGAGTGCGAGCATCACCCAGCCCATCACCATCGACGAGCCGCCGTAGGAGAGAAACGGGCTCGTCAGGCCGGTGAGCGGCAGGATGCGGAGCACCCCGCCGAACACGATGAGCACCTGCGCGGCGAGGCTGATCGCGAGTCCCGCCATGAGCAGCTGGTTGAACGCCAGCCGCGTCGCGCGGGCCCTCGCGAGGGTGTGCACGGTGAGGAGGCCGTAGAGGGCGACGACGACCAATGAACCCACGAGCCCCCACTCCTCGCCGATGACCGCGAGGGGGTAGTCCGTGTGGGCCGCCGGGATCAGCCCGGGGTAGCCGTAGCCGGGACCTGTGCCGAAGACGCCGCCGAAGACGAACCCGCCCAGGGCCTGCAGGGACTGGTAGCCCGAACCACGCGGGTCTGACCACGGGTCCAGCCAGACGTCCACGCGCGCCTCGATCCGGGCGGAGACGAGGTAGACGAGGGCGAACCCGACGAGGGCGGCGACGACGGCGAGCGCGACATAACGACGGCGACCGGTCGCGACGTAGAGGAGGCCCACGAGCGAGGTCCCGAAGATCAGGGCCGGGCCGAAGTCGCGTTGCGCAAGGACGGCGACGACGGTGAGTCCGAACATCGCGATCAGCGGAAGCCAGTCACGTGTCAGCGAACTCATCGAGGCGCGCTCGTGCTGCTCGTCGCGGGAGGCCGCATCCTCGACGTTCGGTGCCGGCGTGCGGAGCGCGAGGTGCCCGGCGATGAACGCGACGAGGAGGACACGGACGACCTCCGCGGGCTGGATGCCGACGGGGCCGAGGCGCAGCCAGAGCCGCGCGCCCTCGCCGGTGACGTCCTCGCCGGCGACGAGCGTGAGGAGGATGAGGGCGAGGCCGCCTCCGAGGAGCGCGTAGCGGAACCGGAGGAGCCACGGCAGCAGCGGCGGGAAGCCGACCAGCGTGACGAACGCAGCCCACCCGGCGGCGATCCAGAGCACCTGCGTGGTGACGAGGTCCGGCTGGACGCGCGCGATCACGCCGAGGCCGAGCGCACACAGCACCCAGGCGGGCGAGAGGATGAACGGGTCCCAGCGCCGCCCGAGGAGCCGCAGCAGAGACGGCGTCGCCATCGGGAGGCTCGCGACGAGCACGAAGGCGGCGAGCATATCAGTCGACGGCCGGCGCTCGGTGGCCATCAGGACGAGCGAGGGCACGAGGACGATCAGCGTCGACGGGATGAGGAGGAGGAGCAGCGAATCGCCCGCGGAGTACGCGGGCCCGGCGTGCCGGCGTGCGGTCATTCAGTGCACCTCGTGACGCCGCCGGTCATCGCAGACCCCTCGTGCGATGCTCGCGGACACCTTCCAACGTACCCGAGCCGCCGATCGGTGTCCCGCGTCGGCCTTGCCGTCATATGGTGGATCCGGGCTGGCCACCGTGATGATCGAGGTTGAGATGGACGCCGAGACCTGGCCGGTGGTGCTGCTGGGCCTCCGCGTGGGCGCGGTGGTGCTGCTGTACCTCTTCCTGATGACGGCGTTCCGGGCGCTTCGCGCCGACCTCCGTGGCGCCGTCGCCCCTGAGCGAGCCACACCGCGCACCACTGCAGCCCTGCCCGAGGAGGGATGGGCGACCAGTGCTGCCACGACCGCCGGCGCCTGGGACGACGAGTGGGACGGGGACGGCGAGGACTGGGCGGAGGATGTCATCGAGACACCTCGGCGTCCCGCGCCGCCGGTGCCATCGAGCGGCCCACGACTGCGGCTCTGGCTGCCGATCGCGGCGGCGGTGCTCCTGGCCGGGTTCGGTGGCGCGGCGTTTCTGCTGGACGACATCGATCCCGGAGCCCCTCCTGCCTCGGCGCCCGACGCTGAGGCGACGACGGTGAACCCGCTGGAGCCGCCGACAGTGGCGCCGCCCGCCGGGCGCGTGACGGTGGGTCTCGCGACGCTTGAGGACGCGCAGGTGCGGGTGACGGTGGACGGCGTCGTCGAGTTCGACGGGACGCTCCGCCGTGGCCAGCGCCAGGCGTGGGACGCGGCGGAGCGCATCCAGGTCGCGACCGACAACGGCAAGCAGGTGCAGCTCGCGGTGAACGGCGTGGACCTCGGCGCGTACTCGCCGGCGATGGGGCACCCGGACTGGAACCGCATCGACTTCGGGTTCTGGCCCGGGTGGGCGCAGTAGGCGCGACCGAGGAGCGAGGGCGTCCTGGTCTGGCACGCTGTATCGGTCACGCAAGGCGCCGGGCGGTCCCGGCGACTGTTCCGCTACGGACCTGCCCGTACCGTCGGCGTGACGCGACGGGAGCCACCGTGATTCAGAACGAACCGCCCTCCGAAGATGCTCCGGGCACCCGAGATCGGCGCACCGAAGATCCGAGCAACTTCAAGCGCATGCCCTCCGAGGACGATCTCGGCGAGTCGCCGGACGAGGTGTCGGGGGGCCGTTCCAATGCGCTCGTCACCGGAGCGATCATCGCCAGCATCGTCGTGGTGATCGTGCTCGCCCTGGTCTTGCTGTAACCGACGTCCCTACTCCGCGTC